>NZ_NEUE01000191.1 GCF_002910905.1 Streptomyces sp. SM11 | reverse complement strand
CGGCAGATCGCCGCCAAGAGCAACGAGATCCCCGCCTTCGCCCTGCTGCTGGAAGGGCTCGACCTGCGCAGATACGTCATCACCGCCGATGCGATGCACACCCGGACCGGCCACGCCGAACACGTCATCACGCGGGGCGGGCACTACATCCTGGTCGTCAAGGGCAACCAGAAGAACCTCCGCCGACAGCTGCGGCGCCTGCCCTGGCGCGAGGTCCCGCTCCAGCACCGCACCCGCGAACAGGGCCACGGCCGACGCGAGATCCGGCGCCTCAAGGTCTGCACCGTCCAGCCCGGACTCCCTTTCCCGCACGCCGTGCAGGCCATCAAGGTCAAGCGCCGCCGAACCAACCGCACCACCGGCAAGACGACCATCACGACGATCTACGCGGTCACCAGCCTCGCTCCCGAACAAGCCGCCGCGGACCGAATCGCCGAACTCATCCGCGGACACTGGCAGGTCGAAGCCCTGCACCATGTGAGAGACGTGACCTTCGCCGAGGACGCTTCCCACGTCCGCACCGGCACCGCACCCCGCGCGATGGCCACCCTCCGCAATCTCGCCATCGGCCTCATCCGCCAGGCCGGCTGGACGAACACCGCCGCCGCCACCGACCACTACCGGTCCCGAACCGACCACACCCTCCAGCTACTCGATCTTGAAAGCTGAGAACGCATCAGCCCTGGGGTGCCGATGGGTATCACCACGAACGTGCCGCCGAGCTGGGGCACGACCGATGCCGAACGGGCGGAGGCGACGAAGAAGTACATCTCGGCGAGTTGGTCGGAGACGGAGCCGTTCGTCTGGGAGTACTTCGGCGACCGGATCTTCACCCCTCGCGGCACCGAGGAGTACAAACCGGCACCGGCCCTGTTCCAGCGAGGCATCGAGCACTCGGGCAGCTGCCGGGCGGTATTCGAGGGCGAGAACCCTGACGAGGTCACCGCGGCCACTGCGGCAGGGATGCGCGGCTACCAGATTGGCCAGCGCAACCAACCGGCCTACCTGCCGCTGCACCGGGTACTGCTGCCTTTCCTCGACCAATAGCCATCCAGCCCGCACTTCCACCCGCCCTGTCGTCGTCCCGGGCTCGGGACGACGACAGGGCGGGTGCCGTTCGTAGATGTCTCGCCGCAGGTCACGGCATTTCGCGCAACGTCGAGCCTCCGGTAGATCCCGGTTACGTAGCGCTACTTGACGTGCTTCTCAGCTTCGGGAAGCCGCTGGGCGACTCAAAGTCGAGAAAATCTTGCAGGTGTGCAGGTGTGCAGGTCACGGCGGTGTGACGATGATCGATGGGCGCGCGACGTACCCAGCGAAGCGTAGCCATCCGGTGTCCGCCCCTGCCTGCCAGCAGAAATCCACCGCAAGAAGCCTCGAAATCTATTCATCGACTTCTACGCGGTGGATCCAAGCTGAGACCTCATGGCTGCATACGTGAAGGCCGAGGTCAGGACCCCGCACCGCGCGGGAAGGAGACCTCCACGCGGCGGTTCTTCTTCCGGCCCTCTTCGTTGCTGTTGCTGGCGATCGGGTACTGCTCGCCATAGCCCCTGATCTCGTACGTGATCGTGGGGCCGAGCTCCTTCGACAGGACCCCGTGCACGGCGTCGGCCCGCTGCTTGGACAGGACGTCTCCGTGGGCCGAGGAACCGAGGTTGTCGGTGAAGCCGAACACCCGGACCTTCGTCCCGTTCTGCTTCTTGATCTCCTCGGCGATGGCGGCGATGCGGGCGTTGGCCGCCGAGCTGAGCTTCGCACTGTCCTTACCGAAGAGGACTTCGGCCTGGAGCGCGAACTTGATGTCGGCGTTGCTGTCCTCGCGGCGCTCCTCGCCGCCGAGGTCTTCGACCACCTGGACGATGTCGAGGACCCGGCCGGGAGCGAGGGTGCCGCCCTCGGGCATCTTCAGATCCGGGTCGTTCGGGTCGACGGGAACGGGCGGCTCCGACGTCGCCTCCGTGCCGGGCGGAATGCTCGGTCCGTCGTCGGCGTACGAGGGAGACGCTCCGAGCAGCGTGGTGCCAGCGAGCAGCACGACGACCGCGACGGCTTGCCCTGCGTTGCGCACCGCCCTGGGGCGTTGAGTGGTCTTCATGGCCGCACTCACCCAGAGATCTTCAGCGAGGTGGTGGCGAAGGTCGGGAGCGTGAAGTCAACCTCAGTCGTGCCCTGCGGCGGAGCGGGGAACTGCATGAAGATCGGCGCCGACTTGCCCGGAGCGAGGGATGAGATCGCCGTGGTGCAGAGGCAACGGGAGTCCGTGTCCCGGAGCACGTAGTAGCGCTTCTTTCCCGCCTTGTCCACCAGCGTTGCACCGGCGACGGAGTTGGGGTTCTTGTTCACAATATTCACCTCGGACCCCGACCACGCCGTGGCAATCCGCGCCCGGTCCCCCTCATTGGTGACCTCACCCTGAACGGTGAGGAATCCACCCGAGTCGCGCTTGGCCTCGTTGATCACCAGGACAAGCCCGCCCTGTCCCCGCGCCTCCGCGAGCTTCACATCCGGATCCACGTTCTCGCCCGCAGCCGTGTCTTGCTGCTGCGGCTCGCCCTTGTCCTCCGCGGAGGGACTGGCCGGGGCGGACGGAACCCTGGAACCTTCGTTGCCGGGCTCGTCACCTCCGTCGTCGCCACAGCCGGCGAGCGCAAGGGCCAAGGCGGCCGTCACTGTGACAGCCGTCATTGCCCTTCTGGTCGTCGTGGTCCGCCGCATTCTCATGGTCCGATTCCTCTACTCGTCGTTCGCTTCGCTGTCACTGGTCGACCAACCGCACGTCAAAGAGAGTTCTACTCACGGTCTCCCACAGGCCAGGGCTGATCTCGGCCGTCGCGATCTTGACGATCTCGCCTTTCCGGCACGTGAAGATGAAGAGGTCCTGGACTCCATCGCTGTCGCGGTCCACAGCCTTCGGATTGGGGCAGTTGAACTCGATGAGAGCGGTAGCCTTGGCCTTGGCCTTCTTGTTCTGTGAACCGGGGATCACCGGTGAGTCCACCGGCTTGCGTCCCTCGACCTCGACCGTGATCGTGTCACGCAGGTACCCAGGGGTCGGATAGCAGAGCTTCCTGTCCGCGTCGTTGGCGTCGGCAAGTCGCTGTGCCTCAGCGCAGTGTGGAGCGAAAGGCTCGTCGAGGAAGTCGTCCAGCATATTGTCGGGCAGCGATCCGAGGAATCCGGGCCCAAAATCGGCACGTGCCTTCTGAGCGGCGGCCAGTGCGGCGGCGTCCGCCGCACCCTGGGAACCGTTGCGCAACGCCGATGCCTTACCGACAGCGAAGAAGGCCAACGCAAGGAAGAGCAGGCCCGCCACCATCATGATGTAGATGGGGAAGGCCTGCCCAGCGTCGCCTCGTAGACCTGTACGCATCAGCCAGAGGTGATGGCGGTCACCAGTCCACCGATGCGGTCCGAGATGTTCCCGCCGATCCCAGCAGCCGCGATCGCACCGATGATCGCCACAACCACCAGGACGATGCCCAGGTACTCGAACGCCGTCTGCCCCCGGTCCTTCGCCGCGTAGCGCTTCTGCATGCTGCTGACGGCGGTGTTGGCCCAGCCGTTGACGCGGACGGCGGCCTTCAGGGTGATGTTCGACATGGTGTTCCCCTCCTGGTTCGGCCGGCCGGTTGGCGGCCGACTCGCACGATCCTGCGGTGTCGTCCTCGGTACCGGATTCCTCCCGCCCGGTGCCGTTGGCGACATGAGAAACATAGAGGGGAATTATCGCTCGCCCAGAGGGCCCGTGGGCCCACTTCCGGGCCCAAAGAGTCGTCTGGGCCCTCTCGTTGCGAGATCGCTCGGTCATGGCTTCCGCCCGGGGTTCCGGGGCGCGGTGCCGAGCCAGTGGGCAATGGCCTCGCTGCGGGTGGCGCTGTGGAGCTTCGCGAAGATGCGGTTGATGTGGTTCTTGACCGTCTTCTCACTGATGAAGCAGGTGGCGGCGATCTGCTGATTGCTCATTCCGGACGCAATCAGGTCCATGACCTCAACCTCCCTCGAACTCAGCCTGTACTGCTGCCTGTTGGGGGTGGGCGCCGACCCCCCGGACACAGAAGACTGTCCCACAGGAGGTTGCAGTTGCGAAAGACTTTCCGAACTTTCGAAGGGGCCCGGCGGTGCGTGCCCGGGTACGGGCAGTGTCGTCGGAGCTGCCCCCAGCCCTTCGGGCAGGGGGCCCTTCTGCGGGGCCGTCCCCCGGCGCATTTGGGCCAGCAGGGCGGCGGCCGCCGTGGCCGTGAAGTTGGCGCGGCCGTCCTTCGTGTCCCTTACCGCCTGGACCAGTTGGTCCGCTGTGAACTCGCCGTGCACCAGGTAGCCGCCCGCGCCCAGGCTCAGCGCCTCGTGGACGATCTCGTTCTCCCGGCTGTACGTCAGCATCAGCACGGGCGCGATGCCCACCAGGTGCGGCAGCGCCGAGAGGCCGTCCACTCCGGGCATCCGTACATCGAGCAGGACCACGTCGGGGTGGTGCTGGTGCGTCTTCTCGTACGCCTCGCGGCCGTCCGCCGCCTCCGCGACGACCTGGATGTCGGCGCGGCCCGAGAGCAGGACGCCCAGGCCCGCCCGGACCACCGGGTTGTCGTCCGCGACCACCACCCGGAGCCGGGGTGGGGCGGGGGACGTCGGTGCCGATGGGAAGGGGGACGCGGTGGGGTCTCCGGGCTCCGGGGAGGGCGTCGGTATCGTCGGGGACTGGATCGCAGGGTGCTGGTGGCCGGGGGCCGGGGTGAGCGGGATGTGCGACGACGTGTGCTGGGGGGCGGGGTGGTGGGCCGCCGTCCCGTAGCGGTGCGGCGCGGGGGAGGCATCGTCCGGCATGCTGCGACCTCCTCTCAGGGTCGGGTCATGGGTGGGGGGTCGTTACGTTCGCCGGTGCGGGCGAGGGCGGTGGCGCGACCGGCAGCAAGGGGGCGGGCGGAGACGCCGGCCGGGTGTTCTCCTCCGCCACCGTGCTCGTCAGCGCCGGCCGGATGTTCGCCTCCGCCACCGTGCTCGTCAGCGCCGCCAGGGGAAGCTCGACCCGCACCTCCGTGCCCTTCTCCGCCTCGCCCCGGCCGATCCGGATGCGGGCGCCCATGGACGCGGCCCGCTCCACCATGCCGACGAGGCCGAAGTGGCCGGCCCGGCGGAGGGTGTCGAGCGTTGTTCCTTCGGGCAGGCCGCGCCCGTCGTCGTACACGCTGAGGCGGAGCATGTCGCCCTTCACGCCCGCGAGGACGATCAGGTACGAGGGGCGCGCGTGGCGGTGGGCGTTCTCCAGGGCCTCGGAGGCGACGGTGAGGAGCTGCCGGGCCACCGCCTGCGGCACCGGCGGGACCGGGGTCTCCTCGGCGAGGCGGCGGAACGTGGCCGTGACCGGATGGCGGGCGGTGAAGTCCTGTGTCTGCGCCGCCAGTTCCGCGACCAGGTCGACGCCGTCCTCCAGGCCCTGTTCCCGGCGCAGGTCGGTAAGCAGTTCCCGGGACTCGGCGGCGGCCCGGCGGGCGGCGCGGGCGACCAGTTCCGCCTGGAGTTTCACGGTGGGCGGGTCCATCCGGTGCGCCGAGCAGGCCAGACCGTCGGCGGCCAGCGCCAGGCCGTGCAGCGTCTTGGCGACCGAGTCGTGCATCTCCCGGGCGAGGCGAGTGCGTTCGCCGTCCACCGCCTCGTTCACCGCCAGCCGCGCCCGGGTCTCGGTGAGCGCCTGGGTCGCCGTCCCGAAGCGCAGGAGCAGATTGCGCAGGGTGACCCCGACCGCCCCGGCGATCACGCAGAAGCCGGGCAGGAGGAGTGCCGTCCCCCTGCCGCCCTCCAGCTTCGGGACGCTCGCGTACACGCCGAAGACGATGACCACCTGGAGCGCCGCGAAGGCCGCCGCGCCGCGCCAGCCCTGGACCAGGCCCGCCAGCAGCGGGGTGCAGACGGTGACGTATGCCAGTGTCGACTCGGGGGTCGCCGTGATCAGCAGCAGCGCACCGAAGAACACGTCGACGGCCAGGAGCCAGGGGTGGCGCAGGAGTACCGGGCCGAACCGCTCCCAGTCGCGGAACAGGAGGTACGAGCCCATGAAGGTGAACAGGATCGCCGTGCCGATGAACCAGGTGGGCAGACCGGGCGCCGTACCGCCGATGGCGTACGGAGCCGCTATCGCGATCATCGCCAGGCGGAAGCCGAACACCTGGCGGCACATCGCCTGGAGCGCGTTGACCTGGATGGCGAGGGCCGGGCGGGCCGGGGTGCCGGTGTGGGCGCGCGTCAGGCCCGTGGTCGGTCCGGGCAGCACGCCACTGAGCTGGTATGCCATGGCCTGTCACCTCCGCCTCGTGCCCCGTACGGCCCTTGCGTCCCGTGCAACCGTCGCTCGAAGAGCGTTCCGGGGCGCAGGGGTTCCGTCCCCACCACGCCCCCCGTTCATGTCATCCCCCCGTGAGGAACGCGAAGTCGACGTCCGCTCCGTACACGAATCCGACGGTGAGAAGAACGAGCGTGCCGGGCAGAAGGAACGTGGTCACCGCGAACGTCGCCTTCGGGATCGCCCTGGCCGCCTTGCGGCGGGCGTTCTGGGCGTCGGTGCGGCGCATGTCGTTGGCGATCTGGATGAGCGTCTCGACGATCGGCGCCCCCAGCTCCTCGCCCTGCTGGAGCGTCGTGACGAACATGGCGACCTGTTCGGAGTCGTTGCGTCTGCGCAGTTCCTCGAAGGCCTGGCGGCGGCTGACGCCCATGTCCATCTGCCGCAGCGTGATGCGCAGTTCGTCGGACCACGGGCCCTCGTACTTCTCCGCCACCCGGTCCAGCGCCTGCCGGAAGCCGAGCCCGGCGGAGACGACTACGGCCAGGACGTCGAGGAAGTCCGGGAGAGTGCGTTCGATGTGCTCGCGGCGGACGCGGATGGCCGACCAGATGCCCGCCTCCACCCAGAACAGACCGAACGCGATCATCAGGAGGGCCAGGAACAGCTGGCCGCGCAGGAGCATGGAGAAGGCGCCCAGGAGGCCCAGCACGCCGTAGACCGCGCGGCGGGCCGCGTAACGGTCGATGGTGAGGCCGCCGGGGTTGCCCGCCAGGTCGATCTGGCGGCGTTTCCTGTTGACGGCCTTGGGGCCCATCATCCGCAGCACCATGGGGGCCCAGCGGATGCCGAGGCGGTCGATGCCGGAGCCGACCGCGCTGGTGCGGGAGGAGCCGGATTCCAGGGCGACCGCCAGGTCGGTGGGGAGTTTGGCGTCGGCCCGGTACATCCGTATGCCGTGGATGGCCCCGTAGACGGCGAGGCCGACGACCAGGGCTAGCAGCAGGTCCATGGCGGTTCTTCTCCCAGCTCGTCAGACGTCGATACGGGACAGGCGGCGGATGACCACGAAGCCGATGGCGTACAGGGCGATGGCCACGACCACCGCCGCCTGGCCGATGAACGCGCCGGTCATCCGGTCCAGTGCGCCGGGCATGACCGCGTTCATCAGGAGCATCGCGCCGATGCCGAAGGCCGGTACGGCGTATGCGGTGACGGTGACCTGGGAGAGCTGGGTCTTGACCTCGCGGCGGGTCTCCTTGCGCTCCTCCAGGGTCTCGGTGAGGTTGCGCAGCGAGCTGACGACCGTGCCGCCGGCCCGGTTGGAGAGGACCAGCGTCGTCACCAGGACCACTAGTTCGCGGGACGGGAGGCGGTCGGTCAGTTCACTCAGCGCGTCCTCCAGGGGTTCGCCCACCGCCAGTCGGCGTGCGACCCTGGCCAGTTCCTCCCCGGCCGGATTGTCCAGTTCCTCGGCGGCCATGGACAGCGAGGTGCGCAGGGCCAGGCCGGCCTGGGTGGCGTTGGCGAGGATGCGGGAGAGTTCGGGGAGCTGGTTGATGAAGCGTTCGGTGCGCTTGACCCGCTGCCAGTTGAGGAACGCGTTGGTGCCCCAGAGGCCGATCAGGGCGGCGACCGGGCCGAAGAACGCGGCGAGCACGGCAGAGGCCGTCATCCAGAGCCCCGCCATCGCGACGAGCGCGTAGACGAGGAACTCACCGGGTGTGAGGTCCATGCCGGTCGTGGCGAGTTTCAGCTCCAGCTTCCGGCCGAGGAGGGTGCCGCGCAGCCTGCGGTCCAGGCCCTTGAAGCGGCGGACGCGGCCCGTCTCGGGGATCTGCCCGACGTGCGAGAGCCGCTCGACGAGGGCATCGCGGTCGGCCTTGCCGCCGGAGTAGGCGTACAGGCCCATCACGCCGAGCACGCAGGCCAGCAGCGTGACACCGACGGTGACCAGGGGGAGGTTGACGTTGTCCATGGCTCGGTACCTAGTTGGCCTCTCGGGTGGCGAGCTGTCCGGCGGACTGGGCGACGCCGAACGCCTGCGGAATGGGCTGACTGGCCAGGTAGAGGCGCTCGGCGAGCCTCCGGGGCAGCGGGAGGTACTGGAAGTCGCCGTGGATCCGGCCGTCGGGGGACATCGGCCGGGCGTTGAACCGGGCGACCGTGACGATGCGGTACGGGTCGCGGCCGTGCGAGTCCAGGACCGCGATCTCGGTGACCTTCCTGGCGCCGTCGGCGTGCCGCGTGAGCTGGACGATCACGTCGACCGCGCTGTTGATCTGGTCGTGCAGCGCCTCGAAGGGGATCTCGACCTCCGACATGGAGGCGAGGGTCTGCAGACGCATCAGCGCGTCCTCGGCGCTGTTGGCGTGGACGGTGGCCAGCGAGCCGTCGTGACCGGTGGACATCGCCTGGAGCATGTCGAGGGACTCGCCGCCTCGGACCTCACCGACGACGATGCGGTCCGGGCGCATACGCAGCGAGTTGCGGACGAGGTCGCGGATGGTGATCTCGCCCTTGCCCTCGACGTTCGCCGGACGGGACTCCAGCCGGATCACATGGCTCTGCTGGAGCTGGAGTTCGGCGGAGTCCTCGATGGTGACGATGCGCTCGGTGTTCGGGATCAGTCCGGAGAGCGCGTTGAGGAGAGTCGTCTTGCCGGTGCCGGTGGCGCCCGACACGATGATGTTGAGTTTGGCTTGGACGAGGCCGGCGAGCAGCACCAGCATCTGCTCGTCCAGCGAGCCGAAGCCGATCATCTCCTGGAGCGTGAAGGAGCGCGGGAAGCGGCGGATGGTGAGCGTCGCGCCGGTCAGCGACAGCGGCGGGATGATCACGTTGACACGTTCACCGCTGGGCAGGCGTGCGTCGACCATCGGGTTGGACTCGTCGACGCGGCGGTTGACCGTCGACACGATCCGCTCGATAGTCTGCATCAGCTGCTCGTGGGAGCCGAAGCGCATCGGGAGCTGTTCGACCTTGCCGTTGCGCTCGACAAAGATCTGGTCGGGGCCGTTGACCATGATCTCGGTGATGGACGCGTCCTCCAGGAGCGGTTCCAGGATGCCGAGGCCGAGCGCCTCGTCGACGACGCGGCGGATCAGCTGCGATCGCTCCACGGTGGAGAGGACCGGGCCCTCGCGGCTGATGATGTGGCCGAGGACGCGTTCCAGCCGGGCCCGCCGGTCGGCGGCGGCCAGCGAGGACATCTCCGCGAGGTCGATCTCCTCCAGCAGCTTGGCCCGGTAGGTGGCCACCAGGTGGCCGTCCTCCCGTACCCCGCCCTGCTCCTCCGGAGCGGTCATGCGTGCCCGCAGGCTCATCTGCGTAACTCTCCTCGGCGTGTCGGCGGTTGGTGCTGGTCTGGTATGTCCGTTCTCGGCCCCGGGTCGGGGCCGGGACCGGGACCGGAGCGGGTCAGAGGGCGGGGTCAGAATCCGGTGCGGGGTCTCTCGTTGGGCATGGTCGTGGACCGCTCGGCCCACCAGTCGTCCAGACCCGGCACGACGGAGGGCACCTTGACCCGGACCGTCACCGTGATGTCCTGGCCGCCGCTCTTTTCGTAGGCGAATCCGCCGTCCTCCACCCAGTCGCTCACGGCGTCGCGCGCGTTGCTCTCGCCGCCGCCCCGGGCGTCCACGCTGGCTTCCGTACGGGCCCCGGCGCGGGCCGCCGTGCCCGCCTGGTTCACGGCGTACGCGGCCAGGCCGAGCTGGATGGCCGCCATCGCGACGAGGAGCAGCAGAGGGAGGAAGCCGAGGTACTCCAGGGCGACCTGGCCCCGGTCGCTGTCCCGGTCGCTGGCCCGGCCCCGGCCCCGGCCCAGGCCCAGGCCTCTGCCTCGGCCTCTGCCTCGGCTACGGTCCCGGTCCAGGTCGTCGGCCACGCCTCGGTCACGGTCTTCGTCCCGGTACGGATGCGTCGTCATCGCTGATCCTCCTGCGGCGATCCCGCCCTGCCCTTGATCTCCGTGTCGAGGTCGAACAGACCCGGCACCAGTACCGGCACCTTCAGCGTCACCGTGGTCTCGTACAGGCGGCCGCTGCCCCCGTCGCACCGCACCTCCGCCCCGTCCGCCCAGGCCTTGGGAAGGTCCTCCCTCGCCCCCGCCTGGCAGGCCGCCCCCGCCCCGTACTCCGCGCCGCTGCCCTTGCGCGCGCCCACGTCGGCGGCGTTTCCCGCGAGGCTGAACGTGTAGCCGATCAGGGCGCACTCCCAGAGCACGAGCATGATCAGGATGATGAAGGGGGTCATGCCCAGGAACTCGACCGCGACCTGCCCGCGGTCCCGGTCGCGGCGGTCACGCAGGGCGGTGATCCGCCCCCGTATGCCGCTTCGTGCCGTCCTTGTGGTGGTCATCGCTCAACGTGTCCCCTCGGAGTCTCCGGGCCCGCGTCCGGAGCCGTCGCGCCGACGGCGCGGGCGTCCGATCGAGCCCCGGTCGTTCTTGAAGGCGCCGCTGCCCCTCTTGACCAGGGCACCGCCGCTCTTCTTCGCCGTCGCGCCCTCCTTGACGATGCCCAGCTCGCCGGCCAGGCCCCAGAGCGCCTGCTTGACCGTGCTCTTGGCGTCCAGTTCGTGCAGGCGTCCGGAGTCGATGGACGCCTGCAGCTCCTTGAAGTTCGCGGGGATCGCCGCCGAGGCGACCCGGGTGCCGGTGATCTTCTGGATCAACGGCGGCTGGATCTCCGTGTTGCGGGTGAGGCGGTTGACGAGGGTGACCGTCTCCTCGGCCTTGCGGATCTGGAGCCGTTCCCACATCCGTACGATGCGTTTCGCGCCGCGCACCGCGACCACGTCGGGGGTCGTGACCAGCAGGGCCACGTCCGCCATCTCGATGGCCGCCGCGTTGGCCCCGTTCATCTGGCCGCCGCAGTCGATGACGACGATCTCGTAGCGGGTGCGGAGCGCGCTGACGATCTGGCGGGCCGAACGGTCGCTGACCTCCTCGCCTCGTTCGCCCTCGCCGGGGGCGAGCAGCAGGGACAGGCCGGTGGAGTGGGTGAACACCGCGTCGGACAGCACCCTGGGCGATATGTCGGTGATCAGGGCCAGGTCGACGAGGGAGCGGCGGAACTGGACGTCGAGGAACGAGGCGATGTCCCCGGTCTGGAGGTCCATGTCCACCAACGCGACGGTGTTGCCGGACGCCTGCGCGGCCAGGGCGAGCTGGATGGCGGTGACGGTCGCGCCGACGCCGCCCTTGGCGCCGGTGACCGTGACCACCGTGCCGCCGGGGCCGGTGAAGACGTCGTTCCCGGAGGTGAGGTGGCGGCGTACGCCGGCGGACCACTGGGCGGCCGCCTGGACGCGGTTGGCCAGCTCCTCGTAGCTCAGTGGCAGGGTGACCAGGCCGCGGGCCCCGGAGTCCATCGCGTCGGCGAAGAGGTTCGGGCTGGCGTCCGCGGTGATCATGACGACGCCGACGGAGGGGAACCGCAGCGACACCTCCCGGATCAGCTCCAGGGCCGGCACCGGACCGATCCGCTCGTGGACCAGCACCACCTCGGGCAGCTCGTCGAGCGCCTCTCCCGCGAGCCGGGCCAGCGTGTCGATGAGCTGGGTGGAGTCGCCGGCGGGGGTCGCCGGTTCGGCGTCGGGCAGCTGGCTGAGCAGGGTGATGACGGAGCGGGCAGCGTCGAGGTCACCGACGGCGGGGAGGATTCTGGTGGTCATCCCATCCTCACTTGTCCTTGTCGAGCGTGTAGGTGCGGTCCCCCGGGCGGATGGTGCCGTCGCTGCCCGGGGCGACGAGCGCGAGGCGCACGTGCTCCGCGAAGGACTCGGCGTAGGCGACGCGCTGGGTGTCCAGCGTGTTCAGCGCGAAGGTGATCGGGACGGCCTCGGTGGCCCGGTTGCCCCGGTCGTCCGCGCTCGGGTCCAGGGCGGTGAGTTCGCCGACGTCCAGGACCTTGGCGTTCGAGACGATGACCTTGGACTGGGCCGCCGCGCCCTGCTGCTCACCGGCGAACGTGGCGTAGATGTTGACCGTCGCGCCCGGTGTGATCTTGCCCGCGACGCCGGTGGCGGCGTCAATCATGATGGCGATCTCCTGCTCGCCCGCGCGGAGTTCGGGTTTGCGGACCATCATGTCCGACTGGAGCAGCGAACCTTGGCGTAGGTGGGTGACCGCGATCTTCGACTCGACCTCCCGCAGATCGGTCACGGCGTTCTCGGAGAGCCAGCGTTTGGGCATCGTGATCTTCTCGAACTGGCCGCTCTTCAGGGCTGTGTACGGGGCCACGTCGGTCTTCAGCTGGTACGCCGTCACCTCGGGTCCGACCTTCGAGTTGACGTCGCTGATCACCGAGAGCACGCCGGCGAAGGCCGCGAAGGCACACAGGACCGACAGGAGCAGGAGTATCACGCCGCGGCGCTGGCGGGAGTTCATGGTCCGGACAACCTCGTTCGAATCGGATGCGTGGGACGGACAGCGGACGGAGGGAGCGGTGGCACTGGACGGTGCACGTACGCGGGTGCCGGAACGACTGCGGGACGACGGCGGGACGACGGCGGGGGCGGGGACGAGCCGGTGCGGGCTGTACGGGGGGCGGGTCGTGCGGGGTGGCACGTGAAGCTGCGGGGCGCGTTCAGGGGCCCGGCGATTCGTCGGACCCGTGGTGGAGGACACCGGCGGGCGGCATCCGGTTCTCCGGAGACACGAGTGGTGCGGAACAGAATGCGCAGCGGTCGCCGATGAGTTCCATCGCGCACCAGTGGCACTTTTCCCGGCGGACGGAGGAGACCAGCCGGTAGAGCACGGAGAGGTCCGGAAGGTGGGCTGCGAACTCCACCAGCTTTCCGGTACCCCACCAACGCGGTGAGTCGGCCGGGACGGCGGTGTCGTGAACGGCCTGGACCTTCCAGGCCGGCGCGAGGGTCTCCTGTACCCAGTCCGACTGCAGATTCCCTTTGGCCACCAGAAGATGCGTACCGAAATCCGGCCCCGCCAGCGGTTCGGCGGCCGGGCCCACTTTCACCAGCTGCGCCTCGGGGCCGGCGAGCACGGCGAACTGGGATCCGGGGACCCAGGACTTGGCGTGGCTCTTGAGGCTGACCGGGACCCGTTCGAGCCGGGCGACGGAGTTGAGGAGTGCGCCAGCGTAGATGTAGTGCGAGAGCAGCCGGGCGGCGGAGGCGACCACCCCGGGGCTGAAGTCACAGATGGACAACTGCCGTAACTGGCGCACCAGTACGGCGACGCCCAGGGGCGGGAGGTCCACCTTGACCAGGGCGATCCGGTCGCTCTCCAGCACCGAGCGGATGGAGTGGAGGCGGCGCTCGTGCTCGGGCCGGATGCCCGAGGGATAGAGGGCGATCACATACCCGTGCTGTTCGAGCAGGAGCTGCGTGTCACCGATCGCCAGTTCCAGCACCTGGGCCTCGGGGGCCTGGAGCAGAGCGGCGGTCGGTGTCTGCTGGTCGGTCGGCGGCAGCACCAGGTCTGCGCTCGTCACTGCTATTGCGGTCGGCACGCTCTTCCCCGTTTCGGCTCCGGTCGACGTGGGGACGTCGGCCGCAATCGCTCCTGCTCCGTGCTCCTGTCCCAGCACTTTAGCCACGTCTCACCAGGCGGAGAACAGTTATCGGAGACCAGTACGCCACCATGCGAGCACCGTTCCTACGGGGCCCGGGTGCTAAACAGGATGAAATCGATTCCGCACAACTGAACTTTCACTGCGGAGCGTTACCGAAGTCCGCGTCCGGTTTTCGATCATGCATCCATTCGCGCACGTCAGCCCGGATTCCGAGGCGTCCGGCACCCTTTTCGTAAGGGCGTTTCCGTGACCGGCCGAAGATCTCCCGCAAGATCACCCGTGCGGGGGGCGGCGTGCGGTCGCGGGGTGATTCCCGGGCGAAGAGGACCCCGGTCCGGCGCCCGTCACGGGCTCCCGGAGGCCCACCGTCGGGGCCGCTGCGCGACCCCGCACCCACTTCCGCACGACCTTTCACCGCCAGAGGTCTTGACAACTTGATTGGTCTGGACCAGTTTATGCGCCAAGCGGTGGCCACCGCCCCCGGCAGAACACCCCGTGTCCGTCACGGATCCCCGCTCCGCCCACCCCGTGCAGCCCCGGCCCGTCGTCCGTCCGGCACTCCCGCACGACCCGCCAGCACCACCAACTCCCCACGGAGGCACCAGTGGAACGCTCCGCAGGCAGCAGTCGCAGAAGGCGTCGTCGCTCCCGGCCCGTACTCGGCGGCACCATGGCCGTCATCGCGGCCGCCGCCCTGACCGTCACCGGACTCGTCAGTACCGCCCAGGCCGCCGACGTCAACAACGCCAAGAACGCGGGCTTCGAGTCGGGGCTCGCCCACTGGACCTGTTCCGGGGGCAGCGGCGCCGTCGTCTCCAGCCCCGTGCACGGCGGTACGTCCGCGCTGAAGGCCACCCCGGCCGGCCAGGACAACGCCAGGTGTTCGCAGTCGGTCAAGGTGAAGCCCAACTCGACGTACGCGCTCAGCTCCTGGGTACAGGGCGGCTACGCCTACCTCGGCGTGAGCGGCACCGGAACCACCGACGTCTCCACCTGGACCCCGGGCTCCTCCACCTGGACCAAGCTGTCCACCAGCTTCAAGACCGGCGCCAACACCACCTCGGTGACCGTCTACACCCACGGCTGGTACGGGCAGGCCGCCTACTTCGCCGACGACTTCGAGGTGACAGGACCCGACGGCGGTGGCGGCGGGGACCCCGATCCGACCGTCCCGGCGACCCCCGGCGGTCTCGCGGCGGGCGCCACGACCACGTCCTCCGTCGCCCTGTCCTGGAACACGGTCTCCGGCGCCACCGGCTACACCGTCTACCGGGACGGCGCGAAGGCCACCACCTCCACCGGGACCTCGGCGACCGTCACGGGCCTGTCCGCGGACACCGCGTACCAGTTCGCGGTGAGCGCCACCAACGCGGCCGGCGAGTCGGACAAGTCGGCCGCCATCAGCGCCCGTACGGCCAAGCCTGGTACGGGCCCCGGCCCCGGGCCCGCCGTGCCGAAGCACGCGGTGACCGGCTACTGGCAGAACTTCAACAACGGCGCGGCCGTCCAGAAGCTCAGCGACGTCCCGGCCGACTACGACATCATCGCGGTCTCCTTCGCGGACGCCACGCCGACCCAGGGCGCGGTGACCTTCAACCTGGACACCGCCGGGCTGAACGGCTACACCGACGCCCAGTTCCGGTCGGACATCAAGGCCAAGCAGGCGGCCGGCAAGAACGTCATCATCTCCATCGGCGGCGAGCTGGGTACGGTCCGGGTCGACAACGACGCCTCCGCCACCGCGTTCGCCGACTCGGTGTACGCGCTGATGCAGGACTACGGCTTCAACGGGGTCGACATCGACCTGGAGAACGGCCTCAACGCCACCTACATGACGAAGGCGCTGCGTCAGCTGTCCGCGAAGGCGGGCAGCGGGCTGGTCATCACGATGGCCCCGCAGACCCTCGACATGCAGTCGACGTCGGGCGAGTACTTCAAGACGGCACTCAACGTCAAGGACATCCTCACCGTCGTCAACACGCAGTACTACAACAGCGGTGCGATGCTCGGCTGTGACGGCAAGGTCTACTCGCAGGGGTCGGTGGACTTCCTCACCGCGCTCGCCTGCATCCAGCTGGAGGGCGGCCTCGACCCGTCCCAGGTCGGCCTCGGCGTCCCCGCCTCCACCCGCGGCGCGGGCAGCGGCTACGTCTCCCCGTCGATCGTGAACGCGGCGCTGGACTGCCTGACCAAGGGCACCAACTGCGGCTCGTTCAAGCCGTCGAAGACCTACCCGTCGCTGCGCGGCGCGATGACCTGGTCGACGAACTGGGACGCGACGGCCGGGTTCGCCTGGTCGAAGGCGGTCGGCCCGCACGTCCGCAACCTGCCGTAACCCGCATCGCCCCACGATGCCCGGAATCCGCAGCGCCGCCGCTCCCCCGGCGGCGCTGCGGCGTTCCTGCTCCTGCTCCTGCTCCTGCTACCAGGGCAGTTCGCGCACCTGCTGGACGCACAGCACGACGAACAGCAGCCCGGCCAGGGAGAGCATCCCGTTGCTGAGCCAACCGTTGCGCCATTCCACGGGCGTACGCGAGGAGTTGAGCAGCCAGAGCAGGGTCAGGGCGAGGAACGGCATGAAGAACGCGCCGAGCACCCCGTACGCGATGACCAGGCCGAACGGCCGGTCCAGCCAGAGCAGGGTCATCGGCGGGAAGGTCAGCCACAGGAGGTACGCCCGGAACGGCAGCGACCGCTGCCGGCGCTCGGCGACGGCCGGCCCCTCGTGCTCCCCGGTCCTTCCGGTACCGGAACCGGCACCGGCCGCCGCGGCCCGGAACCGCTCCACGAAGTCGGCGAACATCAGGCTGACCCCGTGCCAGACGCCGATCAGCGAGGAGAAGGACGTGGCGAAGAAGCCCACCAGGAAGAGCTTGGCGGTGCCCGCGCCGAAGCGGTCCTCCAGCACCGCGCCCAGGTCGATCAGCCCCCGGCCGCCGGAGGTGAGGGCGACCTGCGAGGCGTGCAGCAGCTCGGCGCCGACGATGAGCATCGCCACGACGAAGACCCCGGTGGTGATGTAGGCGACCCGGTTGTCGAGCCGCATCACCTTCATCCAGGAGGAGTTGCTCCAGCCCTTGGCATTGACCCAGTACCCGTACGCGGCCATGGTGATCGTGCCGCCGACGCCGCCGATCAGCCCGAGGGTGTAGAGGAGCGAGCCGTCCGGGAGCACGGGCAGCAGCCCCGCGAACGAGGCCCCGGCGTCCGGCACGACGCGGACGGCCACGTACACGACCACCACGAACATGATGCCGATCAGGACCGTCATGACCTTCTCGAAGACGGCGTACCGGTTGAACCAGACGAAGACCAGGCCGATCAGCCCGGTGACGATCGCCCAGACCTTCAGCCCCGGGCCGTCGGGGAACAGCGCCACGATGGGCAGGGCGCTGGAGGACATGGCCGTCGCCCCGTAGATGAAGCCCCAGATCACGACGTAGATCGCGAAGTAGACCGTGGTCCAGGGGCCCAGGCTGCGCCAGCCGTCGAAGAGCGTGCGGCCGGTCGCCAGGTGCCAGCGGCCGGCCGCCTCGGCGAGCGAGATCTTGACGACGCAGCCGATCACCGCCGCCCACATCAGGGTGTATCCGAACTTGCTGCCCGCGATGAGCGTCGCGATCAGGTCGCCGGCCCCGACCCCGGTCGCCGCGACGACGATGCCGGGGCCGATGTACTTCCAGCTGGACTTACGTGGTCGGGAGGCCTGCTCCCCTGTCCCTGTGGTTGCGCTTGTCTCCGCCATGCCGGTCAAGGAAGCGCAATCGGCGGGGCGGCACAAGGGGGCGTGCGCGGAACCGACGCCGGCCCGTCGCACGAGGAAATGCTTCACACAACTCCTCGCCGCGCTGTCCGGTAGCCTTAGTCAAGCACCTAGTCCACCTCGTCTCCCCCTGGTGAGGCAGCCATGGAAGCAGCCCGGCAGTACAACGTGCACGAGGCCAAGACTCACCTCTCCCGGATCCTGGAGCAGGTCGCCACTGGTGCTGGAGGGCAGGGGGGGAGCGTGGCACGGCGCCCCCGGGGAACGGGGCGCCGTGCCGTACGGCGGTCGTGAGTGGTCCTGCGGGTGAGGCAAAGCGATCAGGGGGATGCCGCGATCAGAGGGAGGGAACGATCGGAGGGCCGAACGTTCGTCGGACGGAGCGGATCGGCGGGCCGAGGCGGTCAGCTGAGTACCGCGAGGGCGTCGATCTCGATGAGCAGGCCCTTGGGCAGGCCGACGTAGACCGTCGTCCGGGCCGAGGGGGCCTCCTTGAGGTTCTGCTCGGCGAAGTAGGTGTTGTAGATCTCGTTCATCTCCGCGAAGTGGTCCACGTCCGTGAGGTAGACGCGCATCATCATCACGTCGTCCCAGCTCGCGCCGCCCTCCTCCAGGATCGCCTTGACGTTGGCGAAGGTCTGGAGGGTCTGCTCGCGCAGAGTGGGGCCGGCCGGGGTCGGGGCCCGGCCCTCCACAGCGGGGAGGAAGCCGACCTGGCCGGCAACCTGGAGGATGTTCCCCTTCTTCACGCCGTGCGAGAACTTCGCGGGCGGCGTGGTGTGGGTGGAGGGGGTGAGGGCGGTCTTCTCGGTCATGGCTGATCAGGCTTTCTTGGGTTGGGTGGTGCCGGAGTACTCCCGGCTGATGGTCTCGGCGGTACGCCGGACCAGCGGGAGCAGGGTGAGGAGTTCCTCCGCCGTGACGACGACATTGGGTGCGGACACCGACATGGCCGCGACGACCCGCCCGTCCGCGCCGCGGATGGGGGCGCCGATGCAGTTGATGGACTCCTCGTGGCCACCGAGGTCGGTGGCCCAGCCCTGTTCGCGGACGACGGCGAGCTCCTTGAGGAAGGCTGCGGCGTTGGGCGTCGAACGGGACGTGTACATGGGGTAGTCGAGCTTCTCGGCGATGACGCGCCGCTCGGGCTCGGTGAGGTCGGCCAGCAGCAGCTTGGCCACGGCCGCGACGGTGATCGCGACGGGCTTCCCGATCCGTGAGTACATCCGGACCGGGTAGCGGCTCTCGACCTTGTCGATGTAGAGGACTTCCTGCTCCTCGTACACGGCGAGGTGCACGGTGTGCCCGCACCGGTCGTTCAGCGCGACCAGGTGGGAGTGGGCGATCTCGCGTACGTCGAGGTTCTCGACGGCCTCCTGCGCGAGCGCGAAGAGCCGCGCGCCGAGGCGGTAGCGCTGGTCCTCCTGGCGGTAGACGAGGCCGTGCTCGTGGAGCGTACGCAGCAGGCGCAGCGCCGTGGACTTGTGGACGCCGAGGCGCTCGGCGACCTGGCCGAGGTCGGCGGGTCCCTGGGCGAGCAGCGGCAGGATGCTCAGTGCCCGGTCGACGGTCTGACTCATGGCGTACGTACCTCCTCGGGGGCCCGGTCGGCTGCGGTCCAGCCGGGGCCGAGACGAAGTCTCCCCCAGGCGTCGTCGTCGAGGGCGGCGAGCCGGTCGGCGTGGTCGCGGTCGGGCGGCTCGGTGAGGTCACCGGGGACGGTGAGGACGGCTGCGGCCATGAGATGCCCGTGCCGGACCCGGTCGCGTACGGGCAGCCCGCGCAGGGTGGCGGAGAGGAACCCGGCGGCGAAGGCGTCTCCCGCTCCGACGGCGGCGACGACGTCGACACGGAGGGCGGGGGCGACGGTGACGGTGTCGCCGCTTCCAGCTCCTCCGCCCTCCGTGGGGCACGAGCCCGGGGCGTTTCCAGCCCTTCCGGCGGTTGAGGAGCGGGGTCCGGGGCGGAGCCCCGAGAACACCGTCGCGCCCGCGCTCCCCCGCTTCACCACCAGCACGGCCGGCTCCGGCACCGCAGCCCGGATAGCCTCCGCGCCGACGATCCCCCACGCCTCCTCCGCCTCGTCCTCGCCCACGAACACCAGGTCCGAGCGGCGGGCCAGCTCCAGGAGCACCGATGCGTCCGCCTCGGACCCCCGCCACAGATGCGGCCGGTGGTTCACGTCGAAGGAGACGAGCGGCCGGTCCGGCCGGGGAGTGGTCAGGTCCCGCAGCAGCGCCAGGCAGTCGGCGGACAACGCCGCCGTGATCCCGGACAGGTGCAGGACGCGGCCCGCGAGCAGAACCTCGTACGGCACGTTCTCCGGCGACATCGCGGAGGCGGCCGACCCGGCCCGGTAGTAGGCGACCTCGTGCGCGTCGGTCCCCCGGTCCGTGGCCGTACGGAAGTAGATGCCCGTCGGACGGACCGCGTCCCGGCGCACGGCCGACGTGTCGACCCCGTACCCCGCGATCGTCTCGACGAGGTGGTCGCCGAAGCCGTCCGCGCCGGCCCGGCCGACCCAGGCCGCCCGGTGCCCGGCGGCGGCGAGCGCGCAGGCCACGTTGGACTCGGCGCCGCCGATCCCGCGTCCGAAGGAGGGCACGTCGGCGAGGCGGCCGGGCTGCGAGGGCAGGAACGTCACCATGGACTCACCGAGACAGACGGCATCGGTGGCCGTGGCGGCGTCGGCCGTCCCTGCTGCGGGTCCGGACACTGAGTGCTCCTCGCTGGTCGGTGTGCGGGCCGGTGGTCACCATTGACCAGGCATCGGCTCGGATGTTAGACAGCGTTGAGCGATATGCGCAATGAGTGTTGCGTATGTTGCAACGAACTTCGAGGAGCTCCCCTTGACAGCCGAACGCCCCACCGGCCACACCGCCGCCCCCGCGCCTTCCGCCCCCGGCGCCTCCCCCGCGTCCCTGGCATCCGGCCTCGCCGACGAACGCGTCGACCACCGCTTCAAGGCCCTGCCGCCGGACGCGGAGGGCCTGACCGTCGGGGCGCTGGCCGCCGAGCGCCGCAACCTCTTCACCGGCGGGTTCACCACCCCCGTCCTCGCGCTCTCCGCCGAGTCGGTCGCGCACAACCTCGACCTCCTGGAGACGTACGCCGAGCGCCACGGCCTCACGTTCGCCCCGCACGGCAAGACGTCCATGTCACCGCAGCTCTTCGTCGACCAGCTGAAGCGCGGCGCGTGGGGCATCACGGCCGCCGTGCCGCACCAGGCGCGGGTGTACCGGGCGTACGGGATCGGGCGGATCTTCCTCGCCAACGAGCTGGTCGACGCGGTGGCCCTGCGCTGGCTGGCCGGCGAGATGACGGCCGACCCGGCGTTCCGCTTCGTCTGCTACGTCGACTCCGTGCGCGGCGTGGAGCTGATGGAGGCGGCCCTGAGCACGGCCGGCGCCACCCGCCCGGTCGACGTGGTCGTGGAGCTGGGCGCGGGCGAGGGAGCGCGCACCGGGGCCCGCACGGAGGCCGACTGCGCCGCGGTGGCCGACGCGGTGGCGGCGGCCGGGTCGCTGCGGCTGGTGGGTGTCGCCGGGTACGAGGGCGAGGTGCCGGACGCGGACCCGGAGCGCGTACGGGAGTGGCTGCGGCGGCTCGTCGGGCTCGCGGCCGGCTTCGACGCCGCCGGGCGGTTCTCCGGCGCCGACGAGGTCATCATCAGCGCGGGCGGCAGCGCCTGGTTCGACGCGGTGGCGGACGTATTCGCCGAGATCCCCGAACTCACCCTCCCCGTGCTGAAGTTGCTGCGCTCCGGCGCGTACGTCTCGCACGACGACGGGCACTACAAGCACCTCACCCCGTTCAACCGCGTGCCCGAGGAGGGTGCGCTGGAACCCGCCTTCCGCCTCTGGGCGCAGGTCGTCTCCCGTCCGACCGGCGAGCAGGCGTTCCTGAACGCGGGCAAGCGGGACGCGGCGTACGACCTCGATCTGCCCGAGGCGCAGGTCGTCCGCTCCGGCCGGGACGGCTCGGTCCGGCCCGCCACCGGAGTCACGGTCACCGGCCTCTCCGACCAGCACACCTGGGTGCGCACGGAGGCGGGCACGGAGCTGGAGGTGGGCGACTGGGTCGGCATGGGCCTCTCGCACCCCTGCACCAGCTTCGACAAGTGGCAGCTGATCCCGCTGGCCGAGGCGGACGGCACGGTCACCGACTACATCCGCACGTTCTTCTAGAGACACCGGCCCCCACCCCGATCGGAAGGTGACCCATGGACCTGGTCCTGCGTGACGCGCTCGTCGTCGACGGCACCGGCGAGCCCTCCTACCGCGCCGATGTGGCCCTCGACGGCGGCCGCATAGCCGAGATCCATCCCGAGGGCTCCCCCGGCCCCCGCCCCACCGCCACCCGCACCGTGGACGCGGACGGCCTCGCGCTCGCCCCCGGCTTCATCGACATGCACGCCCACAGCGACCTGGCGCTGCTGCGCGACCCGGACCACAGCGCGAAGGCGGCGCAGGGCGTCACCCTCGAAGTACTCGGCCAGGACGGGCTGTCGTACGCCCCGGCCGACGACCGTACCCTCGCCGAGGTCCGCCGTTCCATCACCGGCTGGAACGGCGACGGGAGTGACATCGACTTCGACTGGCGCACCGTGGGCGGCTATCTGGACCGCCTCGACCGGAACTTCGGCGGCCAGGGCATCGCGGTGAACGCCGCCTACCTCATCCCGCAGGGCACGGTCCGGATGTACGCGGCGGGCTGGGACGACCGACCCGCCACCGACTCCGAACTGGCCCGGATGAAGGAGCTGGTGGACCAGGGCATGCGCGAGGGCGCGGTCGGCATGTCCTCGGGCCTCACCTACACGCCCGGGATGTACGCGGACGACGCCGAACTCACCGAGCTGTGCCGGGTGGTGGCCCGCCACGGCGGCTACTACTGCCCGCACCACCGCAGTTACGGGGCCGGTGCGCTGGAGGCGTACGAGGAGATGGTGCGGCTCACCCGGAACGCGGGCTGCGCCCTGCATCTCGCCCACGCCACCATGAACTTCGGCGTGAACAAGGGCAGGGCCCCCGACCTCCTCGCCCGGCTCGACGGAGCGCTCGCCGCCGGGGCCGACATCTCGCTCGACTCCTACCCGTACACCCCCGGCTGCACCACGCTGGTGGCCATGCTTCCCAGTTGGGCGAGCGAGGGCGGACCGGACTCGGTCCTCACCCGGCTCGCTGACGCGGAGAGCACGGAGAGGATCCGGCACCACCTGGAGGTGCTGGGCTCGGACGGCTGCCACGGAGTGCCGATCGAGTGGGACACCATCGAGATCTCCGGCGTCGGCGCACCGCACCTGACCGAGTACGTGGGCCGCACGGTGGCGGAGTCGGCGGCGCTGCGGGCCGAGGAGCCCTGGGTGACCGCACGCCGGCTGCTCACCGAGGACCGGCTCGGGACGACGATCCTCCAGCACGTGGGCCACGAGGAGAACGTTCGGCAGATCATGCGCCACCCGGTGCACACCGGGGGCAGCGACGGCATCCTCCAGGGCGACAAGCCGCATCCCCGGGCGTACGGCACGTTCCCGCAGTATCTGGGCCGGTACGCGCGGGAGCTGGGCATCCTCTCGCTGGAGGAGTGCGTAGCCCGTCTGACCTCGCGCCCGGCCTCCCGGCTGCGGCTCGCGGACCGGGGCCTGGTGCGCGAGGGGTACCGCGCGGACCTGGTGCTGTTCGACCCGGAGACGGTGGCGGCGGGCTCCACGTTCGAGGAGCCGCGCACACTCCCGGTCGGCATCCCGCATGTACTGATCGACGGCCGGTTCGTCATCGAGGACGGCAGGCGGACCTCGGTGCTGGCGGGCCGGGCGGTCCGAGGAGCGGGGGCCGACGCGGCCTGAGAAGTCCCTACGAGGCGTCCGCCGCGCGTTCCGCCGCCCAGGCGAGATCCTCCTCGGTGGGGGCGTCGTCCTGAGTGAGGGAGCGCCGCCAGTAGCCGCTGAACTCGACAGCGGCCTTGGGCAGTTTCCGCTCGTCGACCAGGTGGCGGCGGAGCGCACGGACGGCGGAGGCCTCGCCCGCCACCCAGGCCGCGTCCACCCCGTCGAGGTCCGGCCCGGCCTCCCGCACCGCCGCCACCAGCGAGCCGCCGCCGTCCCGGTGCACCCAGTGGACCTCGGCCCCTCCGGCGGCGGGCGGCAGCGCCCGCTCCTCCGCCGCGTCCGCCACCTCGGCGTACACCACGGCCCCGGTCCCGGCCGGCAGTGCCTCCAGGAGCGTGGCGATGGCCGGGAGCGCCGACTCGTCCCCGGCGAGCAGCATCCGCCGGGCGGCGGGCAGCGGTCGGGCGTAGAGGGAGGACGGACCGACCATGCCGAGGACGTCGCCGACGCGGGCGTCCGCGCCCCAGCGGGAGGCGGGGCCGCCTTCGCCGTGCAGCACGAAGTCGACGGTCATCACGTTGCGTTCGCGGTCGTAGGAGCGGACGGTGAAGCCGCGCATCCAGGGCCGCTCCGCCTCCGGGATCGCGAGGTAGGCCTCGTACCAGCGCATGCCGTACGAGTCATCCGCGTCCCGCTCCGGCAGCCGGGGCACGGTCTGCCCGGCGCGCGGCAGGCAGAGCTTCACCTGCTGGTCGGGGCGGTCCTCCAGGAGGCCGGGCAGTTCGTCGGCGGTGAAGCCGATCCTGGCCGTTCCGGGGGTGATCCGCTCGACGTCCGTGACCCGCACATAGGTGACCGGCAGCGCCTGGCTCATGGTGCCCGACCCCTCTCCTTTGACGACCGCTGATAACTTACGGCGTAATGAATTACCCGCCGGACGTTACTTTACGCCGTAAGGAGTCGCAAGTGGTGGTCTTCGCCGGGCAGGGCGCCCCCCGCCGTTCCCTCGCCCTCCTGTGGCGCGCGGACGTCCCGCCCCCCACGCGCGGCGGCCCGGGGCCGAAGCCCCGGCTGAGCGTCGACGCGATCGTGGCGGCCGCCGTGGCACTCGCGGACGAGGAGGGGATGGGGGCCCTGTCGATGCGCGCGGTCGGCGACCGGCTGGGGCGCACGGCGATGGCGCTCTACACCTACGTCCCCGGCAAGAGCGAGCTGCTGGACCTGATGAACGACGCGGTCCACGCCGAACTCCCGTCCCATTACCCGGGAGCGGACCCGGGAGCGGACCCGGAGTCGGGCGACTGGCGGGCCGCGCTCACCGCCTGGGCCGGGGAGATCCTGGAGTTCTACGTCCGGCACCCCTGGGTTCTCCAGGTCTCGCAGGCGCGGCCGGTGCTGGGGCCGCACGAGTACGCGGGCCTGGACACGCTGGTCGCCCTGCTGCGGACGACCGGGCTGGAGGCGGGGGTGCTGCGGCGCCTGGTGGGCACCCTGTTCCCGTATCTACGGGGCTCGGCGCAGGCGGTCGCGGACGCCCGGCTGGCCGCGTCGGCGACCGGGAGTTCCGACGAGGAGTGGTGGGCGGCACGCTCGGCGGCCCTGCTGGAGCTGGTCCCCGACTTCGCGGAGCGCTTCCCCGCGGTGAGCCGGCTGGAGGCGGAGGGACCGGTGGAGCCGTATCCGGGGCCGGAGGGGAACGGCGAGCCGATGCCGTACCCGGAGCGGGAGGCGCGCGAGACGTTCCGGGTGGGGCTCGGGGTGCTGCTGGACGGAATCGGAGCGGCGGTGGCGGCAGCACGGAAGGAAAGGTGAGTGCACGCCGGGCGGCCCCGGGACCGGGACCGCCCGGGATCGCCCACGGTTAGGGCTTGGGCGGCGCGCAGCCCTCACGGTCCAGCCTTGGGCGCGGCTTCCGGTATCCGCAGTGCGGGTTCGGCTGCGGCGGCGGGCGCGGCGCCCACCGCCAGGAGCGGGGCAGCGGGAAGCGCACCGACGAGAGGATCGTTCATGGAGGGGCCCCTCCAGTGCTGCCAAAGACCGGAGACCGTCCGGCTACTGGCATACACACGCCTGCGCAGACGTCAGGCCATCACAAGGGGGCGACACCGGCCGCGGCTAAGGCTGCCCGTGTCCCAGCCCCACCATGACCTCGGAAGCGCCCCCGGGAGGGTCCCCCGCCCCGGACCCGGAAGCGGCGGAGGGGCCGTCCACACCGCGACAGATGTGATCACGCCCCCACTCCCCCAGCGGCCCCAGCGCCTCGTTCAGCGAGAGGCCCAGCGGGGTGAGCGAATACTCCACGCGCGGCGGCACCTCGGCGTACACCTCGCGTCGCACGATGCCGTCGTCCTCCAGCTCCTTGAGGTGGGAGCTGAGGACCTTCTCGGTCACCCCGGGCACGGCCCGGCGCAGCTCACCGAACCGGCAGGTGCGCTCGTTCAGCGCCCACAGGACGAGCACCTTCCACTTGCCGCCGATCACATCCATCGCCGCGTCGATCCCGCAGACGAAAGCCCCCGGCCTCCGTACGATCCGCATCGTCCGCCCCTCCCCCAGCTGGTCGCCAACCGCGAGGTAACCACCCACTCCATAGTGCGTACTTGTTACCCCCGGCACCTTCGACCAGCCTAATCGGCATGTCCGACAACACCTCTGCCTCCGCCCCTCCCACCTCTCTCACCCTGCTCGGCCTCGGCGCGATGGGCGCCGCGCTCGCCCGCACCTGGCTCGCCGCCGGGCACCCCCTGACCGTCTGGAACCGCGGCCCCGGCCGGAGCGCCGAACTCGCCGCCGCCGGTGCGCGGGTGGCCACCACGGCGGCCGAGGCGGTGGCCGCGAGCCCGCTCGTCGTCGCCTGCCTCCTGGACGACGCCTCGGTCCGCGAGGCGCTGGCGGAGGCCGACCTCACGGGCAAGGACCTGGTCGACCTCACCACCTCCACCCCGGCCGAGTCGCGCACCCGTGCCACCTGGGCGAACGAGCGCGGCGCCCGCTTCCTGGACGGCGGCATCATGGCCGTCCCGCCGATGATCGGCGTACCGGAGGCCGGCGGCTATGTCTTCTACAGCGGTTCCCGTGACGTCTTCGACGCCCACCACGAAGTGCTGGCCGTGCCCGCCGCCACCCGGTACGTCGGCGCCGACCCCGGTCTCGCCGCACTCCACGACGTGGCGCTGCTCAGCGCGATGACCGCCATGTTCGCCGGAGCCCGGCACGCGGCCGCGCTGGTAAAGAACGCGGGCATCGACCAGAAGGAGTTCGGCGCGCTGCTGGCCGACTGGCTCACGGCGATGGCCCCGGCGACAGCGGCGTACGCGGGCGAGCCCGTGGCCGAGGACCCCACCAGCCCGGCCGTGGCGACGGCGGGGGACGCGACGCTGCTCCGCACCGCCCAGGAGCAGGGCCTCGACACGGCCCTGCTGATCGCGTCGGCGGGCTCCGTGAGCGGGATGTGACGGTCCGACGGGCGGGATGGGGCGGGGCCGGCGCCGCCCACCGGACGACCCCGCACACCGGACCGCCCCGCCCGCTTCAGGCTTCCGCCGCCGCGGCCTCCTTCGCGTAGGTCAGCGCCTGGAGCAGCGTCAGACCGGGCTCGGCCTGACGCAGGATCTTGATGGCCGCCACGGAGTCCGCCGGCCCCTCGTGTGCGGCGGCGGCGAGCCGCTGCCGTACCCACCGGCCGCGCAGCACCGCGTCCGAGCACCCGGCGGAGTCCTCGGCCAGGGCGAGGGCGCGCTCCAGGCCGGGGCGCTCGGCGTCCGAGGCGGTCTCCAGCGCACCCCGGAGACCGGCGACGACATCGGTGGCGTCGCGGACGACGAGTACGGCGAGGGGCTGGGGCTTACGGAACATGCTCATGAGGCCACCGTTCCCCGGGTCGGTCCGATCTCACCCGAGTTGAGCAAGATCTGAGGCGCACCGCCCGACCGGTGCACCCGACCGGTGCGCTCCCGGCCGGCATGCGGGCCCCGGTGCCCGGCCCGGCCCGGTCTCGGTCCGAGGACCGGGGCCCTCCGGCCGCACATGTCGGTCCGCGGCCGGAGGCACGCCCGTGCCCCGGCTGCGTACGGTCGGTGTATGACACTCGACCTCGACGCGTACTTCGCCCGTATCGGCTGGACCGGGGAGCCCCGCCCCACGCTGGAGGTGCTGCGGTCCCTGCACCGCGCGCACCTGCTCGGCATCCCGTTCGAGAACCTGGAAGCCGTCCTCGGCTCCGCCCCGTCGCTGGCACTCGACGACCTGGAGGCGAAGCTCGTGCGCGGCGGGCGCGGTGGGTACTGCTACGAGCACAACACCCTCTTCTCCACCGTGCTGAGGCAGCTCGGCTTCTCCGTGACACCGCTGACGGCCCGGGTGGTGCTGGGAGCCGCGCCGGGCGACATCCGGCCCCGTACGCACATGCTGATGCGGGTGGACGTGGCGGGCGAGCCGCACCCGTATCTGGCGGACGTCGGGTTCGGGACGGTCGGGGCCCTGCTGGAGCCGATCGAGCTGGTGGAGGGCGCCGAGCTGTTCGACGCGCCGCGCCGCCACCGCCTGGTGCACGCACCGCACACCGGTCCGCTGCCGCTGTGGGAGCTCCAGACCGACCAGGGCGGGTCGTGGGAGCCGCAGTACGCGTTCACCCTGGACCCGTACGAGAAGCCGGACTACGAGGTGATCAACTGGTTCATCGCCACGCACCCGCGCTCGCCGTTCCGGCAGGCGGTGTACGCGCAGCGCACCCTGATCGGCTCCCACCTCGCCCTGTCCGGGCTCGACCTGGTGGAGACGGCCGACGACGGCACGATCCGTGAGCGGCAGCTGAAGGACGCCGACGAGGCGGTGCGCGTCCTGACGGACGACTTCGGCATCCGGGTCCCGGAGGGCGCCCGGCTGCCGGAGTGAGCCCGGCGCCGCCGGCCGGACGGTCCCGCGTGCGGCTCCCGGGTGGCGCATCTCACCCGTTCCGGCCGCCCACACCTCCTTTCCAAGCCGCGACGCCGCCCCGACCGGGCGATCCCACGGTCCGGGGCGGCGGCGGGCATGGCGATGGAAGACAGGGCGGGGCGGGGACGCGCCCCGGGGGGAGGACTCCGGGAGCAATCCCCGCGCACCTCGCGAAACGCCGCCGTAAGCTCGCGGACATGCAGGTCATCCAGTCCACGAAGCTCTCCAACGTCTGTTACGAGATCCGGGGTCCCGTGCTGGAGGAGGCGATGCGGCTGGAAGCGGCCGGTCAGCGCATCCTCAAGCTGAACACGGGCAACCCCGCCGCGTTCGGGTTCGAGTGCCCGCCGGAGATCCTTGAGGACATCCTGCGCAACGTCGCGGGCGCGCACGGTTACGGCGACGCGAAGGGCCTGCTGTCCGCGCGCCGCGCGGTGATGCAGCACTACCAGACCAAGGGGATCGACCTCGACGTCGAGGACATCTACCTGGGCAACGGTGTCTCCGAGCTGATCCAGATGTCGATGCAGGCGCTGCTGGACGACGGCGACGAGGTGCTCGTACCGGCCCCCGACTATCCGCTGTGGACCGCCTCGGTCTCGCTGGCGGGCGGGACGGCCGTGCACTACCGGTGCGACGAGCAGGCCGACTGGATGCCGGACCTCGCGGACATCGAGCGGAAGATCACCGACCGCACCAAGGCCCTGGTGATCATCAACCCGAACAACCCGACCGGCGCGGTGTACGACGACGAGATGCTGCGCGGTCTCACCGAGATCGCCCGGCGGCACAACCTGATCGTCTGCTCCGACGAAATCTACGACCGGATCCTCTACGACGGCGCGACCCACACCCCGACGGCCTCGCTGGCCCCGGACCTGATGGTGCTGACCTTCAACGGGCTCTCCAAGAACTACCGGGTGGCCGGCTACCGCTCCGGCTGGATGGCCGTCTGCGGCCCGAAGGCGCACGCCACCTCGTACATCGAGGGGCTGACGATCCTCGCCAATATGCGGCTCTGCGCCAACATGCCCTCGCAGCACGCGGTGGCCACCGCGCTCGGCGGGCGGCAGTCGATCGAGGACCTGGTGCTGCCGGGCGGCCGGATCCTGGAGCAGCGGGACACGGCGTACGACCTGCTGACCTCGATCCCCGGGGTGACCTGTGTGAAGCCGAAGGGTGCGCTGTACCTCTTCCCCCGGCTCGACCCCAAGGTCTACAAGATCAAGGACGACCGGCAGATGGTGCTGGACCTGCTGCGGGCCGAGAGGATCATGGTCGTGCAGGGCACCGGCTTCAACTGGCCCGAGCCCGATCACTTCCGGATCGTCACGCTGCCGACGGTCGAGGACCTGACCGACGCGGTGACCCGGATCGGCACCTTCCTGGACGGTTACGGACAGCCGTAGCGCGACCACAGTCCGGATCCGACACAACTTTAGACTCATTCCAATGTAGGATGGTTCCACGCACCATCGGGAGGCCATCCATGTACGAGCCGATCCGCAGCCCCTCGGTCCACACCCCGGCCGACAGCGCGGACTTTCCGCACCGCAGCCGTGAGGAGGAGCTGGACATCCAGCTCGCCGGGCACCTGGCCGCCCTCCTCGCGGTCACCGACGAACTGGGCCTCGGCACGGCGGGCGACCGTATCGCCGAGCAGGTCGCCC
>NZ_NEUE01000190.1 GCF_002910905.1 Streptomyces sp. SM11 | reverse complement strand
TTTGCGCAGGTAGGCGCGGTTACCGCGAGAGGAGTACGCCTTGTCGCCCGCGACCGCGTCGGGGCGGGTGCGTGGCCGGCCGACCGGGCCGCGGACGCGGACCTTGTCCAGTACGGGGATGAACCGGGGGCTGTCGGCGGCCTGTCCGGCGGTCAGGATGATCGCGAGGGGGCGGCAGCGGCGGTCGGCCGCGAGGTGGACCTTGCTGGTCCGGCCGCCTCGCGAGCGCCCCATCAGGGCAGCCTTCAATCGGACCCGGTGTCGGCGCCGGATACGTCTTCGCTCCTCGCGGGCGGGGTCGGCACTCTGTCCGGCTTGTCCTTCCGGGCTGCCCCCTTTAACCGGGCCTTCTCCTGTTCGGCGGCGGCCTTCTCCAGGGCGGTCAGGGTCTGGTCGTCCAGCTGCATCCCGGCCGCGTCGTGGTGGGCTCGGACCGTGGTGGAATCCACGCTGACCAGCGACAAGTCCACTCGGCCCCGCTTGGCGGCCTCGGCGAACAGGCCCTCCAGCAGAGCCTCGAAGACCCCGGCATCGCGCCACTGCCTGAAGCGGTTGTGCACGGTGGACCAGGCGCCGAACTCGGCGGGCATCTCCCGCCACTGCGCCCCGGAACGGAACTTCCAGATCACGCCCTCGAACTGCTGCCGCAGAGTAGCGGGATACGGCCCGTACTCGCCGATCGGCAGGTACGGCCCGACGTACTCCCACTCCTCATCACTCAGTTGCGCACGCGTCATACGCCCCTGACTACCGGATTCGTCCTCGCCGTGAGGGCGAATCCCACACATTGATCATGACCCGATACACGCCCTAGCGGGAGAATCTCCGCAGGTCCTCCGCCAGTGAGCTGACGGCGGCGGGATTGCGCGGGCTCTCGACCAGATCCACGTAGTCGAGGACGACGATCCGGTCGTTCTTGATCGCCGACACGCCTGCGAGCGGCTTGTAGGACTTCAGGAACTTCCGCTTCTGGTCGGCGCCGGTGTCCCCGTAGTTGTTGATGACGATGACCTCGGGATCGCGGTCGACCACCGTCTCCCACCCCACCGTCGTCCAGCTGTCCTTGAGGTCCTTCATGATGTGGTCGCCGCCGGCCTTGGTGATGATGTCGTGCGGTCCGGCGTACGCGCCCGAGGTCAGCGGCTTGTCCTTCCCGTCGTCGTACAGGAAGACACGGAGGCGGTCGTCGCCCTTCGCCGCTTTCGCCCGGGCGTCGGCGACCTCCGTCTCGAAGCCCGTGATGAGAGTCTCCGCCCGGTCCTCGACGTCGAAGATCTTCGCGAGGTTCCGCAGGTCGGTGTAGAGCGCTTCGAGTGGGGGCATGACCCCGCGGGCCTTGCCCTGCCCGTTGCGGCACGACTCGCTGAGCAGGTAGGAGTCGACGCCCACACGCTTCAGTCCGGCGGGAGTGAAACCCTCCCCCTCGTTGAAGCCGTAGTTCCAGCCGGCGAAGACCAGGTCGGCGCGTGCGTCGAGGACCAGTTCCTTGTTGATCCGCTCCTTGGAGAGCCACTTGGTCTTCGTGTAGCCGTCCTTCCAGGGGACGGACGTCATGTCGCCCTTGTCGTCGGGCATCACGTAACCGGCCATACGGTCCGCCAGCCCGAGGGCGAACATGATCTCGGTGATGCCGACGTCGTTGGTCACGACGCGCTGCGGGGCCTTGTCGTAGCTCTTCTTCTCACCGCAGTTCTCGACGGTCACCGGGTAGTGCCGGTCGGCTCCGGCGGCGTCGTCCTTCCCGTCGGCCTGTGTGGTGACGTCAGCTCCGCAGCCGGTGAGGGCCAGGGCGGCTACGAGAACGAGGGCAGTGGGGCGCAGGGGGTTCGGCATGGTGGTCGAGGCTCCTCAAGAGGTGGGGCGGGCAGGGGGAAGGTCGAAGAGCAGTTGGAGCGCACCGGTCTCGGGATGTGCGACGCGGTGCGCCCGTACGCCGAAGACGTCGGCCAGCAACTCGGCGGTCAGAACGGTGTGCGGAGCCCCGGAGGCGACGATCCGGCCGTTGTCGATGACGTGGACGAGGTCACAGTGCAGGGCGGCGAGGTTCAGGTCGTGCAGGGCGGTGAGCACGGTCAGGCCGCTGCCCCGGACCAGGGCGAGGACTTCCAGCTGATGGGCGATGTCCAGGTGGTTGGTGGGCTCGTCGAGGACGAGGACCCTGGGCTGCTGGGCGAGGGCGCGGGCGATCAGGACGCGCTGCCTCTCGCCACCGGAGAGGGTGAGGAAGCCGCGTTCGGCCAGGTGTCCCGCGCCGACCCCCTCCAGGGCGTCGGCGCAGAGCCGGCGGTCCTCGTCGGTCGACCGGGCCACCGGCCCCTGGTGCGGCAGACGCCCCATGGCGACGATCTCGGCCACGGTGTAGTCGAACTCCGCGACCGAGTCCTGCGGAAGCGCCGCCAGTCGGCGGGCGCCTTCCCTGGTGCTCAGGGCGTGGAGGTCCTCACCACCGATCCTGACGGCGCCGGCCGAGGGGCGCAGGGCCCGGTAGACACAGCGCAGCAGCGTGGACTTCCCGCTGCCGTTCGGACCGACCAGGCCGACGAGCTGCCCGTCGGCCGCGCCGAGGGTGACCCGGTCCACCAGACGTGCACCGGCGATCTCGACGCTGAGCGCGTCGATGTCGATCCGCATCAGATGCCTCCGAAGGAGTAGGCGCGCCGGCGCATGAGCAGGATGAAGCAGGGAACGCCGATGACCGCGGTGAGGACGCCCACCGGCAGTTCGGCCGGTGCCAGCACCACGCGCGAGAGGATGTCCACCCAGATCAGCAGGACGGCTCCCGCGAGGGGGGCGACGGTCAGGAGCCGGCGGTGGTCGGCGCCGACCAGCATCCGTGCGGCGTGCGGGACCATCAGGCCGACGAAGCCGATTGCGCCGCTCACCGCGACGACCGCCCCGGTGACGGCCGCGGAGACGAGGAAGAGCTCCTTGCGCAGTCTCCCGGGGTCGACCCCGAGTGCGGCGGCTGCCTCGTCCCCCATGGCGAGGGCGTTCAGGCGCCGGGCGGACCAGCCGAGGTGCGCGAGGCCGACGAGCACGGCCCCGGCTGCGATCGGCACGGCAGCCCAGTTGGCCCCGCTGAGGCTGCCGAGCAGCCACATCATCGCGGATCGGGCCGCTTCCCCGCGCTCGGCCGCGAAGACCATGAAGGTGGTGACGGCCGAGAAGCCGTAGTACATCGCGGTCCCCGTCAGGACGAGCCGGAGCGGGGTCAGTCCGCGTTCGGTGCGGGCGACCGCGTACACGAACACCATGGCGAGCAGTGCGGAGAGGAACGCCGCCGTGGACAGGGCCCAGATGCCGAGCGCTCCCAGGACCCCGAAGATGAGCACCGCGTTGGCGCCGACCGCCGCGCCCGAGGAGATTCCCAGCACGAACGGGTCGGCGAGCGCGTTGCGCACCATGGCCTGGACGGCGACGCCGATGGCCGACAGACCGGCACCCACGACGGCGGCCAGCACGGCGCGTGGCAGACGCAGTTCCCAGACGATGGTGTAGGCAGGGACCTCGTCGGGGCCGATGGCCCCGCCGGTCAGTCCCGCCCAGAGGTAGTGCAGCACCTCCGCCCAGGAGAGCTCCGAGGCCCCGAGTCCCGCCCCGCAGACGAGCGAGAGGGGAAGGGCCAGGCAGAGTCCGGTCAGGAGGATCGGCAGAGGTACGCGCCGGGGTGGCACCGAACCGGTGCCGACGCGCGCCGGGCGCGACGGCTTGGAGGATATGTGGTCGAGCGACGTGGCCACGGGTCGGTCGCTTTCGCCTCGGGCCGTGCAGCTGCGCGAGGCGGAGCGGCCCGGGACGACGGCCGCCCGCGCAGCGCCCTTCGCAGTCCACGGCGAATTGTCAGGAGCCTTCTCCCCCACGGGTGATCGGGCTCACGGAACCGATGGTTCCGCCTACCGTTGCGGGTCAGCGCCGGATTTTGACCGGACTTCCCCCGCGGGGAATCCGCAGCTTAGCGCGTGGCGGTGCGCAGGCAGGCGCCATCTCATTCGGGGACCGGGGGATGCGCTGGAGGGTGCGGAAGGTGTGCGCGACGGAGACGGGGGTGACAGGGGGGGTGCCAGCCTGGCCAGGTGCGGCCTTCGAAGTGGGCCAGGCCATCCGCCAGGCGAGGCGGGCTCACACATGCGCCGCGTCCCACGGGCTGCTGGTGATGACGTGGGCCAGAACGACTACCTCGTCTACAAGCGCTGGAGTGACGAGGCCTCCTTCCAGGCGTGGATGGAGGGGCCGATGAAGGCGGCCCACCAGGGCGGCGACGCCGGGAGCGGCGAGCGCCCCAAGCCCGCGGCCGGTGGGTCCACCGTGTGGTCCTTCGAGGTCGTGCAGCAGGCCGCGCCGACCGGCGGGTAGCCGGGAGCGCACCGATGTGTCACCTGCCCGGGCCGACCGATGACCGACCGGGCAGGCCGGCCCGGCCGGTCTCTCCTTCGGCCGGGCTCCGGCACATCGGCGGTCGACCGGTGGCAGCCGGAACAGGCCGTGTCGAGCATGACGCGGTCGACGGTCCCGTCCTGGACGCTGTCGGGGCCGATCACGGTCTCGACGGCGTCGGGCAGTACGTCGCGGGTGCGGTACCGGTCCCGCAGGTGGTTCGCGTCGACCTCGTCGGCCATCGGTTGGGGGCGTGCCGGGCCACGGTCTCGGCGAACGGCACGTCCAGGCAGTATTCGTGGGCCGGTCCCCGGTGGTCGGCGCGCAGCCGGGCGAGCAGGTCACCGTAGTGTCTGCCGGACCGCGAGCACGTCCCGGGACGCGGGGCACCACCGGCTCGCCATCATCGCGGACGGTGATCTGCGGGAACGGCTCGCCGCCATCGCCGCCGGGCCGGGCGAAGCGGGCGGACGCCTCGGGAGCGTCGTCCGTGCCCGGCCGCGCGTGGTCTTCCTGTTTCCCGGGCAGGGAGCGCAGTTACCCGGCCAGGACCTGGCGCTGTACCGGACGGCTTCGGTGTTCCGGGACACGTTCGACGAGGCGTCCGCCGTCCTCGGCCCGGTGTGCGGCCGGCCCCAGCTGGACTGGGGGCTGGATCCGGAGGTGGACGCCGCCGCGCAGGCCGTGACGGAGGTGGCGCAGCCGCTTCTCGTCGCCTCCGGGGTGGCGCTCGCCCGCCAGCTACGTACGTGGGGCGTGGTGCCCGACGCGGTCGCCGGGCACAGCGTCGGGGAGATCACCGCCGCCTGTGCCAGCGGAGTGCTGACCCTTCGGGCTGTGCCAGCGGAGTGCTGACCCTTCGGGAGGCGGTACGGTTCGCGGCCGAACGCGGCCGTCTCATGGGTACGTTCACCGAGCCTGGCGCCATGATCGCCGTCCGCGGAGGCGAGGACGCGGTCGTCGCGGCGGTGGCGGCGTCCGACCGGGCTCTCGCCGTGGCCGCGTACAACGGTCCCGGACTCCAGGTCCTCTCCGGGACCGTCTCCGCCGTGGAGCGCGCCGTCCTCGACCTCGACGCCCGGGGCGTCCCCACCCGTCGTCTGCGCGTCTCCCGGGCCTTTCACTCACCGCTGATGCGGCCGGTCGGCGACCTGCTCGCCGACGCGGCCCGTGCGCTGGCCCCGCAGGCCCCGTCCGTCCCCCTCATGAGTACCGTCACCGCCGAGTGGCAGCCGGTCCTCGGCCCGGAGTACCTGCGCGAGCACGCCGAGCGCCCGGTGCTGTTCGGGTCGGCCGTGGAACGTCTGGCCCGGGAGGGATACGACACCTTCGTGGAGGTCGGCCACGGCGCGAGCCTGTCCGGTGCGGTCCGCGCGGCGACGGGAGCGTACGCGGCCGACGCACCCATGGCACACGTCGGTGAAGCCCCCACATCCGGTACTTCCGATACGTCCGACGGCCCCAGCGCGTCCGGCGGCCGGACGACGGTGCTGTGCGCCCTGCCGGGACGTTCGGACGACCGCGCGGACGCGGAGCGGCTGCCCGGTGCCGGGCACGGCGGGCGCAGGGCGCTCCTGGAGGCCGTCGGCCGCCTGTGGGCGCTCGGCGTGCCGCTGGACCGTACCGCCCTCGACGCGGAGCACCAGCGGATTCCCCTGCCCACCTACCCCTTCCAGCGCAGCCGGTACTGGGCCGATCCGCCCGCGAGCCCTCTCCTGCACCGGTTCCTGTGGGCGGACGCCGCGCTGCCCGGAAAGGCGGCGGGGGCGGTGCGTTCGGTGCTGCTGACAGGGCCCGATTCCACGTTCATCGACCGGCTCGCCTCGCAGCTCGCTCCCAAGGGCGTCCGGATGTACGAACCGGGCGACGGGCCGCCGGACGCCGTGGTCCTGGTGGCCGGGCCCGCTCCCGGTCAGGACACCGGCAACGCGCTCGGCCGGGCCCAGGACGCCGCGCTCGCCTCCTTTGACGAGGCACTCGCACGATTGGACGAGACGGGTGCGGACCGGCTGCTGGTGGTGACCGAGGACATGCACGTCACGGGGGCCGTTCGGGAGAGGCCACGGCCGGCCCACGCCGTCCTCGGCGGACTCCTGCTGGCTCTGCCACAGGAGACTCCGGGCGCTACGGCCACTGCCGTCGACCTCTGTTCGCTGGACACCCCGTCCCAGCACCTGGCGGCCGTACTGGCCGAGCTGGAGTCGGACGGCACTCCGGGCAGGGCCGCCACCGTCGCCTGGCGCGCGGGGCGCAGGCTCACCCGTCGCTTCGTGCCGCTGACACGGGGCGACACACCACCGACCGGGGCGGCACGGTCACCGCTGCCGCCCGATGGCACCTTCCTCATCACCGGGGGCGGCGGCGGAATCGGAGCCGCTCTCGCCCGGGACCTCGCCGGCCGGGGACGCCCGACCCTCGTGCTCGCCGGACGCTCCCCGCGACCGCCCGAGGGGCTGGCCGAGGAACTCCGCTCGCTGGGCGCCACCGTCCACTACCGCGTGGCCGACGTCTCGGTGGAGCGGGATGTCGACGCGCTCCTCGCCGGACTGCCCCGCCTCGACGCCCTCTTCCACGCCGCAGGGGTTGTGCGGCCCGGCACCCTGCGGAACAGGCGCGCGGAGGAGACGGCGGACGTCCTGGCCGCCAAGATCCGGGGCACTCTGCTGCTCTCGCTGGCCCTGCGCCGGCACGGGCTCGACCCGGCGGTCCGCATCGCGTTCTCCTCCGTCAGTGCCGTGCTGCCCGGCCTGGCGGGCGCGCTGGGCGACTACGCCGGCGCCAACGCCTTCCTCGACGCGTTCGCCGCGTCGGAACGACACGCGGGCCGGCCCTGGCAGTCGGTGAACCTCGCCGCGTTCGCCGGGACGGGGATGACAGCGGCCCTCGGCACCGGGCCGGACGGGGAATCCACCCCTGTACGGAGCGCCGGGGGCCGGCCCGTCGCCCCCGCTCCCGCACTGGCGGCGCTCCGTACGGCATGCGGCGTCGACGCGGCTCAGCTGCTGCTCGCCGACCTCACTCCGTCCCCGCGACCTGCGGTCGTGACGCCCCCGACCGCGACGGCGGCAGCCACGGGAACGGAACCGAGAACGGGATCCGGTACGCAACCGGCGGCCCCGGGCCAGGCACCCGGCACCGACACAGACACCTCCACTGACGCGAGCGTGAGCTGGAGCACGAACCCGGCGGCCCGATCCCGTACCGGTACCGCCGCGTTGCTTCGCCAGCTGCTGGCTTCGGCGCTGCGTCCGCCTCCCGCCGGGATCCCCGACGACGAGCCGATTCTCACCCTCGGCCTCGACTCGCTCTCCGCCGTCGACCTCGTCAGGCAGCTCGAACGGGAGCTGGGCAGGCCCCTGCCCGCCACGCTCCTCTTCGAGTACCGGACCGTCGCCGAACTGGCCGCGCACCTCGACACAACGCCCTCCCCCTGTCCGACGTCCGCACCCTCCTCCCTCTCACCCGCCCCGGCTCCTGCGCCCGCTCCTGTGCCGGACGGGGTGCCCTTCCCGCTCACCCCCGTCCAACGGGCCCTGTACACCAGCAGCCGGCTCCACCCGGAGGTACCGGCTCACGGTTACGTCCGCCAGACCGTCCAAGGCCCCCTGGACACCCGGCTCCTGGGCCGGGCGCTCGCCGCTCTCGCCGACCGGCACGCCATGCTGCGGATCCGCGTCGAGAGCATCGGGACCACCCCGGACGGGATCGGCTCGGCGACACCGCGGCAGTACGTCGCACCGCCCGTCGATCTCTCCGCCTGGTACGAGGCACACGAGCTGTCCGGGCATATCGAGGAGCTCGAAATAGCCCTGTGCAACCGGCCGTTCGACCTCTCCGCCGAACCTCCCGTACGCGCCGTCCTCGCCCGGGAGAGCCCGGAGCTGTCCCATCTGGTACTGGTGATCCACCATGCGGCCGGTGACGGATACAGCCTCAACGTCCTAGCCGGGGAACTCTGGTCGCTCTACACCGCCCTCGCCCACGAGTACGGGCACGGGCACGCACCTACGCTGCCCGCACTCGGCACCGACTTCGCACGGTACGCGGCCGCTGCCGCCGATGAGCGGTCCTCCACGAACGGCGCGAAGGCCCTCGCCTTCGACCTGCGGTACTGGTCGGAGCGGCTGGCCACCCGGGGCGAGCCGCTGCGCCTGCCGTACGACGGTGATCCGTCCGCCCTCTCGATGGCTCCCCTGGCCACACGGCAGAGCGCCCTCGACGCGGTGCTGACCGCCGCGTTGGAGAAGCGGGCCGCGGCTCACGGGGTGAGCCTGTTCCATCTGCTGCTCGCCGTGCACGTGCGCTGTCTCGCCCGGTGGAGTGGACAGCGGGACATCGCGGTGAACGTCGCCCGCGCCCGCAGGGACGGACGGCTGGCGGGTCTGGACCGGCTCGTGGGTCCGCTCGCCGACACCCTCCCCCTGCTGTGCGGGACGGCCCCGGACGAGCCGGTCGAGGCGCTGGCCGAGCGGCTGGCGGGAATCTGGCTGGAGAGCGAGCAGCACGCGAGCCCCACCGGCCTCGACCTGGCACGGCTGCTGCCGACGGACCCGTCCGGGGCCGCACCCCGGACGGTGAGCCCGGCCGGCTTCAGCTTCTCGCGCTTCCCCGCAGCCCTCGACGAGCGTTGTCCGGTGAGCGTGCGGCCGACCGCCGCCGGCACCGCCACCGCCGCGACACACCTGAGCCTGCTGTGCTGGCGGGACCAGACGGTCCTGCGCTTCTCGTGGAACTTCCCCGTCCGGCTCTTCGCCCCGGCGACGGTGGCCCGCCTGGACCGCGACTTCCACGACGAACTGGGCGCTCTCGTCCGGCCTCTGCCCGACGCCCCGGATCTTCCCCTGGTCCGGCCCCTTCCCGCTGCCGGAACCGTACGGAGCGAGCCCGCTTCCGCCGCACCGGCTGTCGCGGAGGCCACGCCACGCCGGGACACCTGGTCCGCCACCATCGTGCGTCGGCTGGTCGACCGGTTCCGGGCCACCCCGGACGCGGTCGCCGTCGACACCGGCGACGCCACCCTCACGTACGCCCAACTCGACCGCGCCTCCCACGCCCTCGCGGCCTCGCTCCTGGCCCGCGGCGTCACCCCGGGAAGCCTCGTCGGCCTGCTCACCGAGCCCGGCGCGGACACCGTCGTCTCGGTCGTCGCGGCCCTGCGCGCCGGAGCGGGCTGGGTTCCACTGGACGCCGGCCACCCGACCGCGCGGCTGGTGGACCAGCTCACGCGCTCGGGGACCCGTGCGGTGCTGTGTCACGCCGCCACCCAGGCGGTGGGCGAAACGCTCGGCGACGTCACCCTGGTGTCCGTCGACGCTTCCGCGCCGCTCACGTGGGATGCGCGGCAAGGTTCTGCCGCGGGCGCGGCCCGGGCGTCCGGTTCCGTCCCGGCCCCGGGCGGGGCCCCCGCACCCGACGGCCCGGTCGACGCGGGTGAGACCGCCTATGTGATCTTCACTTCCGGATCCACCGGCCGGCCCAAGGCCGTGCCCATCACCCACCGGTCGATGGAGAACTACCTCGACTGGGCGATCGGCGCCTTCGGATACGACGCGCACGACCGGCTCGCCCAGACCGCGTCTCCCTGCTTCGACGCCTCCGTCCGCCAGCTCCTCGCCCCGCTGCTCGTCGGCGCCACCGTGGTCACGGTGGCCTGGGACCTGCTGCGCGATCCCGACCGGCTGCTGACGTACGTCGAAAGCAGCCGCATCACCGTCTGGAGCTCCGTACCCACGCTCTGGGAACAACTCCTCAGCGCTTCCGAGGAACGGGTACGGCACGGCGCACCCCGGCCGGACCTGTCCGCGCTCCGGTGGATCCATGTCGGCGGCGAGGCCCTGTCACCCGCCCACGTGCGCCGCTGGTTCGACCTCTTCGGCGACGGCCAGCTCATCGCCAACCTGTACGGCCCGACCGAGGCGACCATCAACACGAGCTGCCACATCATCCGCGCCCGCCCCGGCGACCAGGTGCGGCGACTGCCCATCGGCCGCCCGGTCTCGGGCACGGAGGTGCAGGTCGTCGGCCCCGACGGGGAGCGCCTGCGGCCCGGCGAGGCCGGTGAGCTCCTCATCTCCGGAATCGGCCTGACACCGGGGTATCTCGGCGAACCCGCCCTGACCGAGGCCGCGTTCACGGTCCGGCGCGGGCGGCGCTGGTACCGCAGCGGCGACCGGGTGCGGTGTACCGAGGACGGCACCCTGGAGTTCCTCGGGCGGCTGGACGACCAGGTGAAGATCCGGGGCAACCGGGTCGAGCCGGGCGAGATCGAGGCGCTGCTCGAGACCCACCCGGACGTCACCCATGCCGTCGTCCTCGCCCAGGACGGACGCCTGACCGCCTTCGTGACCCCCGGGCCCGGTCCGTCCGGTGCGGACTCCGTGGCGCTGCGGCTCCATCTGGCGGAGTCACTGCCTCCGTACATGCTTCCGTCGACGATCACCCGTGTCGGCAGGATGCCGCTCACGAGCACGGGCAAGATCGACCGCCGTGCGCTGCCGGACCTCCAGGAGGCGACCGTCCTACCCGGGGCGGGCACGGACGCCCTGACCGGCGCGCGTACGGGCGCCGTCCGTACACCGCCCCGCACTCCGACCGAGGTCCGGCTGGCCGCCATCTGGTCCGCACTGCTCCGGGTCGACGAAGTGTGCCGTGAGGACGACTTCTTCGCCCTCGGCGGCGACTCCCTGCTCGTGCTGGAGGTGTTCGCCCGGCTGGAGAAGCAGGGCGGGCCGCTCCCCCGGCCGACCGTAATTTACCGTCACCGTACGCTCGCGGCCCTGGCGGGCGCGGTGGACGCGGGCTCCGACGGCGCGGCGAACGTGCCGGCGCGGGTACGCGATGCGGCCGCCGCCCGCCCCCGGCCCCTCGATCCGGCAGCGAGTCCCGCGCCCTTCCCACTCACCCCCACCCAGCGGGGCTTCCTGCTGGCCGAAGCCATGGCACCAGGCGCGACATCGTCCGGGCTCACGCGGCTGCGGCTGCACGGCCCCCTCGACCCCGCCCGCTTCCAGAGCGCGGTGGACACACTCGTCGGACGCCATCCGATGCTGCGCACCGTCTTCCCCGCCGGGGCGCGTCCGGCCGTCCAGCAGGAGCTGCCGCCCTCCCTGCATCTGCCGGTCGACTTCGAGACCCTCACCGGACCGGATCAGGTGGAAGAACGCGTCGCCGCCGAACGGGCACGCCGATTCGAGCCCTGGGCGTGGCCCCTGCTGCGCCTGCGGGTACTCACCGTCGCACCCGATGAACACGTCCTGGTGGCACACGCCCACCACATCATCGGCGACGGTTACAGCGCGGCCCTCCTGGTACAGGAGCTGACGACCGTGTACGAGGCGCTGTCCCGCGGCGAAGAACCGGCGCCGGCCCCGCTGCGGAGCACCTTCCGCGATCACGCCGTCCAGCTCGCCGAGCGCACGGACGCCGCCACCACGACGGCCCCCGGTGCGGGCTCCCTCAGGCCGCCCGGCGAGGGCCGGTGGGCACGGTTGAGCGCGCCCTACCGGCAGCCCGTACTCCGTGCCGGTACGAGTACCGGCACGCCTGCGGGCACGAGCGCGCGCCCGCTCTTCCACACCCACGGGTTCACGGTCGACTCCGGCCGGGTGGCGGCGCTGCGCAGCCTCGCCGCGCGCACGGGCTCCACCCTCTACACCCCGGTGCTCGCCGCCTACTACCGGGCGCTGGTAGCGGCCACCGGCCGGGCGGATCTGCTGCTCGGTCTCGCGGTGAGCGGCCGGGACCAGGCCCTGCCCGACGCACACCGGGTGTTCGGTCCCTTCGCCAGAGCAGTTCCCCTGCGGCCGGCCGGTCCGGCGTCCGGGAGACGGCTAGGGGGACCCGGCCGGCCCGACGACGCGCGTTTTGAGGACGATGTACGGCGTGTCGCGGCCGAGGCCGCCGCAGCGCAGACGTACGAGGGGGCCGTGCCGCCGCTACCCAACGGGCTGCCCGTGACCTCGCAGTTCTTCTTCACCTATCTGGACTTCTCCGCCCTCGGCCCGGAGAGCGGCGGGGCGCTGACGGTCACCCGGGAGGACGGCGACAACGCGTACACGCCGCCTCCGGCCAGCACCGATGTGTTCCTCGCGGCACGTCCGGACGGCGGGCGGCTGCGGATCACCGTCCGTGCGGCGGCGAGGGCGTTCACCCCGCGGGCACTGGCCGCGTTCGCGGACTCGGTACGTGACGGTCTCGTGCGGGCGGCGGCCTCGACGGTGCCCGGTCCCGGCCGCCTCGACCAGCCGGGCGGCTCCGGCCATGACCAGCGGATGGACGCCGCGCTCGTCGGCTATCTGCCGTCCCCGGCCGACCTCGCCCGGCTGGCGGGTCTGCCGGAGGCGGCGCTGCCACGCGAGGAGTTGCGGACCCTGCTGTTCCCCGACGGGCAGCCGCGGCTCCTGGAGACGCTGCGCACGCCACTGGGCCGTTCGGGCTTCGTGTGCATCCCGCTGTTCGCGGACGAACTCGCCCCCGGCGACCACCTCCTCGGGCACACCACTCGGGGAGTCGAGCTCGCCTCGTCCCTGGGTGCGCGAGCCGTGTCCCTGGCCGGCATGATCCCGTCGCTCACCGGTTACGGCTTCGACGTCCTGCGGGCCGTCGACGCGACCGAAACCGTCCCCGCCGTGTCTGTTCTCCCTCCCGCCCCTGCCGTATCCACCGGTCACGCGGCGACCGTCGCGTCCGTCGTCAGGACCGTGCACGCCGCTCTCGACGCGACCCGGCAGGAACTGGGCTCTCTCACCGTCGCGTTCGTGGGGCTCGGTTCGATCGGCTGCTCCTCGCTGGAGTTGCTGCTCACCCGGGCCCAGCGGCCGCCCGCCCGGCTGCTGCTCTGTGACGTGCCGGGCAGTGGGCCGCGCCTGAAGGAACTGGCCGAAAGCCTCCTGGAACGCGGCCTCGCCGAGGTCGTGGAGGTGGTCGAATCGCACCAGGGGCTGCCCGACGCCGTGTACGGGGCCCGGCTGATCGTCGCGGCGGTCAGCGGCGGCGGTACGCTCCTGGACGTCGACCGGCTCGCACCGGGTACGACGGTGGTCGACGACTCTTTCCCGCACTGCTTCGACACGTCTCGTGCCATCGGCCGGATGGACCGGGCGAAGGACGTCCTGGTCGTCGGTGGTGGGCTGTTGAGTGCCGGCCCCACGGAACGGCAGGTGGCCGAGGGGCTGTCGGCCGCCGCGGTGGCCGGATATCTCGCGCAGCCGATGGTGCCGGACACCATCGCGTCCTGCCGGCTGGAGTCCTTGCTCCATGCCTCGGGGGCCGAAGTGCCGCTCGTTCACGGTCCGGTCGACGCGGCCACCGGCTTGGCCTACTGGGAAGCGGCGGAGGCGACCGGCACCCGCGCCGCGCCCCTTCACCTCCTCACCCGCACCATCGACCCGGACATGCTCACGCGACACCCCTGGAGTTCATGACCGTTTCCTCGTGCCGGACGTCCGGGCGCCGGACGTCCGGGAACCTTGCTGCCGACGGCGTTCGCGGACGAGGACGTGACCGCGGGGCAGGTGGCGACGATGCTGGGCTTCCTGTTCAGCGCACGGAGAGCCTGGCGCTGTCCTCGGGCCGCCGATCGGGCCCGGCTGATTCGGCCGTCGCCCGGTCGCGCCCCACGGACCCGGAGCGGACGGCGCTCCTGAGGGCGGCACAGCTGCGGCTCGGCGTGCCGGAGTCGGGTGCGGCGGGCCGGGCGGGCGCGGCTCTGTTGGCCCGTCGCCCTGACACCGCGACCGCTTGGGAGTCACTGCTCACGAGCTCATGAACAACATGAGGACACAAGGGCCGCGAGGGGCATGAGGACGTGAGGGAGGTGTGTGGCGCGGGGAGACCGGTCGCCCCGCGCCACACACCCGTCGGCTTCTCAGAGGCCGATGCCACCCGTGGCGTCGATGCTCTGGCCGGTGACCCAGCGTGCGTCCTCCGAGGCGAGGAACGCCACGACGTCGGCGATATCGGCCGGCTGGCCCATGCGGCCGAACACCGAGTGCGCCGCCAGGGCCGCCGCGGCCCCGGGCGTCTCGCGTCGCCGGGCGTTCATGTCGGTCTCCACGAAACCGGGCACCACGGTGTTCGCCGTAATGCCTCGCTCCGCCACTTCCTTTGCCACAGCAAGCGTCAGCGTCTCCACCGCGCCCTTGGTCATGGCATAAGTCACCGACTCCGGAAACGACCGGTGCGCGGCGGCCGACGAGATGTTGACAATCCGCCCTTCGTCCCGCATCAGGGTCAAACCCTGCTGGATAAGGAACAGCGGTGCTTTCACGTTCACCGCGAACAGCCGGTCGAAAACGTCCGGTGAGGCGTCGCTTATTCGCCCGGATCCGCTCACCCCGGCGTTGTTGACCAGAATGTCCAGCACCGGCCGCTCGCCCCGGTCGGCCATCCCCGCGCCGAAGGCCTCGTACAGCACTTCGACGTCTCCCCGCACTCCCAGCAGGGAGCCCACCGCGAAAGCCTGTCCGCCCGCTTTCCGGATCTCCTCGACCACCTCCTGCGCCGCCTTGCCCCGCGCACCGTAGTGAACGGCGACCAAGGCACCGTCCCGCGCAAGCCGCTGGGCAATCGCCCGGCCGATGCCGCGGCTGGCACCGGTGACCAATGCGACCTTCCCCGACAGCGAACCCATGAACCCGACCCCCTACCTCGAAACATTCCGCAGATCTCGCGAAGCGCAGCCACCCTATCCATCGACACGGGGCGGAATGCGCTACCGCGAAGCGGTGCCCGGGCGGCCCGGGTGCGGCACCCGAACCGTGGCGCTCCGGCCCGGCGGACAGGGGAGCAGGCCGCGCCCGACGCACGAACCCTGCACACGCCTGCTTGTTATTGTTTGAAATGCTTGCTTAATATGCAGTTTCGAGCATCAATCGCCGGGACCGGGAACAGGGAGCACAGATGACGCACGTGGCTCAGGAGCTGGCCAGCCAGCCCGACTGCTGGCAGGTGGCCGCCGGTATGGCGAACGGCCTCGCCCACCGGCTTCCGGCGGCCGGCGAGCGCATCGCCGTGATCGGCTGCGGTACGTCGTACTTCATGGCCCAGGCCTACGCGGCACTTCGGGAAGGCAGTGGCCAGGGCGAGACCGACGCCTTCGCCGCGTCGGAGTTCCCGGCTGGCCGGCCCTACGACCGGGTGGTGGCGCTGAGCCGCTCCGGCACCACGACGGAGGTGCTCGGACTCCTCGGCCACATCGGTGGCACGACCCGCCGCACGGTGGTCATCGGCGATCCCGACACCCCGATGGCGGCGATGGCCGACGACACGATCGTGCTCGAGTTCGCCGACGAGAAGTCCGTCGTGCAGACCCGCTTCGCGACCTCGGCGCTGACCCTGCTCCGTGCCCATCTGGGCCTGCACACCGACGCGGTCGTCGAGGACGCCCTGGTCGCGCTCGCCGAGCCGCTGCCCTCCGGACTCGTGGAGTGCAGCCAGTTCACCTTCCTCGGTCAGGGGTGGAGCGTCGGGCTCGCCAACGAGGCGGCGCTGAAGATGCGCGAGGCCGCGCTCGCCTGGACCGAGGCGTACCCGGCGATGGAGTACCGGCACGGCCCGATCAGCATCTCCACCCGCTCCACCGCGACCTGGATGCTCGGCGAGGCCCCGGCCGGGCTGATGGACGAGGTCCACGCGACCGGCGCCCGGTGGGTGGCCGGCGGCCTCGACCCGCTGGCGGAGCTGGTCCGGGTGCAGCGTCTGGCGCTGGCCATCGCGAACGCCCGCGGCCTCGACCCGGACCGGCCGCGCCACCTCACCCGCTCGGTCATCCTCAGCAGCACGGCCTGACGGCCAGGCCATCCCCTCCCCCGCCCGACAGTCCCTCATCCCGGAGTCGCCATGCCCATCGCCGCCACCGGCGATCTGATCGCCGAGGCCACCGCGCAGCAGCGCGCGGTCGCCGCGTTCAACGTCATCACCCTGGAACACGCGGAAGCCATCGCCGAGGGCGCGGAGACGGCGGGGTCGCCGGTGATCCTGCAGATCAGTGAGAACGCGGTCGCCTACCACCGGGGCCGGCCGCGGCCGCTCGCGCGCGCCGCGGCGGAGGTCGCCGACCAGGCCGCCGTGCCCGTCTCCCTGCACCTCGATCATGTGCAGTCGACCGAGCTGCTGCACAGGGCGGCGGACTGCGGTTTCAGTTCGGCGATGTTCGACGCCGCCCGGCTGCCGTACGCGGAGAACCTGACGACCACCCGCGCCGCCGTCGCATGGGCGCACGAGCGGGGCCTGTGGCTGGAGGCCGAGCTCGGGCAGGTCGGCGGGAAGCACGGGGAGCCGGCGCTCAACGCCCATGCGCCCGGGGCCCGTACGGATCCCGACGAGGCGCGGTCGTTCGTCGCGGCCACCGGGGTCGACGCGCTGGCCGTGGCGGTCGGCACCTCGCACGCCATGACCTCACGGAACGCCGTCATCGACCACGGCCTGCTGGGCAGGCTGCGTGCGGCCGTGCCGGTTCCGCTGGTCCTGCACGGTTCGTCCGGCGCCTGTGACGAGGAGCTGGCCCGCGCCGTGGCGGGCGGGATCCGCAAGGTCAACATCGGGACCGCGCTGAACATCGCGATGACCGGAGCGATACGGGAGCGGCTGGCCCAGGACGACCGGGGCGTGGACCCGCGCCGCTATCTGGCGGACGGCCGGGACGCGATGGCCCGTACGGTGGCCCGGATGATAGCGGTGCTGCCCCCGGGGCAGGCGCACGCCGCGTGACACTACGCCGAGGGCGTCCCGGCGTGCCCTGGGCCGTCCCGGCGGGCCGGGCGGGTGTACGGGTACGGGGTCAGGCCTGCTGGTGCAGGGTGCGGGGGTCCACCGCGTGGGTGAACGGCAGGCCGTGCGCGTAGCGTTCGAGCTCGTCGACGGCGGCGTCGGCGAGCCGGTGGAGTTCACCGCCCTGGGACCCGGCGATGTGCGGGGTGAGGAGCACGTTCGGCAGGTCGTAGAGGGGTGAGTCGGCGGGCAGGACCTCCGGTTCCGTGTGGTCGAGCACGGCGTTCAGCCGGCCGGCGGCCAGTTCCGTCACGAGCGCGTCGGTGTCCACCAGGGAGCCACGCGCGGTGTTGACGAGGGTCGCCCCGTCCGGCATCAGGGCGAGGCGTCCGGCGTCGAACAGGTGGCGGGTCGCCGGGAGTTCGGGGGCGTGGATGCTGACGACGTCGCTCTCCGCGGCCAGGGCGTCGAGGTCGGCGCGCTGCACTCCCAGGGTCCGGGCGCCGGCCTCGTCCAGATACGGGTCGTGGACGAGGACGCGCAGGTCGTAGGGGCGCAGCAGCTCGACGACGCGGCGTCCGATGCGGGACGCGCCGACGATGCCCACGGTGCGGCGGTAGTTGCCCACGCCGGGGAACCTTTCCAGGAGGTTCACCCGGGAGCGTTCCTCGCGGTAGACACGGGCGCTCTCCAGGATGTTCTTGTTGGCGAAGAGGATCGCCGCGACCGTGTACTCGGCGACCGGGAAGGCGTTGGCCGTCGCGGCGGTGCTGACGGCGATGCCGCGGTCCCAGACGTCCTGGGTGATGTGGTGTTTGACGGAGCCGGCGGCGTGGATCACCGCGCGCAGCCGGGGCATGGCGCTCAGGGCCGCCGGGCCCAGGGCCGGGCAGCCCCAGCCGGTGAACAGGACCTCTGCCTCGTGGAGCCCGGTGCGCTGGACGGGGTCGTCGGCGTCGAAGTCGGTGACGAGGAGTCCGGGGACCAGGTCGGCGACCCGGGAGAGCCGGTCCAGGGCCGCGGGGTCAAGGATCGCCGCACGGGTCTCGCCACTCATCGCCAGGACGGTGCGGGGTCGGGTCCGCTGGGGCGTGGCGGAGTGACTCATTTGACGGCTCCTGCGGTGAGGCCCGAGCGCCAGAAGCGCTGGAGGCAGAGGAAGGCGACGATCAGGGGGACGACGGCGACGAGCGAGCCGATGATGACGAGCGGGTAGAGCTCCGGCTGCTGGTAGACGTTCTGGTTCCACATGTAGAGGCCCAGGTTGACCGGGTAGAGCCGGTCGTCGTTGAGCATCATGAGCGCGCCGTAGAAGTTGTTCCAGCTCGCGGTGAAGGAGAACAGGAAGATGGTCACGAAGCCGGGGGCCAGCATCGGCAGGGCGACCTTCACGAAGGTCCGCACCTCGCCCGCGCCGTCCATCCGGGCCGCTTCCAGGACCTCGCCCGGCACGTACCCCTCGGAGAAGACGCGGGCGAGGTAGACGCCGAACGGGTTCACGAGGCTGGGGATGAGGACAGCCCAGTAGGTGTTGACGAGGCCCAGCTCGGAGGCCATCAGGTAGAGCGGGAGCTGGACGACGGTCGAGGGGATGAGGACGCCGACGAGGACGACCCCGAACCATTTCTCCCGGCCGCGGAAGGCGTACTTGTCGAAGGCGTAGCCGCAGGCGACGGAGATGAGGGTGGAGAGCCCGGAGGCGACGACGGTGTACAGGAGGCTGTTGAGCAGCCAACGGACGAACACCCCGTCGTTGTATTCGAGGAGGGCGTTCAGGTTCGCCAGGAACTGGAGGTCTCCGAGGCTGAACGGGTTGGTGGCGAACAGGTCCCGGTAGCTCTTGGTGGAGGCGATGAGGAGCCAGGTCAGCGGCATCAGCGTGTAGACGGCGACGACGGCGAGCACGGCGTTCACCATGACGCGGGAGGTGAGTCCTCCGCTGCGGCGGGCGGGCGGCTTCGGGGTGGAGCGGCGGCCGGCCCCGCCGCGGGGCGGGGAGGCGGGCGGTGCGTCGGGGGTGGCTGTCTGGGTGCTCATGAGGCCTTCCACCGGTTGCCGAGCTTGGTGACGACGAAGGACAGCAGGCCGGCGACGACGGCGAGCAGGAGAGAGCTCGCGGCGGCCAGGCCGTAGTCGTGGCCCTTGAAGGCCGCGGTGTAGATGAACATGGTCGGCGACCAGTCCTCGCCCATGGTGTTGGCGCGCAGTTGGACGAGTTTGGGGGCGTCGAAGAGCTGGATGGCGCCGACGCAGGTGAACAGCAGGGTCAGGACGACGGTCGGCCGGATCATGGGGATCTTGACCTGGACGGCGGTGCGCAGCGCCCCGGCTCCGTCGACGGTCGCGGCTTCCAGCACCTCGCGGGGTACGGCCTGGAGACCCGCGTAGAAGATGATCATGTTGTAGCCGGTCCACTGCCACGCGGAGATGTTGACGACCGAGAAGATCGCCTCGTCCTGGCCGAAGAAGTTCCACTGGGCGCCGAGCGCGTCGAGGGCGTCGGTGATGGGGCTGAGGCCCGGTGTGTAGAGGTAGAGCCAGATCAGCGAGGCGATCAGGCCGGGCACCGCGTGCGGCAGGAAGTAGGCGATCTGGAAGAAGCGCCGGGCCCGGGCCATGGTCGAGTCGACGAGCAGGGCCAGGATGAGTGCGCCGCCGACCATCGCGGGGATGTAGAGGGCGCAGTAGAGCGCTATGTTCCCGAACGAGCGGAGGAACGCCTCGTTGCTCAGGGCTTCGGTGAAGTTGCCGAACCCGGCGAAGACACGCTCGGTTCCGCCGAACCCCAGGCCGGATGACTCCTCCCGGTAGAGGCTCATCCAGGCCGCGTAGATCATCGGCAGGACGGTGACGGCGGTGAAGAGCGCGAAGAACGGGACCGTGAACAGGGCGACGGCCCGGCGCTGTCCGCGTCGCGTGCCGGGGCCGCCCGGGGCGCCGG
>NZ_NEUE01000189.1 GCF_002910905.1 Streptomyces sp. SM11 | reverse complement strand
TTCGTCCTGAGCCAGGATCAAACTCTCCGTGAATGTTTACCCGTAATCGGATGCACACATCACGAGAGCGGAACAACCGGTCGGAATAAGACCCGTTGTTCTCAGCGTCCTCGCTGTGTAATTGCCTGCCCGGTCGCCGAAGCGACCCGTGCAGGACTTTCAAAGGAACCACCAACCTGCCGAAGCAGGCCGGGGTATCAACATATTTGGCGTTGACTTTTGGCACGCTGTTGAGTTCTCAAGGAACGGACGCTTCCTTCGGTCCCGTTTCACCGGGTCCCTCCGGGCGCTTCCCTTCGTTCTTGCGTTTCCGACTCTATCAGACTCTTTCGTGTCCGATTCCCGGTCGAAGCGGGTCAAGCAGTTTCGCTTTCCAGATCCTCCGCTTTCGCGTTCTCCCTTTCCGGCGAGTCCGACTCTATCAGATCCTTTCGGGCCTGATTCCCAGTCAGCGGGGTTCGTCTTCCCGGCCGTTGGGCCGTTCCGACGCTCAAACTCTAGCGGATTCTCCCGGCGACTCATAATCGGGCCTTCGCAATGAATTCCGGCATGCCGAAATCATCCCGAGTGGGAGATCGTGCTGAAGTTTGGTTGCCGCGTTCGCGGCGGGATCGGCTGCCGCGGAACCGTTCCGGCTCCGTGACAACTCGGAGAACGTTACGGATCCACCAGGGGTGTGTCAACCCTCCCCCGGTGACCTCTGCGGGGCCCGGTGCCGGCCATCAGTCCAGGTCGGTGAGGCGGCCGCCGGCGTCCGGCTGGGCGTGCTCCACGCGGCGCAGGAGGCGGACCAGCAGCTCGCCGAGGACGCCGCGTTCGTCGCCGGACAGGTCCTGGAGGAGGTCCTCCTCGAAGTCGGTCGCCATACGCATCGCCTCCAGCCACTTCGTACGGCCCTCGTCGGTCAGCTCGACGATGACGCGGACCCGGTTGTTCTCGTCGCGGTCACGGGTGACCAGGCCCTCGCCGGCCATCCGGTCGACGCGGTGGGTCATGGCGGCCGGGGTGAGGCCGAGACGCTTCGCCAGTTCGCCGGGGCCCAGGCGGTAGGGGGCGCCCGACAGGACCAGGGTCTTGAGGACCTCCCACTCGGCGTTGCTGATGCCGAGCGCGGCGAGCTGTCTCCCGTACGCGACGTTCATCCGGCGGTTCAGGCGGCCCAGCGCGGAGACGACCTGTTCGACCTGGGGGTCGAGGTCGCGGAACTCGCGCTGGTAGGCGGCGATCTGTTCGTCGAGGCTCGGCTCGCTGGGGCCGGGCTCCTCGGTGCTCTCAGACATGGCGGGCAGTATGGCACGCCCCCCAACACCCTTGAAGTCCTTCAACCTGTAGTTTTCACTTTCTAAGTTTAGTGCTAAAGTCTTCGAGTCTGATTTCTTCGAAACCTTGAGGTGGGTGAGTGTGACCAGGGAGATGGGCGCAGCGCTGCGGCGGATCCAGCTGGGCAGCGCGCTGAGCGCGTTCGGGCTCGGGTTCACCGTTCCGTATCTGTACGTCTACGTGGCACAGGTACGGGATCTTGGCGCCGGGACCGCGGGGGTCGTTCTGGCGGCCTTCGCGATGGCGGCGCTGGCCGTTCTGCCGTTCACCGGGCGGGCCATCGACCGGCGGGGCCCGCTGCCCGTGCTGGTGGTGGCCTCCGCTCTGGCATCCGTGGGCGCCGTCGCCCTGGGGTTCGCGAGCAGCGTTCCGGCCGCCGTGCTGTCCGCCGCGGTCCTGGGCGCGGGCACCGCCGTCATGCAGCCGGCCCTCGCCACGATGCTCGTGTGGTGCTCCAGCACCGCGACCCGTACGCGCGCCTTCGCCACGCAGTTCTTCCTGCAGAACCTGGGGCTCGGGCTCGGTGGGCTCGTCGGCGGGCAGCTGGTGGACGTGAGCCGTCCGGCGAGCTTCACGATGCTCTTCCTGATCGAGGCCGCGATGTTCGTGGTGCTCGGTGTCACCGTGGCCACCGTGCGCATGCCGCGTACCGCTTCGCTCGGCGGTGCCCGGCCGGCGGACGGTTCCGCCGCGAAGGGCGGCGGGCTGCGGGCGTTGCTCTCGCACCGGGCGATGGTGCAGCTGTGCGTGCTGGGCTTCGTGCTGTTCTTCGCCTGCTACGGGCAGTTCGAGTCCGGTCTGGCCGCGTACGGCACGGAGGCCGCCGGGATCGAGCCCTCCACCCTCGGCTTCGCGCTGGCCGCCAACACCGCGGTCATCGTCGTGGCGCAGTTCGTCGTGCTGCGGCTCGTGGAGCGGCGGCGGCGCAGCCGGGTCATCGCCGCGGTCGGCCTGATCTGGGCGTTCGCCTGGATCGTGGCGGGCTACGCGGGGCTGGGCCACGGCAGCCAGACCATGGCGACGGCCGCGTTCATCTCGACGTACGCGCTGTTCGGGCTGGGTGAGGCGATGCTGTCGCCGACCGTCGCCCCGCTGGTCGCCGATCTGGCGCCGGAGTCGATGGTCGGGCAGTACAACTCGGCGTTCGCCCTGTGCAAGCAGCTCGCGCTCGCGGTCGGTCCGGCCGTCGGCGGGCCGATGGGGGCGTCGCTGCACGGCCCGTACATCGTGACCTTCGTGCTGTTCTCGCTGGGCATCACGGTGCTCGCGCTGCGGCTGGGCCGTCGGCTCACCCCCGTACAGGATCAGCCGTCGCTGGGACACACCCCCTCGCGGGTGGTGGCGGTGTCACTGCCCGCGGGCGGAGACGTCACGGAGACCGCGCCCTCTCCCGCGTCCGCCTCCGCCGGTCTCTGAGGGAGCCGCCCTGCTCACCGCGGCAGGGCGAACTCGCACCAGACCGCCTTGCCCCCTCCCGGTGTGCGCCGGCTGCCCCACGAGGTGGCGATCGAGGCGATGATCGAGATACCGCGTCCCGCCTCGTCCGCCGGTTCGGCCTGGCGGCGGCGTGGCAGGTGGTCGTCGCCGTCGGTCACCTCGATGATCAGCCGGCGGTCCGTACGACGCAGCCCCAGGCGCATCGGCGGGGTGCCGTGCTGGAGGGAGTTCGCGACCAGTTCGCTGGTGGCGAGGACGCCCAGGTCGCGGAGCTCGACGGGGAAGCGCCAGGAGGTCAGGACCCCGGTGGCGAAGGCACGGGCGCGCGGGGCGGCCTCGATGCCGCCGAGGAGATCGAGCGCGGCGTTGTGGAACAGTTCCGCGTTCGTCCCCGTACGGGCGGGGTGCTGGACCACCAGGACCGCCACGTCGTCGTCGTGCTCGGCGGTCACGCCGAGGGAGCGGATCAGCCGGTCACAGACCACCTGCGGTGATCCCTTGGCGCCCGAGAGGGCGCGGGCCAGGGAGGCGACCCCCTCGTCGATGTCCTCGCTGCGCCGTTCGACCAGGCCGTCCGTATAGAGGACCGCGGTGGAGCCGGGCGGCAGCGCGATGGTGCCCGAGGTGTGGACCCAGCCACCCGTGCCGAGCGGGGGGCCGGTGGGCTCGGCGGCGCGGTGGACCGTGCCGTCCTCGTCGCGGACGAGGATCGGGAGGTGGCCGGCGGAGGCGTAGACGAGCCGGCCCTCGTTCGGATCATGGACGGCGTAGACGCAGGTCGCGATCTGGCTGGCGTCGATCTCGGCGGCGAGGCCGTCCAGCAGCTGGATCACCTCGTGCGGCGGGAGGTCGAGCCGGGCGTAGGCGCGGACGGCGGTACGGAGCTGGCCCATCACGGCGGCGGCCCGGACCCCGCGGCCCATCACATCGCCGATGACCAGGGCGCTGCGGCCCGCGCCGAGGGTGATGACGTCGTACCAGTCGCCGCCCACCGCGGCGTCGGTTCCGCCGGGCTGGTAGGTGGCGGCGATGCGGAGGTCGTCGGGCTGTTCCAGCTCCTGCGGGAGCAGGGAGCGCTGGAGGGTGACGGCCGTTTCGCGGTGGCGGCGCTCGCTGGTGCGCAGGCGCTCGGCGGCTTCGGCGTGGTCGGTGACGTCGGCGGCGTACACGAGGACGCCGCCTTCTCCCCTGCCGTCGCCCTTCTCCTTTTCGCTCCTGCCCTCCGTGCTGTCCCAGGCGGCGACCGGGGTGCAGGTCACGGTGTACGAGCCGCCCTCGGCGGTCCTGCGGGACTTGACCGTGCGGGCGGTACCGCTGCGCAGGACCTGGTCGAGCAGCGGGACCACGCTGAGCTGGGCGAGCTCGGGCATGGCCTCGGCCGCGGGGACGCCGGACGGGCGGGGGCCGAACGCGGCCTCGTACGCGTCGTTGACGTACACGACGCGGTGGTCCGGGCCGTGCAGCAGGGCGACGGGGGCGGGGAGCCGGCCGAGGATCTCGCGGGCGGAGAGGTTGTCGAGGGCGGCCCCTGGAAGGGCCTCCGTCGATACGGGGTCGGAGGGCGCCGGGGAGGCGTCGTCCGGCGGGGCGGGCGAGCCCTCCGGCCGGGCGTACTCGGCTCGGGCAGCCGGCACGGAACTACGGTCGTCCCGCGCGGCGGCTCGGCGCTGCGTTCCGGGAAGGCGGGCGCTCCAACGCGTGAAGTTCACGGTATTTCTGGCCTCGTGTGTCGGTCTGGTCCGCTCGGGCGGGCTGCTTCTTCTGCCGTGTTCGGGGGCACCGGGGGCCGTACCCCCGGGAAGGCGCAGCCGGGCCTCGTCGTGCTGTTGGTGCGTCGCTGCTGGTCACTGCCGACCGGGTCACTCTGTGCAGGCGTGGGCCCACCTATGGTCACACGTCCAGTGTGACCGACCGTACTGACAGTCGCCGCCCTGCCGCCGGTCCGACCCTCGCCGGAGCCCTCCGTCTGTTGCCCCGTCAGCTGTTCGTCCGGCGGTCGTCCGGCGGTTCCTCCGGGCCCTCCGGACGGCCGGGGCGGGAGTTTCCCGGGGTCCCGGAGCCGCCCGCCGCGAGTTCGAACTCGGCGCGGGGGTGCTCCAGCGAACCGAGGGAGACGATCTCGCGTTTGAAGAGTCCGGACAGGGTCCATTCGGCAAGGACGCGCGCCTTCCGGTTGAACGTCGGTACCCGGCTGAGGTGGTACGTGCGGTGCATCAGCCAGGCCGGGTAGCCCTTGAGCTTGCGACCGTAGACGTGGGCGACGCCCTTGTGCAGTCCCAGGGAGGCGACGGATCCGGTGTACGCGTGCCGGTACTCCTTCAGCGGGCGGCCGTCGACCGAGGCGAGGACGTTGTCGGCGAGGACCTTCGCCTGGCGCACCGCGTGCTGGGCGTTGGGGGCGGTCTCGCGGCCCGGTTCGGAGGCGGTCAGGTCGGGTACGGCCGCGGCGTCGCCGGCGGCCCAGGCGTGCGGCATTCCCTCGACGCCGAGGGTGGCGGTACAGCGGAGCCGGCCGCGTCCGGTGAGGGGCAGGTCGGTGGCTGCCAGCAGCGGGGCCGGTTTGACGCCCGCGGTCCATACGAGGGTGCGGGTGGGGAAGCGGGAGCCGTCGCTGAGCACGGCGACGCGGTCCTCGCAGGTGTCGAGGCGGGTGTCGAGGCGTACGTCGATGTTCCGGCCGCGCAGCTCGCCGACGGCGTACGTGCCCATGGCCTCGCCGACCTCGGGGAGGATACGCCCGGAGGCCTCGACCAGGATCCACCTCAGGTCCGCCGGCTTGATGTTGTGGTAGTACCGCGCCGTGTAGCGGGCCATGTCCTCCAGTTCGGCCAGCGCCTCCACGCCCGCGTAGCCGCCGCCGACGAAGACGAAGGTGAGAGCGGCGTCGCGGATCGCGGGGTCGCGGGTGGCGGAGGCGATGTCCATCTGTTCGATGACGTGGTTGCGCAGCCCGATGGCCTCCTCGACGGTCTTGAAACCGATGCCGAACTCGGCGAGGCCGGGTACGGGCAGGGTGCGCGAGACGGAACCGGGGGCGATGACGATCTCGTCGTACGCGATCTCCAGAGCTCCGGTGCCGTCCTCGCCGGTGGCGAGGGTGATGACGGTCGCGGTCCGTTTGGTGTGGTCGATGCTCCGGGCCTCGCCGATGACGATCGTGCAGTCGTTCAGGACGCGGCGCAGCGGCACGACCACATGGCGCGGCGAGATCGAGCCGGCGGCCGCTTCGGGGAGGAAGGGCTGGTACGTCATGTACGGCTCGGGCGTGACGACCACGATCTCTGCGTCGCCGCTCTTCAGTCTCCGCTTCAACTTCCGTTGGAGACGAAGCGCTGTGTACATCCCGACGTAGCCACCGCCGACGACGAGAATGCGCACACCTGGCCGGGTGCCGGGGGTCGTCCCCCGGAGATCTGGAGCCATCACCACCCCATGACGCAACGGAGTCAGTGGTTTGTCCACAGGCCCGGCACATTGTGTGACTGGGGGAGCCTCAACGGCACTCGGGGCCCGTGGGCGGCGAGAGACGACAGTCGCGCAGGTCAGGCGCTACGCCCGGGGTAGGTGGGAGGCCAATGTTCCGGCGCTGGTCGGGTCTTGGTCCGATCGGGGGGAGCCCCATGCGGAACTACCCCCTTCTGAATTGACGCGGGCTCAACTATGTTCGTAACCCGTCGGGGTGTCGGGTGCGGATTTCGTTGTGCTCCGCTCCCCGACTGAAACGGCGGGAAGTCTCCGGGGGGAGACGTCATAACCGGGGGAAGTTATGCATATTCAGGATACGTACGGCCAGGTTGCGCTCTCGCGGGCGTCCGAGGACCACGGACGCCTCGGCTCCGTGGGTGCGCTCGGCGTCATGAGCTCGGCGGACGCCGTTCGCTCGGCGGCCGCGGTGAGTGCCGCGGCGATGGGTTCGGCCGGGGCCGGACAGGCCCCGAACGGGGCGACGACGGCGGGAACGGGGGCAGCGGGCGCGCCGCGCTCGGCTCCGTTGCGCGTCGACGCACAGCGCAATCTGGAGCATGTGCTGCGGGCGGCGCGCGAGGTGTTCGGGGAGCTGGGTTACGGCGCTCCGATGGAAGACGTGGCACGTCGCGCGCGAGTCGGCGTGGGCACCGTCTACCGGCGGTTCCCGAGCAAGGACGTTCTGGTGCGCCGGATAGCCGAGGAGGAGACCTCCCGGCTGACCGAGCAGGCGCGTACGGCGTTGGGGCAGGAGGAGAAGCCCTGGTCGGCGCTCTCCCGCTTCCTGCGTACGTCCGTGGCGTCGGGTGCGGGCAGGCTGTTGCCGCCGCAGGTGCTGCGGGTCGGGGTCGACGGGGAGGAGCCGGGTGCGCCGGCGGCTCCCGGGACGGCGTCGGGCACGGTGGACGAGACCCGTGTTCCGCAGCAGCGGCAGGAAACGGACCAGGACGACTTCCGCGTCGCGGCCCGGCGCTCCGGGGGCGGCGACGGGCTCGACGGCCTCGGTGAGGACACGGGCGCGGTCGAGCTGCTGGAGGTCGTGGGGCGGCTGGTGGACCGGGCGCGGGACTCCGGTGAGCTGCGCCGGGACGTGACGGTGGCCGATGTGCTGCTGGTCATCGCCACGGCGGCTCCTTCGCTGCCGAACGCCGCTCAGCAGGCCGCGGCTTCGGCCCGGTTGCTGGACATCCTGCTGGAGGGTCTGAGGTCGCGGCCCGCTTGATGGCCGGGGCCCGTGCTGTGGCCCCGCTCGTCCCGCCCGGCTGCCGCGGTCTCGTACGGGTCGCCTCGTATCGGCCATGCCGCGTCGCTCATCCGTCCGCGTACGCCCGTCCGTCCGCCTCGCCGTCCGTGCCAGGCGGGTGCGGGCGGGCACGCGGACGTTGAGCGGGTGTCGGGAGACGAATGAGCCGGGTCTCATTCCCCGAACGAAGGACTTCTCGTACTCGCATTCGAGAGAACGCCCCGGATGAGTGGTTGGCAGGAGTGAGAGGCCAACGCGATTGAGCCATGTGGCAGTCTTGGCCGGTATTCGGGTCCGAGTGTGTATACGGGGGCTTCCGCGATGAGCGGTAACGAGCAGCAGGAAGAGCCGCTCGGCGAGATCGCTGCGGCCGACAGGGACACGAAGGCGGACGGGCTGTCCGCCGGCCAGGTGCCGACCCAGGCCGTGCGCGGCGCGTCGGACGGTGAGGCCGGGGGCGGCACCGTCCTGCCCGGTCCATGGCCCGCCGTCGCCGAGGAGGACGCCTCCGGCGGAGCCGGCGCGCACGCGGTTCCGCAGCAGCGCGCGGGCCGCGGCGGCGCCCCCGATATCGGGCTGTCCGACGCCCGGTTGATCGAGGACATGCGGGCCGGCGACAACCAGGCCTACGAGGAGTTGTTCCGGCGGCATTCGGGCGCCGTGCTCCGCTACGCCCGCAGCTGCTGCCGGGACGCGCACACCGCCGACGACCTGACGGCCGAGGTGTTCGCGCGCACGCTCCAGGCCGTACGGGGCGGAAAGGGGCCGACGGAAGCGGTCCGGGCCTATCTGATGACCGCCGTCCGCCATGTCGCCGCCGCCTGGACGAAGAGCGCGAAGCGTGAGCATCTGGTCGACGACTTCGCGGTGTTCGCCGCACAGGCCTCCCGCTCCTCCGAGCTCTCCGACGACGACACCCTCGACCTCGGCGCCGACGTCCTGGCGATGCACGAGGCCGAGCAGACGATGGCGATGCAGGCGTTCCGGAGCCTCCCGGAGCGCTGGCAGGCGGTCCTGTGGCACACCACGGTGGAGGAGGAGTCGCCGAGCGAGATCGCCCCGCTGTTCGGCCTGACCGCCAACGCCACCGCCGTCCTGGCCAGCCGCGCGCGTGAAGGGCTCAAGCAGGCGTACCTCCAGGCCCACGTCAGCCAGGCGCTCACCACCGGCGGGGACTGCGCGCGGTACGCCGACCGGCTCGGCGCCCATGCCCGGGGCGGGCTGCGGACCCGGGCCGAGCGCGGGCTGCGCAAGCACCTCGACGCGTGTGCCAGGTGCCGGGTGGCCGCGGGCGAGCTGGACCATGTGAACGCCGGGATCCCGGCGTTGCTGCCCGTCGCGGTCATCGGCTGGTTCGCCGCCGGGTACGCGCTCAAGGCCGCGGGCATCGTGGCCGGTGGCGCGGCCGGGGCAGCC
>NZ_NEUE01000188.1:2738-22914 GCF_002910905.1 Streptomyces sp. SM11 | reverse complement strand
GTCGGCAGGACGGGCACCGGTGGCCTGTCGCCCAGCAGCTCGCGCCACCAGGCCAGGTCGGCCGCGTCGTACGCGGGCTCGGGGGCCCCGACGGTCGTTCCGGCGGGACGCTCGAAGGCGGGCGGGCGTCCGGCGCGGGCCGCCGTGTACAGCTCCCGGAGGTCGCCGGCGACCAGCGCGGCGGAGTGGGCGTCCGTGATGATGTGGTGCATGCCGAGGACCAGGACGTGATCGTCCTCGGCCAGCCGGAGCAGCCGGGGCGTGAACAGCGGGCCCCCGGCCAGGTCGTAGGCCCGGCCGCTCTCCTCGGAGAGCAGCGCCCCGATCGCCCGCTCGGCGTCCCGCCCCCCGGCGTCGGTGACCGTCAGAGGGATCCGGACCCCTTCCCGGACGACCTGGACGACACCGGCTTCCTCCTCACCCCGGAACACCGTCCGGAGCCCCGCGTGCCGCTCGACCAGCCCGTCGACCGCCGTCCGCAGAGCCGTCACGTCCAGCGGCCCGCGCAGCCGTACGGCCTGCGTCTCGTTGTACGCCGCCGGGTTCTCCATCAACTGCGCGGCCAGCCACAACCGGCGCTGCGCCGAGGTGGCGGGCGCGACGGTGTCCCGCTCCCGGGCGTCCTGCTCCCGGGCGTCCGGCTCCTGGGCGTCCGGCTCCTGGGCGTCCTGTTCTCGGGTGTCCCGCTTCCCGGTGTCCCGCTTCCCGGTGTCCCGCTCCCGCGTCCGGCGGCGCAGCACGTCCAGGCGCTCCAGCCCCGACCGCAGCCGCTCCCGGTCCATGCCGAAGTCCACCAGCGCGGCGATCTCGTCCACCCCGGCCGTGTGCAGCGCGTCGACGAACGGGGCGACGCTCTCCGGCGTACCGATCAGGGCCCGCTGGTCGCAGTAGCGGTCGTAGGCCCGGCGGAACAGGTAGTCCAGGTCCTCCTCGCTCGCCGCCGCCACGTCCTCACGCCGCTGCCCCGCCGCCGTGGCCGCCGAGCGCATCAGCAGCGAGGACCGCAGATACCGCACCATCGGCTCCAGCGCCTCGGCCCGGGCGGTGGCGTGGTCGTCGCCGAGATAGGTGTGCGCCAGCACCGTCACCCGCCCGGCCGCGGGGTCCAGCCCGCACACCGCTCGTGTACGCCGGTAGTGGGCGATGTTCGCGGCCAGCTCCTCCACGGTCTGGCTCATCAGGTTGGTGACGACACCCAGCCCGCGCCGGGCCGCTTCCTCGTACGACGCGCGCTGCCCGGAGGTGGCCAGGAAGAACGGCGGCTCCTCCTGCACCGGGCGCGGGCGGATCCGGACCTCCGCCTCCGCGCCCTCGCCCGTGCGCCGCCGCACCGCGTCCCCGCGCCACAGCCGTCGCACCTCGTCGAGGTGGTCGAAGGCGATCCGCCGCCGGTCTGCGAACCGGTCCGGGTGCAGGGCGAAGTCCCGGGCGTGCCAGCCGGTGGCGCAGCCGATGCCGACCCGGCCGCCGGAGAGGTTGTCGACCACCGACCACTCCTCGGCGACCCGCACCGGATCGTGCAGCGGGAGGACGACGGAGCCCGCGTTGATCCGGATGTGTTCGGTCTCGCGGGCCACGGCGGAGGCGAGCACGGCGGGGTTCGGGAAGATCCCGCCGAAGGAGTCGAAGTGCCGCTCGGGCAGCCAGACGGAGGAGAAGCCGTGCTCGTCGGCGAAGCGCGCGGTCTCGAAGACGGTGTCGTACGCCTCGGGCGTGCCGGTTCCGGTGCCGGTGCCGGGCTCGGTGTCCTCCGGGCAGTCGCCGAAGAAGTAGAGGCCGAAGTCAGGTGCCGGGCGCCGGACTTCGGCACGCGCCACGGCAGCCGGGCGGGCGGACCGGGGGAAGAACCCGCCGTCGCGCAGCTCCCGCAACGAGCCCTCCACCGCCTCCGCGACCTGGTTCACGTCCTCCTCCGTGTGGGCGGTGGAGAGGTAGAAGCTGCGCCACTCCCATACGTACACACCGCGCAGTTGGAGGTGGTGGTAGAGCAACTCCAGGTCCGCGCGGTGCCTGAACCGGAACATCGAACCGAAGTGGGCGAGTTCCAGCGGGAACTCCTCGTCACGGAAGAAGGCGTTGAGCCGGTCCGCGAGTGCCCGGGTGCGGGCGTTCAGTCCGCTCTGGAGGCCGGGGCCCCGCTCGGCGAGGTGGGTGAGCACCGCGCGGGCCGCCGCCATCGACAGCGGGTGCTGCATGTACGTGCCGCCGAAGAACGTGGTCTCGCGCGAGGGGCCGCCGGGCTCCCCGTACCGCCAGAACCCGCCGTCCACCCCGTCGAGCAGATCCGCCCGCCCGGCCACCGCGCCGATCGGGAAGCCGGCCCCGAGCGCCTTTCCGTACGTGGCGAGGTCCGGGACCACCCCGAAGTGGTGCTGGGCGCCCCGCGGGTGAGGTCGGAGTCCGGTCAGCATCTCGTCGAAGAGCAGCACGATGCCCCGGTGGGTGGTGAGTTCGCGCAGCGAGCGCACGAACTCCACTGGCCGCAGGCCCGGGTTGCGGCACTGCACGGGCTCGACGAGCACGGCGGCGATCGTGTCCCCGAGGGCGTCGATCGTCTCCAGAGCCTCGTCGCTCCCGTACTCCAGCACGATCAGCTCCGCCACTGCGCTGGCCGGGATGCCCCGCGACACGGGCACGGAGTGCTCACCGGGCCCGCCGGGGCGGCCGAGCACGGAGTCGATGTGCCCGTGGTACGAGCCCCGGAACATGACGACCTTGTCGCGCCCGGTCGCGGCCCGCGCCAGCCGGATCGCCGCCGAGTTCGCCTCCGTGCCGGACGAGGCGAAGGCGACCCGCTCCATGCCGGTCAGCGAGGCCAGCAGGGCGGCGGCCTCCCCGGTGTCGGGGGATCGGGGGCCGAAGCGCAGCCCGTCGGAGAGATGGCGGCGCACGGCCTCGGTGACGGGCTCCGCCTCGTGGCCGAGGAGCAGGGCGCCGAAGCCCATGGTGATGTCGGTGTACGCGTTGCCGTCCACGTCGGTGAGCCGGGAGCCGTGCGCCGAGCGGGCCGCGATCGGGTAGAGCATCTCCTTGGTGGCGTCCCGGAACCCCACGACGGCCCGGCTGTCGGCGAGCGCCGAACGGTGCTGCTGGGCCAGCTCCTTGGACGTGCGGGTCCGTTCGGTGAACCGGCGGATCAGGGAAGCGGTGTGGCCCCGTTGCGCTTCGTCGGCCCCCGCCCCGGCCATCCCACCCGCCGCGTCGACGACGAGGCGGGGGCCGTGGGCGCTCGCCCCGGCGGCGGGCTCCGACGTGGTCTCCCCGGCGCTGGGCTCCGAGCCGTCAGCCGGGACCTGGCTCCGGGCCGCCGCGAGCTGACGGGAGAGCCGGCGGGACAGCTCCGCCGCCCTGGCCACGGCGTCGGCGGACGCACGTGTCGTCGCGCTCATCGCGTGTCCGTCCCGGTGCGGGAGGTCAGCAGGGCGACGGCCTCGGAGAGCTGGGTGAGCATCGCGGCCTGAGTCTCGGCCAGTTGACGTATCTGCTCGGAGAGAGCGGCGATCTCGGCCCGGGTGGCGTACGCGGCCTCGTCGGCGACGCGCGCGGGTGTGTGGGCGGGCGACGCGGGTGTGTGGGCGGGCGTCGGCTCCACGGGTATCGCGGGAGCCTTTCGCCCGGCTATCAGCGCGGCCGCCAGCAGGGGTGTGCCCGCATCCTCCAGGATCTCCCGCATGCTGATCTCCGTGCCGAACTCGGCCTCCAGTTGCCGCACCATCCCGATGAGCTGGAGCGAGTCCGCGCCGAGGCCGACGAAGGTGCGGTCGGCGGCCACCTCGTCGGGCCGATGCCCGAGATGGCGAGCGGTCAGCTCCAGCACCCTGTCGAGTACGGCCTGTTCGGTCATGCGGTCCTCCGTGGAGCGTGGAAGCGTTGTGGGTGGTGTGAGGGGTGCCGGGGGTGTGTACGGGGCCGGGCCCCTCCAGTGGGGGCGGCGCTGGTAGGGATACGTGGGCAGCCGGACGCGCCGGCCGCCGCAGCCGTCGAGCAGCGCGGCCCAGTCCACCCCGGCCCCGGCGCAGTGCAGTGCGGCCACCGCCCGCTCCCACCGCAGCGTCGGCACGCAGACCGCGTCCGGCAGCGACCGGCGGACCAGGCCCGTCAGCACGGCGGACGGTCCCAGCTCCAGCAGCAGCGGTGGGCCGCCCTGCGGCGAACCGCACTCCGGGGCCCTGGCCAGCCGGTCCAGGACGGCGGCGAAGTCGGCCGTGCGGCGGGCCTGCGCGACCAGGTAGGCGGCGTCCGGCCGCCACCCGGCGGGGCGGACCGTGCCGTCGATGCCGTCGACGAACTCCGTGTGCAGAGGGTGCGTTTCCGCCTTTTCGGCCAGCATCCGGAACTCCTCCAGCGCCGGGTCGAGCAGTGCCGTGTGGAAAGCCCGGTCCACCGCCAGCACCTCGTACGCCTCACCCCGCGCCGCCAGCAGGGCCCGTGCCGCGTCCACGGCCTCCGGAGGGCCGCCCAGTACATGGTGGGCCGCACCGTTGACCACGGCGAGCTCCAGCCCGGGGACGGCGGCCAGCAGCTCCCGCACCCGGGTCCGGGGGACGAACGCGGAGACCATGGCGCCCGGGGCGGCCCGCTCCCGCATCAGCCGCCCGCGTCCGCACACCAGCCGCATCGCGTCCTCGGTCTCCAGCGCCCCGGCCACGCACAGCGCCGCGTACGCGCCGACGCTGTGCCCGGCGACGCGCACCGGGGTGATCCCGAGCCGCTCCCACAGCCGGGCCTGGGCGATCTGGAGGGCGAACAGGGCGGGCTGGGCGAAGGCGGTGTCCCAGCGCCCGGGGCCCCGCCCGGCGACGACGCGGTCCAGGAAGTCGTCCCGCCCGGTCTCCTCCGCGTACACCCGGGCGCAGGTCTCCAGCACCTGGGCCACCACCGGGAAGCGCGCGGCGAGTTCCGCGCCCATGCCCGGATGCCCGCCGCCCTGGCCGCTGAACAGGAAAGCCGGCTGCCTCGCGGCACCGACGACTCCGGTCGTGTACGCCTCACCGGCCGGCGCCCCGGACAGGAACGCGTCGAGTCCGGCCACCGGGTCGGCGTCCGTGACGACCAGCCGGTGCGGCAGGAGCCGCCGCCCGAGCGCGGTGGTGGTGAGCAGATCGGCGGGGGAGGGAGCGGGGGCCGGGCCGCCCGCCAGGTGGTCCCGCAGGGAGCCGGCGTACGCCCGCAGCGCGTCCCCGTCCGCGGCCGAGAGCGGCAGCAGCGTGGGCGCGGAGGTCTTCGCGGGTGCGGAGATCGTCGCGGGTGCGGGGGGCACGGGCTCCGGCGCCTGTTCCAGGATCACGTGAGCGTTCGTACCGCCCATGCCGATGGAGTGCACACCGGCCCGCCGCACCCCCGCCGACGGCCAGGACCGCTCCCGTACCGGCAGCAGGAACGGGCTGTCGGCCAACGGCAGCGCCGGGTTGGGCCGGGAGAAGTTCACCAGTGGCGGGACCACCCCGTGCCGCAGCACCTCCACGGCCTTGATCAGCCCCGCGAGCCCCGCCGCACTGTCCAGATGGCCGATGGCGGGCTTGGTCGAGCCGAGGGCGCAGAAGCCGGTCCGGTCGGTGTGCGCGCGGAACGCCTCGGTCAGGGCGGCGAACTCGATCGGGTCACCCTTCAGCGTGCCCGTGCCGTGCGCCTCCACGTAACCGATCGACGCCGCGTCGACGTCCGCCGCGCGCAGCGCCCCGAGCACCGCGTCCCGCTGCCCGGCGACCCCGGGGGCGGCGAACCCCCCCGTGCCGGAACCGCCGTTGGTGGTCTTGTCCGAGCCGTCGTTGGTGACCGCCGAGCCCAGGACCACCGCGTGCACGGTGTCGCCGTCGGCCAGCGCCTTCCGCAACGGCTTGAGGAGGACGGCGGCGGCCCCGTTCCCTCCGACCGTGCCGTCAGCGTCCGCGTCGAACGCCCGGACGGTGCCGGTGGGGGAGAGGGTGGAGCCCTTCACCGGGACCTGTCCGGTGACCTGCGGGAGGTGCAGGGCGGCGGAGCCCACCAGCATCAGGTCCGCGTCCCCGGCGCGCAGCGCCTGGCAGGCCAGATGCACCGAGACCAGGGCGCTGGAACAGGCCGTGGAGACGGTCAGGGCCGGACCCGTCAGGCCGAGCCGGAAGGCGGCCCGGGTGGCCGTGAAGTCCGGGTAGTTGCCGACCTGGACCTGCTTGGCGGTCATCCAGTCGCCCGAGCCGGCCTCCGCCGCCAGGTTCGCCGCCAGATAGCTGTGCAGTGAGTACAGGCGGTATCCGGAGCTGCCGTACACCCCGATCCGTACGGAGTCGCCGTCGCCGCCCGCATAGCCGCCTCCACCACCCGAGTAACCGCCTCCACCATCCGCGTGACGGTTCTCGGCGCCCGCGTAACCCCCGTCCTCCAGGGCGTGGAAGCAGCATTCCAGGAACAGCCGCTGCTGCGGATCGGTGAGCTCCGCCTCCCGCCCGCTCATCCCGAAGAACCCGGCGTCGAAGCCGTCCACATCCGCCAGGAGGGCGCTCGCCCCGCCGAACCCCGGCCGCTCGTACTGCGCCGCCGGGACCCCGGCCGCGGCGAACTCGGCCCGGGTGAAACGGCGTACACGGCTCGTGCCCGTCCGGATGTCGCGCCAGTACGCCTCGGGAGTGTCAGCCCCGGGAAACCTCAGCGCCGTCCCGATCACCGCGATCCGGTCGTCCCTCAACGGCTTCTTCCTTTCGCAGCCCCGTACACCCTGTACGCCCTGTACGCCTCGTGCGCTCTGTGCGCCCCGCATGCTCCGCCCGCCGCCGCAGTCCCGCCACCCTCAGCAGGAACACCACGGCGACGACGATGGCGGCGCCGTGGGACCAGCCCACCACGGCCAGTGGGGAGAACCGGTCGAGGGCCGCCGCCACCAGGATCATGCCGACGCCGAAACCGAGGTTCTCGAAAGTGGCCGAAAGGCCGAAGGCGTGACCGCGCAAGGTGGCCGGAAGTGTCTGGAGATGTGAGGTGTACGCGCCCTCGGTGAGACCGTCAGCGGCCCCCGCGATCAGCGCGATCACCGCCGTGACGGCCGGTGGAAACCCGGCGAACGCCGCGATGAACGCAGCCGACATCACCACCGTGCCGTAGCCGAAGCCGAGCGCCCCCACGGTGCGCCCGGTGCGCTGCGTGTACCGCTGGATCACCTGCTGGGCCCCGATGTTGCCGAGTGCCCACACGCACCAGAACGCACTCACGAACACCGCGGGGTTCGAGGCGTCCAGCGAGGTGGAGTAGATCGGCAGTGCCGCGTTGTGGGACGAGGAACCGAACGCGTCGACCCCGCGCAGGGCCACCATCAGGCCCAGACCGGGTGCGGCGGCGAGCACGAGGAAGGCCACGGGCCTCCACCGCCTCCTGCCCTCCCCGGCCCTCGAAGCGCCCTCCCCGGTCCTCGAAGCGTCCTTAGCGGCCCCAGGGGTGCTGCTGCCCGCCCCCTTGCCGCCCGCGATCGGCAGCAGGGCCACCGTCACCGCGCAGACCACGAACGTCGCCATGTCCAGCAGGAACGCGGCGGTGTACCCGACGAGGGAGACCACCACACCCGCCGAGGCGAACCCTGCCACCATGGCCAGCGAACGGCCGGTGATCGAAAGGGAGTTCGCCCAGGATCTGCGGTCCTCCCCGACCATCTCCGGAATCGAACTGCGCAACGCCACCATGAACAGCGTCCCGCACGCCCCGATCACCACCGAGACGGCCGTCAGCGCCCCGGTCACCAGACTCTCGGGCGCCAGGATGAGCACCAGCATCACACCGCCCTGGCCGACATTCGCCCACAGCATGATGCTTTTCGCGCTGAAACGGGCGAGCAGACCGCCCACGACGAGACCGGCGACAAATCCGGAGGCGAGCCGCACCGCCATGAACAGCCCCATGGCCAGCGCCAGGCCCGTCGTCTCGTAGACGAAGAGATTGAGCGCCACCATATTCAGGAATGTGCCGTAGGAAGACACCGCGTATCCGGCGACGAGGAATCGAAAACTGCGCTCGGAGACCGCGGTGCCCCGGTCCTTCCCGGCACCGCCGTCCGCCTCGTTCGCCTTCGGTCCGTCCGCGTCGTCGATTCCAGATGTCACCCGGACATACTCGTCGAGCCCGGGCGCCGGGCGGGGTGCTCCCGATTGCACAAAGGTAATCTGCACCCTTGTGAAGGACGATCATTCCCCCTCACCGGTATGTGATTGCCGTGAATCACCCTCGGACCGGTCGATACCGGAACAACCCTGCGAGGCGGCGCTCGCGGCCTATCGCCGTGCGCTGACGGAGGGCAGCCTCCCGGCCGCCTCGGCTCCCCGCTGCCTGCGGTCCCTGCACCTGATGGTGGCCGACCAGGAGTCGCCCGGCTACCTCATCCCCGTACCGCCGGAGACCGCCTCGTTCGCCGCCCTCGCCCCGATCGAGGAGGCGATCGTCGAGCAGCGCCGCACTCTGCGCTCCGCCCGCGCCACCCTCGCCGCTTTCGAGGGCCTCTACACCGAGATGCACCGGCAGGAACGTCCCGCCCTCACCCGGCTCTCCGGCGAGGCCGTCATCAGCAAGGCCCTGGACGCCGGGGTCAGCGGCTGCCGCGCCGAGGTCCGCACCGCACACCCTGGCGGCGGACGCCCGGCCCACGTCCTGGAGGAGTCGCTCCCGCGCGATCTGGGCAACCTGCGCCGCGGCATCCGGCAGCGCACCCTCTACCAGCACACCGTCCGCTCGGACCGCACCACGCTCGCCTACATCGAGCAGGTGACCGCCGAGGGCGCCGAGATCAGGACCCTGGCCGAGGTCATGGACCGGTTCATCGTCTTCGACCGGGATCTCGCCTTCGTCCCGTTCTCCGACGAACCGCACAACGCCCTGCGGGTCCAGCACCCGTCGCTGGTCCGCTTCCTGGTCCGGCACTTCGACGAGGCGTGGTCCCGCGCGGTGCCGGTCCGCCCCGAACGCGCGCCGCTGCGCACCCCCGTCGTCACCTCCGACCTCCAGCGCGCCATCCTCCAGGCCGTCGTCAACGGCGAGACGGACGCCGCCATCGCCCGCCGGATCGGCATGAGCCGCCGCAGCGTCGCCGAGCACATGCGCAAGGTCTCCGAGCAGCTGGGCAGCAACAGCCGGGCGCAGCTGGGGTACCTGGTCGCGACATCGGGCCTGCTGGACGGCTGAGAACGTAACGAGGAGGGCCCGTCCACGCGGACGGGCCCTCCTTCGTGCGTACGGGGCGGGGTCAGCCGAGACCGGGCCCCCGCACCGGAATGCTGGTGAACGTCGGCGCCGGGGCGGGCTCGGTGAAGAAGTCGTTGCCCTTGTCGTCGACGACGACGAACGCGGGGAAGTCCTCGACCTCGATGCGCCAGACCGCCTCCATGCCGAGCTCCTCGTACTCGACGACCTCGACCTTCTTGATGCAGTCCTGCGCGAGGCGGGCCGCCGGGCCGCCGATCGAGCCGAGGTAGAAGCCGCCGTGCGCGTCGCAGGCGTCGGTGACCTGTTTGCTGCGGTTGCCCTTGGCGAGCATCACCTTCGAGCCGCCCGCCGCCTGGAACTGCTCCACGTAGGAGTCCATCCGGCCGGCCGTCGTCGGGCCGAAGGAACCGGAGGCGTACCCCTCGGGCGTCTTCGCCGGGCCCGCGTAGTACACCGGGTGGTCCTTCAGGTACTGCGGCATCTCCTCGCCCGCGTCAAGACGTTCCTTGATCTTGGCGTGGGCGATGTCGCGGGCCACGACCAGCGGGCCGGTCAGCGAGAGCCGGGTCTTGACCGGGTACTTGGTCAGCTCGGCCAGCACCTCGTCCATCGGCCGGTTGAGGTCGATCTCCACGACGTCCCCGCCGGCCTCGTCGAGGTGCTCGTCGGTGGTGTCGGGGAGGAAGCGCGCCGGGTCCTTCTCCAACTGCTCCAGGAAGACGCCCTCGGCGGTGATCTTCGCGGTGGCCTGGCGGTCCGCCGAGCAGGACACGGCGATGGCGACGGGCAGCGAGGCCCCGTGCCGGGGCAGCCGCACCACGCGCACGTCGTGGCAGAAGTACTTGCCGCCGAACTGGGCGCCGATCCCGATCCGCTGCGTCAGCTCGAAGACCTTCTCCTCCAGCTCCTTGTCCCGGAAGCCGTGCCCGGTGGGTGAGCCCTCGGCGGGCAGCTCGTCCAGGTAGTGCGCGGAGGCGTACTTGGCGGTCTTCAGTGCGAACTCCGCCGACGTGCCGCCGACCACGATCGCCAGGTGGTACGGCGGACAGGCCGCGGTCCCCAGCGAGCGGATCTTCTCCTCCAGGAACGACATCATGGAGGCCTCGTTCAGGACGGCCTTCGTCTCCTGGTAGAGGAACGACTTGTTGGCCGAGCCGCCGCCCTTCGCCATGAAGAGGAACTTGTACGCGCCGCCGTCGGTGGCGTACAGCTCGATCTGGGCCGGGAGGTTCGAGCCGGTGTTCTTCTCGTCCCACATGGTCAGCGGGGCCATCTGCGAATAGCGCAGGTTGAGCTTGGTGTACGCGTCGTAGATCCCGTGCGACAGGGCCTGTTCGTCACCGCCCTCGGTCAGCACGTTCTGCCCGCGCTTGCCCATGACGATCGCCGTACCGGTGTCCTGGCACATCGGCAGGACGCCCGCGGCGGCGATGTTCGCGTTCTTCAGGAGGTCCAGCGCCACGAACTTGTCGTTGGAGGACGCCTCCGGGTCGTCGACGATCCGCCGCAGCTGCGCCAGGTGGGCCGGGCGCAGGTAGTGCGAGATGTCGTGCATCGCCTCGGCGGCCAGCGTACGCAGCGCCTCCGGGTCGACCTTGAGGAACGTACGCCCGTCGGCCTCGAAGGTGGAGACACCCTCGGCGGTCACCAGACGGTACGGCGTGGTGTCCTCCCCCAGGGGGAGCAGATCGGAGTACGCAAACTCTGCCATGACGGCCATTCCTCACTCGGCGACAGCGGCTGACCTCCCTCGGGCAGCGCACCCACCAGGGTAGAGCGCCGCCTGCCGGAGGATCCTGTGAGGTAAGGCTCACCTGGACGGTCCCCCGGAGGCCGGGGCCCGGGGCACACCGGTCGGGCCGGGGCACGCCGGTTGGAGGGGTAGTCGCGATCTATCGCGTTTGGGTACGCTGGGTCGGTGGACCTAGAGAAGCAGCCCCAGCAGCCTGTCGAGCCGGCCGTCCCGCCGCCCGCCGAAGTCCTGGACGCCGATGGCATCCGCGCCTCCGACGCCGACCGTGACCGGATCGCGGACATCCTGCGAGAGGCGATGGCCGAGGGCCGCCTGACGGCGGACGAGCACGCGGAGCGGATCGACCTGGTCTACCGGGCCAGGACCGTCGGCGAGCTCCAGCCGTTGGTCCGGGACCTGCCCGCCTCCGCCGGCTCCAGCGCCGCCCCGCGCCCGGACGCGCGGCAGTACGCCTACGGCCCTGAAGCTCCGGACGGTCCCGCGGAGAATCTCGTCGCGGTCTTCAGCAGCGCCACCCGCAAGGGCCGTTGGCGGGTCGGCGGCCGGACGAACGCCTTCGCGCTCTTCGGCAGCGTGGAGATCGATCTGACCGAAGCGCTTTTCGGCCAACGCTTCACCGTCATCAATGCGACGTCCATCTTCGGCAGTGTCGACGTCCGGGTGCCGGAGAACATTTCCCTGCGCGGCAACGGCACGGGCGTCTTCGGCAGCTTCGAAGTGCGGACGTTGGAATCGCCGGACCAGGAAGCGCCGGTCGTCGTGGTGAACGGCTATTCCGTGTTCGGGTCCGTGGAAGCCAGGCCGAAGCGGGGCAAGTTCGTCGCGGACCTTCAGCAGCGGCTGCGCAAACATCTCGGCCACTGAATCGGTCACTGAACCGGCCACCGAATAGGGCGGGGCGGACGGCCTCCGATAACCGGTAATCGGCCAGAATGCCGCAGGGGCGCATTGCGGTGCGTCACGCGCCGGTGCCACGCAGTGCATAGGCGTTACGCACAGCGGGTAGGGAGTGCTGCATCGTCTCTCGCTCGCGAAGCCGTAGCCGTCGTCAGGAGTAGACCGTGCTGCAACCGCCGCATCAGCCTCTGCAGGTCGCCGCCGTTCCGGCCCAGCGGACCCCCGCTCGGGAGGACGATGCGGGTCCCTGGCATTCCGAGGCGGCCTGCCGCCGTGACGAGGCGGGCCTGTTCTTCGCCCCGTCGAAGGAACCGACCGCCGCCCGGCTGGCCCGCGAGGAGGCCGCCAAGCGGGTCTGCGCCCGGTGCCCGGTCATGGTGGAGTGCCGGGAACACGCACTGATGCAGCCCGAGCCGTACGGGGTGTGGGGCGGGCTCACCGCGGCCGAGCGCCGGGTGGCGCTGGCCCGGCGACGACGGCGGGACATCGAGCTCACGGCCGCGACGACGGCCGAGCACATAGCCGCGGCGGGCTGAACGTACACGCGCATGCGGGGAGGGGGTGCGGGGAGCGGTGGTTCGCTCCCGCACCCCCTCCTCCTTCGTCCCCGGGCTACCGGCTACTTCGCGCGGTCGAAGTCGATGGCGCTGTAGGCGCGCAGCTTCGACAGCCGGTGGGTCGAGGAGATCGTCCGGATCGTGCCGGACTTCGAACGCATCACGATCGACTCGGTGGTCGCCTCCTCCGCGCGGTACCGCACACCGCGCATCAGCTCACCGTCGGTGATCCCCGTCGCCACGAAGAACACGTTGTCGCCGCTGACCAGGTCGTCGGTCGACAGCACCCGGTCCAGATCGTGACCCGCGTCCAGCGCCCGCTGCCGCTCGGCCTCGTCCTTTGGCCAGAGCTTGCCCTGGATGACGCCGCCGAGGCACTTTATGGCGCACGCCGAGATGATGCCCTCGGGCGTCCCGCCGATGCCCATCAGCAGGTCGATGCCGGTGCCCTCGCGGGCCGCCATGATCGAGCCCGCGACATCGCCGTCGGAGATGAACTTGATCCGCGCGCCGGTCTCCCGGATCTCCTTGACGATGCCCTCGTGCCGGGGGCGGTCGAGGATGACGACGGTGACGTCCTCGGGCATGGCGTTCTTCGCCCGCGCCACGCGCCGGATGTTCACCGACACGGGCGCGTTGATGTCGACGAAGTCCGCCGCCTCGGGCCCCGTGACCAGCTTGTCCATGTAGAAGACCGCGGACGGGTCGAACATCGCGCCGCGGTCGGCCGCCGCCAGCACGGCGATGGCGTTCGGCATGCCCTTGGCGTTGAGGGTGGTGCCGTCGATCGGGTCGACGGCGATGTCGACCTCGGCGCCGGTGCCGTCGCCGACCCGTTCGCCGTTGAACAGCATGGGGGCTTCGTCCTTCTCGCCCTCGCCGATGACGACGACGCCGTTCATCGAGACGGTCGAGACGAGGGTCCGCATGGCCTTCACGGCGGCGCCGTCGGCGCCGATCTTGTCGCCGCGGCCCACCCAGCGCCCGGCTGCCATGGCGGCGGCCTCGGTGACCCGGACCAACTCCAGGGCCAGGTTGCGGTCGGGGGCCTCCGGGGAGACCTCCAGTTGGGACGGCAGATGATGCTCGGACATCGGAGCGCACCTTTCTGTACGGCGACGACCGGATATGAGGGTGCTGTGACTCTATCGGTAGGTCGATAAAATGAGCAGGGCGGGTCACGCATGAGCGACCTCGGTGTCACGGCCGTGACCGGCACCCTGCGGCCGGGCGTGTTGGGCTGCGTGCCACCATGGAGCCCGTGGCAAGCAAGCGAGGCAAGCAGACAGTCCGGGACATGATCCTGTCGACCTTGGTGATCGTCGCCTGTGCGGGCGTCATCTATATCTTCATCCCGAAGGACGAGCACGCCGATCCGGTCAAGGCCGTCGACTTCACCGTGGAGCTGGCGACGGTGCGGACGGCCGCCCCCTACCCGGTGGCCGCGCCGGAGGGCCTGCCGGAGAAGTGGAAGGCCACCTCCGTCAGCTACGACGACGCCGCGGGTGACGCCTGGCACCTGGGCTTCCTCGACCCGGACCGCAGGTACGTCGCGGTCGAGCAGTCCACCGCCGCCGCGGGCACGTACGTCCCCGACGTCAGCCAGAAGGCCAAGGACACCGGGCGGACCGAGACGGTGGCGGGCCGCGAGTGGCAGTACTGGGAGGGCGCGAAGTACAACGCGCTCGTTCTGCCGGAGAAGGGACACACCACGGTGGTGACCGGCTCGGCGCCGAAGGCGAGCCTGGTCGAGATGGCCGCGGCACTGAAGATGACGCCGCCCGCGAAGCCGGCATCCTGACGCGCGGACCGCTCCGGCGGACCCGCCTGTGCGAAGGGCCCCGGAACACTTGCTGCAGCAAGCGTTCCGGGGCCCTTCGGTATGAGCGGCTGTACGGATCCGGCTGTACGGCCCGGCTCGACCGCCGGGCTCAACGCGGGCCGGGCGGCGGACCTCGGCTCAGACGGTCGTGACGACCTCGTCGAAGGAGAGGCGCGGGCTGCGCGGGAACCAGGCGTCCTCGCCCGGCTTGCCGATGTTGACGACCATCAGCGGGGCGTGGTCGTCGTCCAGGAACTCCTTCTGGACGCCCGCGGCGTCGTAGCCGGTCATCGGACCCGCGGCCAGGCCGGCGGCGCGGACGCCGATGATGAAGTAGGCGGCCTGCAGCGCGGCGTTGAGGCCGGCGGCCGACTCGCGGGCCGGGCGCTCGGAGAAGAACATGTCCTTGGCCTGCGGGAAGTGCGGGAGCAGCGCCGGGAGCTCCTCGTGGAACTCGTTGTCGGCGGCCAGGATCGCGACCAGCGGGGCCGTGGCGGTCTTCGGGCGGTTGCCCTCGGCCATGTGCTGCACCAGACGCTCGCGGCCCTCGGCGGAGCGGACCAGGACGACGCGCAGCGGCGACTGGTTGAAGGCGGTCGGACCGAACTTGACCAGGTCGTAGATCGCCTGGACCTGCTCGTCGGTCACCGGCTCGTCGGTGAAGGTGTTGGCGGTGCGGGCCTCGCGGAAGAGGAGGTCCTGGGCGGCGGAGTCGAGAACGAGGGACATCTGGTGCAAACCTTCCGAACGTACGCAGTGGGGAGAAGTCCCGAACGTACGCCAGGGATTGGTTAACTTTCAACTAAAGTCGGCCGCGAGTGATCCATTGCACAGTGTATCTGCCGTGTGCGAGGGGACCGGCCCGTGCGCCGACGGCCGCCCATGCGCCGGCGTCGGGCCGGCGGGCGCTCGCTCAGCCCTGGCCGTCCTCCTGCGGGCCGGCCAGGGCCGCGTCCAGCCGGGCGCGGGCGCCCTCCAGCCAGTGCCGGCAGGCCTTCGCCAGCTCCTCGCCGCGCTCCCACAGAGCCAGCGACTCCTCCAGCGTCGTGCCGCCCGCCTCCAGCCGGCGTACGACCTCGATCAGCTCGTCGCGCGCCTGCTCATACCCGAGCGTGCCCGTGGCGGCAGCCGCCGCCGTACCGTCGTCGTCCGTCATGTGATCCACCCTAAGTGTGAGCTGCTACGACAATGCGGGCGCTGCGCGCCCATGAGATGCGCCCGTCCGGCCGCCCGGCCCCGCGCCCCGGCCTCACCCGTCCACCCGGTACCGCTCCCGGCCTCACCCGGCCCCGTCCACCCGCACCGTGAACTCGCCCTCCGAGACCCGCGCCCGCAGCGGCTCGCCGGGCTCCCCGGCCTCGTCGGGGGAGCGCACCACGTGGCCGTCGGGCCGCTGGAGCACCGCGTATCCCCGCTCCAGGGTCGCGGCTGGCGACAGCGAGACGACCCGGGCGAGCGTGTGCGACAGCTCCGAGTCGGCCCGGTCCAGCAGATGGCCCAGCACCCGGCGGCTGCGCCCGAGGAGCGCGTCCACCTCGGCCTCGCGCTCGTCCACCAGCCGCTGGGGCCGCTCCATCGCGGGGCGGCCCAGCGCGTGGGCGAGCCCCCGCTCCTCGCGGTCCAGCAGTCCCCGTACGGTCCGCAGCGCCCGGTCCCGCAACTGCTGCACCCGCTCCAGCTCCTCGCCCACGTCGGGGACGACCTTCTTGGCCGCGTCCGTCGGCGTGGAGGCACGCAGATCGGCCACCAGGTCCAGCAGCGGCGAGTCCGGCTCGTGGCCGATCGCGGAGACCACCGGCGTACGGCAGCCGGCCACGGTCCGGATCAGCTGCTCGTCGGAGAACGGCAGCAGATCCTCGACGCTGCCGCCGCCCCGGGCCACCACGATCACGTCGACCTCCTCCAGCGCGTCCAGCTCCTCGACCGCCTGCACCACCTGGGCGACCGCGTTCACTCCCTGCACGGCGGTGTTGCGGACCTCGAAGCGCACGGCGGGCCAACGGCGGCGGGCGTTCTCCAGGACATCGCGCTCGGCGGCGGAGGCGCGCCCGCAGACCAGCCCGATGAGCTGAGGAAGGAAGGGCAGCGGCTTCTTGCGGTCCAGGGCGAACAGCCCCTCGGCGGCGAGCGACTTCTTGAGCTGCTCCAGCCGTACGAGCAACTCGCCGATCCCGACCGGCCGTATGTCCGTCGCCCGCAGCGACAGCTGCCCCCGGGGCGCGTACCACTCGGGCTTGGCCAGCACGACGACGCGCGCGCCCTCCGTCACCACATCGGCGATCCGGTCGAAGACCTGCCGGAAACAGGTCACGCTCACCGAGATGTCGTGGGACGGATCGCGCAGCGTCAGGAAGACGACACCGGCCCCCGGCCGCCGCGACAGCTGGGTGATCTGCCCCTCCACCCAGATGGCGCCGAGCCGGTCGATCCACCCGCCGATGAGCCGGGACACCTCACCGACGGGCAGCGGCGCTTCCGCGGACGTGTTGAGAGCCATACGGGCGAGCGTATCGGCAGCCACCGACAGGACCCCGCCCCACGCGGAGGACCGTACCGGACCGGGGCCCGAGTGGAGGACCGCACAGGACTCCGTCCCGCGTGGAGGACCGCACAGGACAGGGGCCCCGCGCGGAGCGTGGCCGCAGGACCACGGGCCCCGGGGGACTCACCCCTTCACACCACCCCGGCGGCCCGTCCCCTGCACCGCCAGCACCACAAGCCCCACCCCGAGCCAGCAGACGCCCACCACCTGGGAGGACGTCGTCGCCTCCACGATGACCGCGACCAGCACTCCCGCGCCGACCACCGGGACGAGGACATGCCGCCACCACACCGGAGGGCCTGCCATCCGGCGTGCGGCGAACCAGCCGACCACCGACGCGTGCAGCAGGATGAACGCCGTCAGGGCCCCGATGTCCACCACGGAGACCAGATGGTCCAGGCCGTCGTCGCGCCGGGCCGCCCACACCGCGGCCACCAGCGTCACGATCGCCGCGCACAGGATCGCCACCCGCGGTACCCCCGACTTCGGGTCGACCTTCGCGAGGAACGGCGGCAGGCGCCGCTCCCGGGCCATCGCGAAGACGAGGCGCCCGGCGGCGGCCTGCCCCGCCAGCGCGGCGAACGCGGCGCCGATCGCCTTGCTGACCGCCACCAGATCGTGCAGCCAGGTCCCCACCGAGGCGTCCACCGCGTCGTAGAACGCCGACCCCTGTGCCGCGGGGTCGGCCGCCAGCTCCGCCGAGCTCACCGGCTCCAGCAGCGCCGCCAGGTACGACTGCGCGACGAACAGCACACCGGCCAGCACCAGGCAGAACAGCACCGCCCGCGCCACCTTCTGCGAGCCGCCCGTCACCTCCTCGGCGAACGAGGCGATGGCATCGAAGCCCAGATAGGAGAGCACGGCGATCGACACGGCCCCCAGCACCGCCGTCATGGAGAACCCGGTGTCCCCCGTCAGCGGCGTCAGCCAACCGCGCTGCGCCCCGTCCCGTACGAGGACGACCACGGCCGAGACCACGAAGACCAGCAGGACCACGATCTCCATGGCCAGCACCGCGAAACCGACCCGGGCGGCCGCCCGTACGCCCCACAGGTTGAGCAGGGTGGTCACGAGTACCGCGATCGCGGTCCACACCCACCGCGAGACCTCCGGGACCAGCGCGTTCATCGCGATCCCGGAGAAGAGATAGGCGACGGCCGGGATCAGGAGGTAGTCGAGCATGGCCATCCACCCGGCGATGAACCCCGGCCCTTCCCCGAGCCCCTTGCGGGCATACGTGAAGACCGAACCGGCGAAGGGGGCGACCCGCACCATCTGGGCGTAACTGAAGGCGGTGAACGCCATGACGACGGTGGCGACGACATAGACGAGCGCGACCGCGCCGTCGGACTTCGCGTCGAGCGTGCCGAACACGCCGACGGGTGCCATCGGAGCGATGAAGAGCAGCCCGTAGACGACCAGATCCCGGAAGCCCAGCGTCCGCCGCAGCCTGCCCTGCTCCGCACTGCTGCCCGAACCACTGCCCGGACCACTGCCCGGACCACTGCCCGGACCGCTCTCCGGAACCGACGTCATCGCCCCTCCATCACCATCCGTCATTCATCGCACGCGCACCGCGACCAGTCTCCCGACCCGGCCGTCCTCGCGCCTGTTCGGCACGGCCTTACGATGGGACGCATGACTGCTACTCCTGCCCGCCGTGTCCTGCTCGCCGCACCCCGTGGCTACTGCGCGGGCGTGGACCGTGCCGTGATCGCCGTCGAGAAGGCCCTGGAGCAGTACGGGGCCCCGATCTACGTCCGCCACGAGATCGTGCACAACAAGTACGTCGTGCAGACCCTGGAGAAGAAGGGCGCGATCTTCGTGGACGTCACCGCGGAGGTGCCCGAGGGTTCCATCGTGATGTTCTCCGCGCACGGGGTCGCGCCCACCGTCCACGCGGAGGCCGCCGAGCGCAGGCTCGCCACCATCGACGCGACCTGCCCGCTGGTCACCAAGGTCCACAAGGAAGCCGTCCGGTACGCCAAGGAGGACTACGACATCCTCCTGATCGGCCATGAGGGTCACGAGGAGGTCATCGGCACCTCCGGCGAGGCCCCCGACCACATCACCCTGGTCGACGGCCCCGAGGACGTCGCGAACGTCGAGGTCCGCGACGAGTCGAAGGTCGTCTGGCTCTCCCAGACCACCCTGTCCGTCGACGAGACGATGGAAACGGTCGACGCCATCAAGGCGAAGTTCCCCAACCTCCTCTCGCCGCCCAGCGACGACATCTGCTACGCCACGCAGAACCGCCAGATCGCGGTGAAGAAGCTCGCCGAGGACGCCGAACTGGTCATCGTGGTCGGCTCCAAGAACTCCTCGAACTCCATCCGCATGGTCGAGGTCGCCCTGGACGCCGGAGCCCCCGCCGCCCACCTGGTCGACTTCGCCGACGAGATCGACGAGGCATGGCTGGAGGGCGTGACCACGGTCGGCCTGACCTCCGGGGCCTCCGTCCCCGACGTCCTGGTCGACGGGGTCCTGGAGTGGCTCGGAAAGCGCGGTTACGCGGACGTGGAGACGGTGAAGACGGCCGACGAGTCGATCACCTTCTCCCTCCCCAAGGAACTGCGCCGCGACCTGCGCGCCGAGGCCGCCGCCCTTTCCGCCGAGTAGCCGCGCAAGGGGCCCGGCCTGCCCGTACCGTGGGTTCCATGGAGATCTTCGGTGTGGACATCGGCGGGTCCGGGATCAAGGGTGCTCCCGTGGACCTGGACCTCGGAGACCTGGCGCGGGAGCGCCACAAAGTATTGACACCGCACCCGGCCACGCCCAAGGGCGTGGCCGATTGCGTGGCCGAGGTCGTCAGCCACTTCGACTGGTCGGGCCCCATCGGCATCACGTTCCCGGGGGTCGTCACGGACGGGATCACCCGTACCGCGGCCAACGTCGACAAGGGCTGGGTCGACACGGACGCCCGCACCCTGCTGGGCGAGCGGATCGGCCGGCCCGTCACCATCCTGAACGACGCGGACGCGGCCGGGGTCGCCGAGATGACCTTCGGCGCGGGCAAGGGCCGCACGGGCACGGTCATCCTGCTGACGTTCGGCACGGGCATCGGCAGCGCGGTCTTCACCGACGGCCGGCTCGTCCCCAACACCGAGCTGGGCCACCTGGAGCTGCACGGCCACGAGGCTGAGAAGCACGCCTCCACGAAGGCCAAGGAGGACGAGGACCTCAGCTGGCAGCACTGGGCGCACCGGGTCCAGAAGTACCTGCTGCACGTGGAGATGCTGTTCTCGCCCGAGCTGTTCATCATCGGCGGCGGTGTGAGCCGCAAGGCGGAGAAGTTCCTGCCGCTGATCGAGAAGGTCCGGGCCGAGATGGTCCCCGCACAGCTCCAGAACAACGCGGGCATCGTGGGAGCGGCGATGGCGGCGGCGGGCACGGGGCAGGGCAAGGGCTGAACGGGGGAGCAGCACGGGGCCACCGGACGGGGCAGG
>NZ_NEUE01000188.1:0-2685 GCF_002910905.1 Streptomyces sp. SM11 | reverse complement strand
CCGCACCCGCCCCGGCCCGTACGGGCTTCGCGGCGGCGGACGCGGTGGAGGCGGCGGAGCGGGGCGCCCGCTCGGGGGCGGCGCCACGCCCCTGGGCCAGCACGTACCGCCGCCGGGCCCGCATCTGCCGCACCTTGCGTACCGAGGCGATGAGACCCGCGATCAGCGTCCCGCCGTACAGCCAGCCGGCGTGCACGGCGAGGGCGGTGACCAGGCCCATGATCTGCCCGCCGAAGCCCTCGGCTCCCCCGGCGATGGGGAACACCCCGATGGCGAAGGCGATGGGCACGCTGATCGGTGCGGTGACCAGGTCGGCGGGCCGGACCCAGAGGGCGGTCAGAGCGCTGACGGGGAGGAAGAGCAGCCCGTAGACGAGCTCCGAGCCGTCGAACAGCAGCCAGTCGACGCAGGCGAGCACGAACATGGAGAGGGCGGCGAACAGCCCGGCCCCGATCCCGGTGAGCCGGGGGTTGGGGAACCGCCGCAGCGCGAGGACCACGGGCGGCACGCTGCGCACCCGCACCCGGTACACGGCGGAACTCTCACCGGGGGAACCACCCGGCGCGGGCGGGGCAGGCGCGGCCTGCGGGGGCTGCCTGCGCTGAGGGGGACGTGTCCTGTGCTGCTCCACCTGCACAACGTAGGTCGCGGAGGGCGGGGAATCAGGCGTTGGACACGCGCTTTGGCCGACCTTGGCGTTGCGTTCGATGGCACACGGCCGAAAGGCGCACGGTTCGGACCCGGAGGAGGGTCCCGTGAACCGCACTGTTCGGGCCCGCGGGGCAGGCCCGTAAACTGGAGAATCGGTCCACTCCGGGACCCGGCCCCGAACAGCCGAGCCGGACCCGGACGCCCCTGACCCCCTCCTCACTCCAGGAAGTCGCCAAAGTGTCGCTCACGATCGGAATCGTCGGTCTGCCGAATGTCGGCAAGTCGACCCTGTTCAACGCCCTGACCAAGAACGACGTGCTGGCGGCCAACTACCCGTTCGCCACGATCGAGCCGAACGTCGGCGTGGTCGGCGTCCCGGACCCGCGTCTGAACAAGCTTGCCGAGATCTTCAGCTCCCAGCGGCTCCTCCCGGCGACGGTGGACTTCGTCGACATCGCCGGCATCGTCCGGGGCGCTTCGGAGGGCGAGGGCCTGGGCAACAAGTTCCTCGCGAACATCCGCGAGTCCGACGCGATCTGCCAGGTCATCCGGGCCTTCAAGGACGAGAACGTCGTCCACGTCGACGGCAAGGTCTCGCCGAAGGACGACATCGAGACGATCAACACCGAGCTGATCCTCGCCGACCTCCAGTCCGTCGAGAAGGCCGTCCCGCGCCTGACGAAGGAGTCCCGCCTCCAGAAGGAGAAGGTCGCGGTCCTCGCCGCGGTCGAGGAGGCCCAGAAGATCCTGGAGTCCGGCCAGACCCTGTTCGCCGCGGGCATCACGGCGGCCACCGAGAAGGGCCGGCTCCTCCACGAGCTGCACCTGCTCACCGTCAAGCCGTTCCTGTACGTCTTCAACGTCGACGAGGACGAGCTGGTCGACGAGGACTTCAAGAACGAGCAGCGTGCCCTGGTCGCCCCCGCCGAGGCGATCTTCCTGAACGCCAAGATCGAGTCCGAGCTGATCGAGCTCGACGACGACGAGGCCCTCGAACTGCTCCAGTCCATGGGCCAGGAAGAGCCCGGCCTCGCCACTCTCGGCCGCGTCGGCTTCGAGACCCTGGGCCTCCAGACCTACCTGACGGCAGGCCCGAAGGAAGCTCGCGCCTGGACCATCAAGAAGGGCGCGACGGCGCCGGAGGCGGCCGGTGTGATCCACACCGACTTCCAGAAGGGTTTCATCAAGGCGGAGATCATCTCCTTCGGCGACCTGGTGGAGACCGGCTCGGTCGCCGAGGCCCGCGCCAAGGGCAAGGCCCGCATGGAGGGCAAGGAGTACGTCATGCAGGACGGGGACGTGGTGGAGTTCCGCTTCAATGTGTAGCGGCTGACATACCACCACGTCGTTGATCTGGTGAATATGCAGGTCAGATGGGGTCCGGCTCTGCGGAGTCGGGCCCTTGGTTTTCCCGTGCTGGGATAGCTGACCTCTCGTCACCTGTCGTCATCCCTGGTCATCCGTGCCGTGCTGGGATTGGGCTGGGTCGTGGATGTGGCGCCGGTGCTGGGTTCTGCTCTGGTGAGTGGCCGAACCGTGGGACGGTGACTGCTGGCTCTGGCAAAGTGATCTGCACTGCTAGTGTCTCGTGACTCCGTCAGCATTACTTGATCTTGTGTGGCAGGGTCTCTTGGTATGGAGCTCTCCGTGGAACAGGCCGCCGAGTTGCGGGAGTTGGTGAACAGCAGGGACGTGCCTGCGGACATAGCCACGCGGGGCCGGATCGTGTTGTGGTCGGGCGAGGGGCGCCGCCGCAAGGACATTGCCGAGCTGCTCGGAGTGTCGCTGCCGACCGTGGACCGCTGGAAGACCCGCTATGCCGAGCAGGGCCTGGCCGGGCTGGAAGGGGAGCGTCCCGGTGGCGCACGGGAACAGGTGCCGGTGCGGGTGCGGGCCAGGGTGATCGCGCTGACGCGCATGACGCCACCAAGCGGCACAGGGCTTTCGCACTGGTCCGCACGGGAGTTGGCGAAGTACCTGGAGCGGACCGAGAACATCACCGTGTCCTGGCACTACATCGCGCGCATCTGGCGG
>NZ_NEUE01000187.1 GCF_002910905.1 Streptomyces sp. SM11 | reverse complement strand
CTGCATCGAGCTCAGCGCCTTCCTAGAGGTCCGGGCCCCGGGCGGCGGGCGGCGGCACGTCCTGGGGCCCGGCGTCCTGAGGACCCGCGTTCTGCGGCACGACGTTCTGCGTGGCCGCGCCCGGAGCGGCGTCGGCGGCGGCTACGTCGACGGGGCCCGGGGCCCCGTCGGTGCTCGCCCCGGCGCCGGTTGTTCCGCCGCCATCGGAATCCGCAGCGTCCGCGTCCGTACGGGCGGCGGGCGGCTCGGAAGGCATGCCGGATGTACCCGACGCACCGGACGGCGATGCGTCCTCGGAGTCCGTACCGGAGGCGGGGACGTCGGACTTTCCGCCGTCCTGCGCCCCGGCGTCGGACGCGCCTTCCGCGGTGGCCCCGGAGGTGGTCCCGGAATCGGCCCCGGCGGCGGAACCGGCCGCGGCTTCCGCCTCGCGCTCCACGATCTCCCGCTTGAGCGCGGCGGGCGAGAACCGCATCGTCGCGCCGCTCTCCACGTCGCCGCCGCCGAACGGACCGGCGTCCCCGGTCCCGGCGGCCGGAGCGGCCGGAGTCTTCGGTACGGCGGGGGAGAGCGGGGCCTCCGGAACCGCGGGGGCGGCGGGCTCGGCCGGTGCCGGCGGTGCGGGCGCCCAGTTGGGATCGAAGCCACCGGGCGCAGCCGACAGGTCCGGCGCGGACACGGGCGTCCCGACCGGCGGCGGAGGGGGCGCGAGGTGCGAGCCCGCTCCGCCCGACGAGTCCCCCGCCGCGTTCTGCGTGTACCAGGCGGGAGGGGTGTAGTCGATGGTGAACTCACCCGTCATCTCGGCGGGATCCGCGTCGGACGACTCGTCGACGGGCAGGTCCCATCCGCCGCGGATCTCGTCCCGATCGCCGTTCACTTTGCCTCCTGGTGTGGTCGAGCACCCTTGTGCCGTGGTGGGTGGGGGCGGCCGTTCCCGATGTCCGGTCCGCCCGGCTCTCCCCCTTGCGACGCGCATCACCTGCTCGCAGGTTCCTGTGCCGCGCCCCACCCACCCTAATCGCCGGCCGGGGAACTCAGGCAGGGCGTTCGACATCGCTCAACCTGTCCGTTACGTCACCGGCCGGCCAGGAGCGAACAGGGAGCGGTACGAGAACGGGCCAAGAGCGGCACGCGTGCGCAAAGTTCCCCACAGGACCCGCACAGGTCGACCGGGACGAGGAGGAACGCCTCCGGGCCGGCGGAGGCGCCCGCCCGCTCAGTCCATCCGGCGCGCGGTGCCCAACAGCCCTGATTCGGCGTCCGTGGCCTGGGTCATCACGAACTGGCGGTCCCGGTCCGTGCACCACAGGGTGACGCCGTCGGCCAAGGTGGACAGCGCCTGGGCCTCGGCGGGCGCGAGATTCATGATGCGGCCGATCTGCGCCGCCTCGTCCGGAGAGACCCGCTGGACGCCGACCAGCGCCGACTTCCTCATCAGCCGCGGAGCCACCGGGCTGAGATAGGGCAGCAGCGTCACCACGGACTGCCACGGCCCCGACACCACCCGGCCGCGCGGCGGCCGCATCCCGCAGTCGCGGACGACGACCACCGGCGAACCGGCGGAAGCACCCTGCGGCGGCACCCGGCCGACGTCGTGCAGCGAGACGCACGGCTGCCCGCCGCCCGCCGCCTGCGCGAGCGGGGTCCAGGCCTGGGACCGGCCCGTCTCCACCGCGATCCGGGCCCCGGTCGCGGCGGCGCGCAACGCCAGGACCTGCGCGGTCCAGATGCCGCCGATCAAGGTCACCTCGTACGGGGTGGGCCGGTTGATGCCGAGGACCGCGGGGCGGCCCTCGGCATCGACCCCGATCACCGTGCCGTCGTCGCCGACCGGCAGTCCCAGCGAGGCCAGCTCGTCGAGGGAGACCGTGTGGCGGCCGCGGCGGGGACCGATCAGCCCGAAACCGCGCGGGGCGCGGCTGCCCGCCTGGGTGGGCCTCGTCGGAGTGGACATCAGTACCTGCTCCCGTACGTCCCGGTGACCATGACTGCGTGCTGCTCCGCCATCTTCGCCGCCGGCATCAGCGTGTTCCGCCCAGCGGCAGCGTGGCGAGGACGCCGGGCAGCTGTTCGCGGTCCAGTCGCACCAGGGCCGTCTTCACACCGCGTGCGGTGCGCTCCAACTCATGGCGCGCGGAGATGAGTTCCTCGTCGCTGCGGCCGGTGATCCGGACGTGGCCGCTGACCGAGACCTCGGAGCGGGCGCCCTGCGCGAGCGTCAGACTGAAGGTGGTGGCCAGCGCCGGAAGTGAGGTGAGCAGCGCCACGAGCTGCGGCATCGACGCACCGCCGCCGCCCAACTGCGGCCAGCGCGCCACCCAGTAGGTGGTGTGCCGCCGGTCGTCGCAGCGCCAGGTGCGCGCCGTCTCCCGGGTCCGCCGGCCGGGCGTCTCGGCGCGGCTGGCGTGCGTCATCGCCATCGGGCTGACGCAGGCCGACGTGGCGATGGCGGACGTCAGCTCCTGCTCGGTGAGCACCGTCGCCCGGAATCCCGCGCCGGTGAGCCTGCTCGCCAGCTGGTCCGCCACCCGTACCGCGCACTTCTGAGCGCCGACGATGCCGCCGCCGCGTGCTGCCACCGCCTCCGGGCACAGCTCCGGGTCGACCTTCAGGGCGATCCAGGTGATCCGCAGCGCCGGGGAACCGGTCTGGGCCTGCAACGGCACGTAGTTGCGCGCCGCGACGGACTGCGGCGGGAGGTGCGGTGCGGGAGCGGGCTGGGTGTGCTGGACGACCTGCGCGGACTCCAGCCGGATGCCGTCGACCTCCAGCACGTCCCGGATCAGCGTCAGCGGCAGCGGATGGGCCGAGCGGTCGGGCCGCAGAGCGGTGCCGTCCGACTCGACCTGCACGACCGTCGTGACGAACGTGCCGTCGCCGATGATCCCGACCGGCCGCCGGTCGCCGTCGCTGAAGGAACGCGTACGCAGCGCCGGATCGCACTCGACGGCCGGCGCGAGCCCCGGCTCGGTGTCCGGAGGCAGCGTCAACGAGGCCGCCCGGCGGATGCGGGCCCGCAGCGCGATGACCGTGCTCAGCCACTCCGGCAGCGACCGGCGGTGCCTGCGGACCACGGCCAGCAGTACCAGCACCGCCGAGACCACCCCGGCCGGGGCGAGCAGCAGCGGATCGATCACCCAGGCGGTGAGCAGCAGTCCGGCGGCGATTTCGATGAGTACGAGCTGTTGCAATCGGAACGAACCGAACTGTCCGGCACGTCCGTTCAGCCGTGGGGCGGCCGCTCCGCCGGTCCGGGCCGGAGCGCCCGACGGGCCCCGGGCGGCGGAGCGGGAACCGCGGCGTCGCGCCGGTGGCTCCCCTGCTCCCCGGACTCCCGAGGAGGCCCCGCGCCCGGCCTGACGTGTCCGCGTTGCGGATGCCATCATTCCGGCATTCCCCCGTTCGTAAGGCCCCAAGTCAACCCGATCGCCCCTGCCCCGCCGGGGGCTTGGGGGCTGGATCACCCTACCCGGCCCACCGGGGCCCGGCGTCAGCAGGCATAGTAGGGGCCGGTCCGGTAGCAGGGTCCGGCATCCGGGGTCCGGCACGGGAGCGAGGGCATCGCCCGCTTCCCGGGCCGCGCGGGGAGACACGGGAGACAGACAGACTCATGGCATCACGGCGGGATGAGCTCAACGCGTACACCTTTGCGAAGAAGCGCACGGTCGCCGCATTCCTCCAACCGTCGGCCACCGGTACCGAGGAGGGCGCTCCCCGGCCGCTGCGGGCCGTCATGCCGAGCCTCATCGTCGGTGTGCTGGTCCTGGCGGGATTCGGCGCCTGGGGCATGTTCAAGCCGACCGCCCCCAAGCACTGGGACAAGCCCGGATCCAAGGTGATCGTGGGCAAGAAGTCCACCACCCGTTACGTGGTGCTCCCCACCGGCAAGGGCAAGAACCGCAAGAACCTCCTCCACCCCGTGCTCAACCTCGCCTCGGCCCGGCTTCTGCTCACCCCGCAGGAGTTCGGTGTCATCCAGGTCGCCGACAAGATCCTGGACGCGGGCAAGCCGCCGCGCGGCCCGATCCTCGGTATCCCGTACGCGCCGGACCGGCTGCCGGAGTCCACCGACGCGGGCACCGCCAAGCGCTGGGCCGTCTGCGTCCAGCCGGGCGGCAAGGGCAACACCGTGCAGAAGGCCGCCTTCGTCCTCGCGGGCCGCGACAACAAGCTGACCGAGGGCAAGAAGCAGCTCAGCGGCGGTCAGGTGCTGTACGTCCAGGGGCAGAAGGGCAAGGCCCGCTATCTCGTCGACGCGACCGGCACCAGGTATCCGGTGAACGAGACCGCCGCCGACAACGGCACGCTCACCAACGCGCTGGTCGGCAGCCGCACGCCGCAGCCCGTCACCGACGACTGGCTCGCGACCCTCCACGAGGGCAGCCCCGTCGCCTTCCCGCGGATCCCCGGCGAGGTAGGCGCGCCCGCGGGCGTCCAGGGGCAGCTCTCCGCCGAGGAGAACAAGATCGGCATGGTGCTGAAGACCCGTACCGGAGAAGGCACCCAGCACTACGTGGTCCTGGAGCGCAAGGCCCAGCCCATCTCCGAGTTCACCGCCTGGCTGCTCATCAACTCGCCGCAGACCGCCGAGCTCAACCTGAACAGCGAGGCCCGCGCCGTGGGCCTCCAGGACTTCGTCCCCGACGGGCAGCCGTTCGCCGGGCAGGGCGAGCGCTGGCCCGAGCGGAAGGCCACCCAGGTCAACTCGACCGGTGGCAGCGGCAGTCGGGACACCGTCTGCAATGTGCTCACCAAGGTCGACGAGCGCGGCCGCACCACGCTGACCACCTGGGCCGGCACCGCCTATCCGGCCGACATCAACGCCGGCGGCACCAGCACCTACGTCACCCCGGGCAGCGGACTCCTCTACACGCAGATGCGGACCGGGCAGACCCGCCCGGACGGCTCGCTGTTCCTGATCACCGACACCGGACTGCGGTACGCCGTGCAGGCCAACGGCGACAGCGACGCCGAGCGCTCCGACATCGGCACCGGAGGCCAGAAGACCCAGGACGGCCGGCCCGAGCCCAGCCAGGCCCAGATCCGCCTCGGCTACGAGAAGGTGACACCGTCGCTCGTCCCGATCGAGTGGTCGGACTGGCTGTCCAAGGGGCCGCGGCTCGACACCAACAGCGCCCGCCAGCCGCAGGGCTCCTGACCGGCCGACGAGCCGGACGCGTGGGACCGTACAACTCGGGGGAGAGGAAAAGATGTTGGACCGGAATACCGCACGGCTGCCCGTGGTAGCGGCCGCCGCACTGGCGGTCCTGGCCGTGCCGCACGCCGCCTACGCCGCCGAAGGGCCCGGTTCCGGGGACCTCGGGATCAACGGCAGCGGCGAGTGCACCTTTCCCATGAAGAAGCAGTTCGAGGGACGCCCCTGGTCGCTCCAGCGCGTACTGCTCGACGAACTGTGGCAGGACACCAAGGGCAAGGGCGTCCGGGTCGCCGTCATCGACACCGGTGTCGACAACGCCAATCCGCAGCTCAAGCCCGCCGTCGACACGAGTGCCGGACGCAACCTCCTCAAGGGCGGCAAGGCGGACGGCACCGGCGACGCGATCGGCCACGGCACGAAGGTCGCCGGCATCATCGCCGCGCGGCCCGCCAAGGGCACCGGATTCGTGGGCCTGGCCCCCGAGGCCACCATCATCCCGATCCGGCAGAACGACGAGAAGAACAGCGGCAAGGACACCACCATGGCCACCGCGATCGACCACGCGATCGCCGAGAAGGCCGACGTCATCAACATCTCCCAGGACACCACCAAACCGCTGGCCCCCGACTCCGCGCTCGGCAGGGCCGTGGCACGGGCGATCGAGGCGGACATCGTGGTCGTCGCGTCCGCGGGCAACGACGGCCTGGACGGCAAGCAGAAGAACACCTACCCGGCGGCCTTCGACGGGGTTCTCGCCGTCGCCTCCTCCGACCGCAACAACGAGCGGGCCGCCTTCTCGCAGGCCGGTGAGTTCGTGGGGGTCGCCGCCCCGGGCGTCGACATCGTCTCCACCGTCCCGGGCTTCGGACAGTGCAGCGACAACGGCACCAGCTTCTCCGCCCCGTACGTCGCCGGGGTCGCCGCCCTCCTCGTCGCCAAGTACCCCTCCTGGGAGCCGGCCGAGATCATCGCGCGGATCGAGCAGACCGCCGAACGCTCCATCACCGGCCATGACCCGTTCGTCGGATGGGGCGTCGTCGACCCGGTCCGCGCCCTCGCGGGCGAGAAGGACGACATCCCGCAGCCCGCACCGAGGCCCGACCCGCCCTTGCCGAAGCCGCCCGCCCCCGAGCCCGCCCACCTGGCCATGTCCGAGACGTCGCAGGAGCGCAGCGAGCGCTACGCCACCTACACGCTCGCCCTCGCGGCCGTCCTCGTCTCCGTCGTGGCGGGTACCGCGACCGTCGTCCGCGATGTCCGGCGACGGCGTGCCTCGCGTTGAGAGGGACGACGGGTGAGGTAGCTCTCTCCCGATAAACCGCAGTTGGGGTGCGAAGACGAAGTGGCTAGGGTGGTAGCAGACTTCACGTGTGTGACGGGGGAACGAGAAGTGGCCGAGTCCGATGTCCAGGGCGTGGGAACACCGCCACGCACCTCAGGGACCTGCCTGAACCCCACTCCTGATCCGGATCACACGGGGGACAGAGAGCCTGTCCGCGTTGCGCGGGCAGGTCCGGAAACGAGAGAGAGGACCTCGGATGAGCACGCCCAACCCCTCGGCCAACTTCGGACTGGCCGACGATCCGGTCATCCAGGCACAGAACCGGATCATCGAGACGGCAACCGCCGTGTCCCGGCAGTCCCGGGAACTCGCCGACATCCTCGCCACCGTCAGCGCGGGCTGGACAGGTGTCGGCGCCGCGGGATTCGCGTCCGCGCAGATCAAGGTCAACGAGGACCACGACGTCATCCGGCGCCTCCTCAAGGTGCTCCTGGACGCCGTGGGCCAGACCAAGAACCTGAGCAACGCCAATGACGAAGAGGTCTACGCGGCGTTCAACAAGGCCAAGAACAGCTCCGCGCTCAACGGCCTCTGAGCCGTCCCACCACACCCACACCACCGCACACACGGGAGATCACTGATGGCCGGGGACCCGAGCAACACCAAGGTCAGGTACGACAGCGTCCAGGAGATGGCGAACCGCATCCGCCAGGTCTCGGCCAACATCGCCAAGGACCTGGACGAGATGGACGCCGCCCTCAAGGTCGTCACCGGCACCTGGGACGGTGAGGCCCACGCCGAGTACGTCATCCTGCAGGGCAAGTACAAGAAGCGTGCCGACGACATGCACACGCGCCTGAAGCTCGTTGCCCAGATCATCGAGAGCGGCAAGGACAGCTACCGCTCCACGGACGTCAAGTCCTCGCGCCTGTTCACCGAGGCGTACTGAACCACCCTTCGCACCACCGCGTGCGGACGGCCGAGAGGGGCACGCTCCACCGGAGCGTGCCCCTCTCGCGTCTCCCGCGGACTACTTCAGGTCGAACTCCCCGTCCCGCGCCCCCAGCACGAAGGCGGTCCACTCGGCCTCCGTGTAGCGCAGCACGGTGTCCGGATCCAGCGAGGACCGCATCGCCACGGCTCCACCCGGCAGATGAGCGATCTCCACGCGCTCCTCCGCCTCTTCCGTACCGGGGGCGCTCAGCCACTCCACCCCCGAGATGTCGAGTGCGTACAGCTCGTCCTTCTCCTGCTGGGTGCCCATCAGTTGCCTCTCTCTCGCGCTGCGGGAACGTGCTCGTCGCCCCGCTGCCAGAATATCCCTGCCACTCGCCTCCCGGGCGTCCGTCCTCGGGCACCAGTACATCGCTTCGGTGCACGGCCCGAGGTCTCGGTGTTGGCTCAGCGCTGTTCCGGAAGCCGCCCGATCTGCACCATCGGCGCCCCGCGCCGCCGCGAGGCGAAGTAGCCGCGGCCCGGCGGCATCGCGTGACCGCGCACCGAGCCGATGAGATCGCCCTCGCCCGGGTCGCCGGACAGCACCACACCCTGCGCCCCCAGCTCCTTGATGCGCTGCATGAACCCTTCGTACATCGCTCGCGACGCACCCGCGGAGCTGCGCGCGATGATGAACCGCACCCCGGTGTCCCGCGCGAACGGCAGATACTCCGCGAGCGCCGCCAGCGGGTTGCCCGCGTTCGTCGCCACCAGGTCGTAGTCGTCCACGATGATGAAGATCTGCGGACCGGTCCACCAACTGCGGTCCCGCAGCTGCTGCGGCGTCACGTCCGTGGGCGGCTGCCGCCGGGAGAACACCCCGGCCAACGCCTCCATGTGCATCTGCATCGAGCTCGCCATCGGCGCGTACTCCAGCAGATGCTGCTCCGGCAGCGCACCCAGCAACGCCCGGCGGTAGTCGCCGACGACCAGCTTCGCCTCGTCGGGGGAGTAGCGCTCCGCGATCTGCTTGGCGATCAGCCGCAGCAGGTTCGTCTTCCCCGACTCGCTGTCGCCGAAGATCAGGAAGAACGGGTCCGTCTCGAAGTCGACGAACACCGGCTCCAGCGCCGTCTCGTCGATGCCGATCGCGATGCCCCGCTCCGGGAACTCGAACCCCTTCGGCAACTGGTCCGCGTCCAGCCTGCGCGGCAGCAACCGTACGGCGGGCGCCGACGGGCCCGACCAGTTGGCCCGCACCGTGGAGACGAACGCCTCCGTGCCCTCCGACAGGTCCGCCGCGTCGCTGACCGAGTCGATACGCGGCAGCGCACCCATGAAGTGCAGCTTCTCCGGCACCTGACCGCGGCCAGGCACCCCCGCGGGGACGTTCGCCGCGACCTTGCGGTCGAACTCGGAGTCCATGGTGTCACCGAGACGCAGTTCGAGCCGGCCCAGCATCTGGTCCTTCAGCGCCGCGCGCATCTCCATGTACCGGGCCACCGTGGCGACCAGGTGGATGCCGTACCCGAGGCCGCGCGAGGCGAGATCGGTGACGACCTCCTCCAGCATCTCGTACTCGGTCCGGAACGCGCTCCAGCCGTCGATGACCAGGAACACGTCGCCCCACGCCTCGCCGGGCAGCTCACCACGGGCACGCCTGCGCCGATAGGTGTTCATGGAGTCGATGGAGTTGGCGCGGAAGAACTCCTCGCGCCGGTTCAGGATCCCCGCCACCTCGGCGACCGTACGGCGCACCCGCTCGGGATCCAGTCGCGAGGCCATCCCGCCGACATGCGGCAGCCCTTCCAGCGAGACCATGCCGCCACCACCGAAGTCCAGCCCGTAGAACTGCACCTCGTCCGGGGTGTGCGTGAGCGCGAACGACGAGATCAGCGCACGCGCCAGCGTCGACTTGCCGGACTGCGGACCACCCACGATCAGCAGATGACCGGCCGCACCGGAGAAGTCCCGGTACAGCAGCTCACGCCGTTGCTCGAACGGCTTGTCGATCAGACCCAGCGGCACGATCAGCCCGCCCGGACGTGTGTACTCGGTCGAGGTGAACCCGCGGTCCGCCGTCGGCGCGAGCCCCGGCAGCAGCTGGTCCAGGGTCGGCGCCCGGTCCAGCGGCGGCAGCCACACCTGATGCGCCGGCACTCCCTGGCCGTCCAGCCGCCGCACGATCACATCGAGCACCGTGTCCGCCAGCGCGTCGTCCTCCGCCTGCGCCCGCGCCGCCTCCGCGGCCAGCAGCTCGGGATCCGGCGCCCGGTACACCACCGGGACCGGCGCGGCCGAGAACACCGCGGGCCGCCGGTCGACCGACAGCTGCCCCATCGACAGATCCGCACCGCTCGTGCGGTACGTCCCCGACACGTACGCCGCCTTGAAGCGGGTCATCTCGTCCGTACCGAACTTGAGATAGCCGGAACCCGGCACCGACGGCAGGTGGTACGCGTCCGGCACACCCAGCGCCGTACGCGACTCCGACGCCGAGAAGGTCCGTAGACCGATCCGGTACGACAGATAGGTGTCCAGACCGCGCAGCTTGCCCTCCTCCAGACGCTGCGAGGCCAGCAGCAGATGCACCCCCAGCGAACGGCCGATCCGGCCGATCTGGATGAACATGTCGATGAAGTCCGGTTTGGCGGTGAGGAGTTCGGAGAACTCGTCGATCACCAGCACCAGCGAGGCCAGCGGCTCCAGCGCCGCGCCCGCGGCCCGAGCCTTCTCGTAGTCGTGGATGTTGGCGTAGTTGCCCGCCGACCGCAGCAGCTCCTGCCGCCGCTGGAGCTCGCCGCGGATCGCGTCGCCCATCCGGTCCACCAGCGTCAGGTCGTCCGCCAGGTTCGTGATGACCGCCGCCACGTGCGGCATCTGCGACATCCCGGCGAACGTCGCGCCACCCTTGAAGTCCGCGAGCACGAAGTTCAGCGTCTCCGACGAGTGCGTCACCGCGAGACCCAGCACCAGCGTCCGCAGCAGCTCCGACTTGCCGGAACCCGTCGCGCCGACACACAGCCCGTGCGGCCCCATGCCCTCCTGCGCGGCCTCCTTGAGGTCCAGCATCACCGGCGCACCACCCTCGCCGATCCCGATCGGCACCCGCAGCCGCTCCGACACCGACCGGGGCCGCCAGGTACGCGCCACATCGACCGAACCGGCGTCACCCAGATTCAGCAGATCCGTGAAGTCCAGGTTCGCCAGCAGCGGTTCGTCGTCGTCGCCCCCGCCCGTCCGCAGCGGCGCCAACTGCCTGGCCAACGCCTCGGCGGCCGGCAGCGACATCGTGTCCGGCACTCCCTCGTACGCCAGACCCGCACCCGACTCCAGTCGCAGCAGCCCCGGCCGCACCACCACCGACAGACCGCCGCGCTGCTCGTCCAGATCGCCGGACACCACCTCGACGATGGTCACGCCCTGCAGCCCCTCGGCCGCCGCGAACAACGAGTCCGGCGGCACCATCCCGCCGTCCAGGACCACCACGACGTGCGGCTGGTCCAGCACCGGCCGGCTCTCGCGACCGAACCGCGGCCGGCCCTCCAGCCGGTTCGCCAGCAGCTGTTCCAGCTCGCCGAGGTCATCGCCGAACAGCCGCTTCGTACCGGCTCCGTCGATCTGTCCCGGCACCTGCGCGTGCGGCAGCCACTTCGTCCAGTCCCAGCGCTCCACCGCCCCCGGGGCCGCCACCACCGCGACCATCAGGTCCTCCGGGGAGTGCAGCGTCACCAGCTGCGCCACCATCGAACGCGCCGTGGACTGCGCCGCCTCCGGATGACCGGAGACCGTCACGTGGTAGAAGGCCCGCATCGAGACCGCCATCGGCAGCCCGTCCAGCGAACCGTTCACCGCCAGGAACTTCTGCATCGCACCGGCGCACATCGGCTCCAGCTCGTCCACCGGCGCGGTGTCCGGAGCGATCAGCGGCGTCGACAACTGCTGCGCTCCGAGACCGATCCGCACCTGCGCGAAGTCCTTGTCGCCCACGCGCCGCTCCCACAGCCGCGAGCCCTCCGCCACCACCGACCACAACTGCTCCGGGGTCGGGTGCAGATACAGCTGCACATCACGCTGCTTGCGCGCCGTCCGCCGGACCGTGCGCCGCGTCTGCGCCAGGTACTTGAGGTAGTCACGGCGGACATCTGCCATTTGCCCCTGCGTACCGCGGCGATACCGGACAAGCTGGGCGACCACCATGCCGACCGTCGAGACGAGCATCAGGACGCCCATGATCCGCATGAACGGAGGGGCCTGCGGCGAGAAGAAGAAGACCACCGACGAGCCCATGCCGAGCACCGGCAGGATCTGCATCAGCATGCCCTCCTGCTGCCCGCGCGGCAGCTCCGGAGGTGCCTCCAACGTCAACTCGTCCGCCGGTACTTCCGGCGGCAGGGACCGCGGAGGTCGTTTCACGACGATCTGGCTCACCGGAACATCAATCCCTCGATACGGACGGGCGGAAGGCCGGTCTTGATCCGCACCGACGCCCCCGTGGCTGCGTGCGCGCACAACTTCCGTCCGCGCGACGGCGATCCTACTTGCAGGCCGTTCGGCCCCCTCCCGGTAGGGTGGCGCGCGCACCGTGCGCAACCGCGAATCAGGGGGACCAGACACGTGAGTACGACCGCAGCGACAGGCTTCTGCCGCGTCACCGTCGTGGCACCCGACAGCCGGATCGACGTCGCCCTGCCCGAGGACATCGCCGTCGCCGACGTCTACCCCGAGATCCTGCGTCTCACGGGCCAGACCCAGGCCGCCGGAACACCGGCCGGCTACCACCTCGTCCGCCGCGACGGCACGGTCCTCGACGGTGCGCGCACGCTCGGCGCACAGCAGGTCCTCGACGGCGACATCCTCAGCCTGCGTCCGTTCGCACAGTCACTGCCGCCCGCGGTCTTCGACGACGTCTCCGACGCCGTCGCCTCCGCCGTCACCCGCGACCGCCACCTGTGGAGCGACGAACTCCTGCGCGGCGCCGGCCTGGTCGGCGGCGTCCTCCTGCTCGTCCTGATGGCCTTCGTGATCTGGTTCGCCGACCCGGTGCGCCACGACATGCACAGCCTGCCCGGCATCATCGCGGGCTCCGCCGGACTGCTCCTCACCGCCTTCGCCGGAGTACGCGCCCGGGTCTACGGCGACCGCTCCACCGCCGTCGCCCTCGGCCTCGGCGCCCTCCCGCTCGTCCTCATCGCCGGTTCCGGCATCATCGGCCCGGACGCCGGCCACGGGCCCGGCCGCCTGCAGTTCCTGCTCGGCTGCGTCGCCGTACTGATCGCCTCGGTGGTCCTCGTCGCCCTGACCCCCAGCGGCGACGCGCCCTTCGTCGCGACCACCTTCCTGGCCACCGTCGGCACGCTGGCCACCTTCGTCGCGATCCTCACCGAGGCATCCGCCACCGAGACCGCCGCCGTCTGCGCTCCGGTCGCTCTCGGCCTGGTCGCCTTCCTGCCCGGCCTCTCCGCACGCTTCGCGCGCCTGCCCATCGGCTACGCCGCGCCGCGCACCGCTCCGGCCGGCTACGACGACACCGACCCGGACAATCCCGAAGGCGACCCGGAGCCCGTCGACGCCGACCGCATCGCCGCCCAGGCCCGCCGAGGCCACGAGATGCTCCTCGGTCTCGTCGGCGGCTGCGCGGCCGTGGTCGTCGGCTCGGCCGCCGTCCTCGGCTTCTCCGACAACATCTGGGGCCAGGTCCTCGCCCTGACCGCGGGCCTCGCCATGCTGCTGCGTGCCCGCCTCTTCCGCTACACCTCCCAGGTCGCCTGCGTCCTGGTGGCCGGCATCGGGGCCATCGGGCTCCTCGTCCTCGGCCTCTCCCTGAACCCGCCGGCCGACCTCCTGTACGAGCTGGCCCGCTACGGCGACCGCGGCGCCCTGGACATCCGTACGATCTGGCTCTCCGCCGCCGTCGCCGCCGGAGCCGCCCTGCTCACCGCGATCGGCCTGGTCATCCCGCGCAAGGGGCTCTCGCCGTTCTGGGGCCGCCTCCTCGACCTGACCGAGAGCGCGGTGCTGCTCTCGTTGGTCCCGCTCTGCCTGGCGGTCCTCGACGTCTTCGTCCGGGCCCGCGCCCTCACCAGCTGATCATCACCGGCCGATCACCGGCCGATCACCGGCGGGGTGTGACCCGAATGGCTGGTACTCTGTCCAGTGGCCGTTTGTGTACGCGTCCTCGGATCATCCTGGGGGCTGCGCTCATCGGACCTTCGCCTCCGAGTCACGGAAGCTCCCCTGAGATCAAGACCAGGGGCACTCGTGGGCGCTTCGAACATCAAGAGGAGTACGCGTGCCGCTCGACGCCGCTACGAAGAAGCAGATCATGTCCGAGTTCGCCCAGAAGGAGGGTGACACCGGATCCCCCGAGGTCCAGGTCGCCATGCTCTCCCGCCGGATCTCGGACCTGACGGAGCACCTCAAGACGCACAAGCACGACCACCACTCCCGTCGTGGTCTGCTGATCCTGGTCGGCCAGCGTCGCCGCCTCCTGCAGTACCTGGCCAAGAAGGACATCCAGCGCTTCCGTGCGCTCGTCGACCGCCTCGGCATCCGCCGTGGCGCGGCCGGCGGCGCCAAGTAAGGACGCTGTGGAAAGGGAGCGGTTCCCGCGTTTGAGGGGACCGCTCCCTTTGCCGTACGTGCACGACCGGTGTCAAGCTCGGTAACCTGGGCGCAGCGACACCCGTACGACCAGCGCGACACACACGCACGACACGCAGGACGAGGGAGAGGCGCGACGACGCCGCCGCCGGTCCTCGGTAGTGGCCCCCGGGAACATGCCCGGGAGCTTCGATCGAAGACCGGCCCGCATCCACGGTGCGCCTCTCCCGCACCGTCCCCCGCCACACGGGCGTGAGGACGAAAGACGACGAGTATGGAGAAATCACTAGTGGAGAACGAGACCCACTACGCCGAGGCCGTTATCGACAACGGAACCTTCGGCACCCGCACCATCCGCTTCGAGACGGGCCGCCTGGCCAAGCAGGCCGCAGGCTCCGCCGTCGCGTATCTGGACGACGACACCATGGTGCTGTCGGCCACCACCGCTTCCAAGCGGCCCAAGGACAACCTCGACTTCTTCCCCCTCACGGTGGACGTCGAGGAGCGGCAGTACGCGGCCGGCAAGATCCCCGGCTCCTTCTTCCGCCGTGAGGGCCGGCCCTCCGAGGACGCGATCCTCACCTGCCGCCTGATCGACCGGCCGCTGCGCCCCTCCTTCAAGAAGGGCCTGCGCAACGAGATCCAGATCGTCGAGACGATCATGGCGCTCAACCCGGACCACCTGTACGACGTGGTCGCGATCAACGCCGCCTCCTGCTCCACCATCCTGGCGGGCCTGCCCTTCTCCGGCCCGATCGGCGCCACCCGCGTCGCCCTGATCAAGGGCCAGTGGGTCGCGTTCCCGACGCACACCGAGCTCGAGGACGCCGTCTTCGACATGGTCGTCGCCGGTCGCGTCCTGGAGGACGGCGACGTCGCGATCATGATGGTCGAGGCCGAGGCCACCGAGAAGACCATCCAGCTCGTCAAGGACGGCGCCGAGGCTCCCACCGAGGAGATCGTCGCCGCCGGTCTGGACGCCGCGAAGCCCTTCATCAAGGCGCTCTGCAAGGCCCAGTCGGACCTGGCCTCCAAGGCCGCCAAGCCGGTCGGCGAGTTCCCGGTCTTCCTGGACTACCAGGACGACGTCTTCGAGGCGCTCTCCAAGGCCGTCACCTCCGAGCTGACGCAGGCGCTCACCATCGCCGGCAAGCAGGACCGCGAGGCCGAGCTGGACCGCGTCAAGGAGATCGCCGCCGAGAAGCTCCTTCCGGCCTTCGAGGGCCGCGAGAAGGAGATCTCCGCCGCGTACCGCTCGCTGACCAAGAAGCTGGTCCGCGAGCGCGTCATCAAGGACAAGGTCCGCATCGACGGCCGCGGCGTCACGGACATCCGTACGCTCGCCGCCGAGGTCGAGGCCATCCCGCGCGTGCACGGCTCGGCGCTGTTCGAGCGTGGCGAGACCCAGATCCTGGGCGTCACCACCCTCAACATGCTCCGGATGGAGCAGCAGCTGGACACCCTCTCCCCGGTGACCCGCAAGCGCTACATGCACAACTACAACTTCCCGCCGTACTCCGTCGGTGAGACCGGCCGCGTGGGCTCGCCCAAGCGCCGCGAGATCGGCCACGGAGCGCTCGCCGAGCGCGCCATCGTGCCGGTGCTGCCGTCGCGCGAGGAGTTCCCCTACGCGATCCGCCAGGTCTCCGAGGCGCTGGGCTCCAACGGCTCGACGTCCATGGGCTCGGTCTGCGCCTCCACCATGTCGCTGCTGAACGCCGGTGTGCCCCTCAAGGCCGCCGTCGCCGGTATCGCCATGGGCCTGATCTCGCAGGAGATCGACGGCAAGACCCACTACGTCGCCCTCACCGACATCCTCGGTGCGGAGGACGCCTTCGGCGACATGGACTTCAAGGTCGCCGGCACGAAGCAGTTCGTGACCGCGCTCCAGCTCGACACCAAGCTCGACGGCATCCCCGCCTCGGTCCTGGCCGCCGCGCTGAAGCAGGCCCGTGACGCGCGTCTGCACATCCTGGACGTCATGAACGAGGCCATCGACGTCCCGGACGAGATGTCCCCGAACGCCCCGCGGATCATCACCGTCAAGATCCCGGTGGACAAGATCGGTGAGGTCATCGGCCCGAAGGGCAAGATGATCAACCAGATCCAGGAGGACACCGGCGCCGACATCACGATCGAGGACGACGGCACCATCTACATCGGTGCCCAGCAGGGTTCGCAGGCCGAGGCCGCCCGCGCCACGATCAACGCGATCGCCAACCCGACCATGCCGGAGGTCGGCGAGCGCTACCTGGGTACGGTCGTCAAGACCACCACCTTCGGTGCGTTCGTCTCGCTCATGCCGGGCAAGGACGGTCTGCTGCACATCTCGCAGATCCGCAAGCTCGCCGGTGGCAAGCGCGTGGAGAACGTCGAGGACGTGCTCGCCGTCGGCGCCAAGGTCCAGGTCGAGATCGCCGAGATCGACTCCCGCGGCAAGCTCTCCCTGATCCCGGTCGTCGAGGGTGCTGAGTCCGATGGCGGCTCCGCCGAGGGTTCCGAGAAGAAGGACGACGCCGACAAGTGACGTCCCGTAGTTCCGCGGCGACGGCCCGCACCTCCTCGGAGGCGCGGGCCGTCGCCCGTACCCAAACACTTCTGAAGGGCAAGGACGGCATCGGCACCGTCCGCCGGACCGTCCTCCCCGGCGGTCTGCGGATCGTCACCGAGACCCTGCCCTCCGTCCGGTCCGCCACCTTCGGCATCTGGGCCAACGTCGGTTCCCGCGACGAGACGCCCACCCTGAACGGCGCGACCCACTACCTCGAACACCTCCTCTTCAAGGGCACCGCCAAGCGCACCGCCCTCGACATCTCCTCCGCGATCGACGCGGTCGGCGGCGAGATGAACGCCTTCACGGCGAAGGAGTACACCTGCTACTACGCGCGGGTCCTGGACACCGACCTGCCGCTGGCCATCGACGTCGTCTGCGACATGCTGACCGGCTCGCTGATCGCGCCCGAGGACGTCGACGCCGAGCGCGGCGTCATCCTCGAAGAGATCGCGATGACCGAGGACGACCCGGGCGACTGCGTGCACGACCTGTTCGCGCACACCATGCTCGGCGACACCCCCCTCGGCCGCCCGGTGCTCGGCACCGTCGACACGATCAACGCGCTGAACCGCGGCCAGATCGCGCGCTTCTACAAGAAGCACTACGACCCCACGCACCTCGTCGTCGCCGCCGCCGGCAACGTCGACCACGCCACGGTCGTACGCCAGGTGCGCCGCGCCTTCGAACGCGCCGGAGCCCTCTCCCGTCACGACGCCGTCCCGACGGCGCCCCGCGAGGGCTCCCGCACGCTGCGCACCGCCGGCCAGGTCGAGCTGCTCAACCGCAAGACCGAGCAGGCCCACGTGGTCCTCGGCATGCCCGGCCTCGCCCGCACCGACGAGCGCCGCTGGGCCCTGGGCGTCCTCAGCACCGCCCTCGGCGGCGGCATGAGCTCCCGCCTCTTCCAGGAGGTGCGGGAGAAGCGGGGCCTGGCCTACAGCGTGTACTCGTACACCTCGGGCTTCGCCGACTGCGGCCTCTTCGGGGTGTACGCGGGCTGCCGGCCCAGCCAGGTCCACGACGTCCTGAAGATCTGCCGCGACGAACTGGACCGGGTGGCCACGCACGGTCTGGACGACGACGAGGTCGCCCGCGCCATCGGGCAGCTCTCCGGGTCCACCGTCCTCGGACTGGAGGACACCGGCGCCCTCATGAACCGCATCGGCAAGAGCGAGCTGTGCTGGGGCGAGCAGATGTCGGTCGACGACATGCTCGCGCGCATCGCGGAGGTCACCCCCGACGACGTACGGGAGGTGGCGGGCGAACTCCTCACCCGGCGCCCCTCGCTCTCGGTCATCGGCCCGCTCAAGGACAAGCAGGCGGACCGCCTCGACGAAGCGGTCTCCTAATCCCTTAATCCCTTAAGGAACCAAGATGAGCAAGCTGCGCGTAGCCGTTCTCGGTGCGAAGGGCCGCATCGGCTCCGAGGCCGTCACCGCGATCGAGGCCGCCGACGACCTGGAGCTGGTGGCGGCCCTGGGCCGGGGCGACAAGCTGGAGGCCCTCGCCGACGCGGGTGCCCAGGCCGTCGTCGAGCTCACCACCCCCGCATCGGTGATGGGCAACCTCGACTTCTGCGTCCGGCACGGCATCCACGCCGTCGTCGGCACCACGGGCTGGACCGACGAACGGCTCGCGCAGCTGACCACCTGGCTGGCGGGCTCCCCGGGAACGGGCGTCCTGATCGCCCCGAACTTCTCCATCGGCGCCGTCCTGACCATGAAGTTCGCGGAGCAGGCCGCCCGCTGGTTCGAGTCCGTCGAGGTCGTCGAACTGCACCACCCGAACAAGGCCGACGCCCCCTCCGGCACCGCCACCCGCACCGCTCAGCTCATCGCGGCGGCCCGCGCCGAGGCGGGCAGCGCACCCCAGCCGGACGCCACCACCACCGCCCTGGACGGCGCGCGCGGCGCGGACGTCGACGGCGTCCCGGTCCACGCGATCAGGCTCCGCGGCCTGCTGGCCCACCAGGAAGTGCTCCTCGGCGGCGAGGGCGAGACCCTCACCATCCGCCACGACTCCCTCCACCACAGCAGCTTCATGCCGGGCATCCTGCTCGGCGTCCGCCGCGTGGTGACCACTCCGGGCCTCACGTTCGGCCTGGAAAACTTCCTCGACCTGAACTGACTGAGCCCACCATGCGCGCAAAGATCACCTATTTCGTCACGGCCGCCGTCCTGGTCTTCTACTTCGTCCTGGTCGGCAGCCGCGGCCTGATGCTCATCCGGCACGGCACGCTGGTCACGGTCACGTTCGGTGTCGCCGTGCTGATCCTGCCGGTGATCGGTGTCTGGTTCCTCTGGAAGAACACCCAGTTCGTCCGCCGCGCCAACGCCCTGGCCGCCGAGCTGGACGCCGAGGGCGGCCTGCCGGTCGACGAACTGACCCGCACCCCGTCCGGTCGGATAGACCGGGACTCCGCGGACGCGGTCTTCGCCAAGCGCCGCGAGGAGACCGAGGACGCCCCGGACGACTGGCGCACCTGGTTCCGGCTGGCAGTCGCCTACCAGGACGCGAGAGACACGCCGAGAGCCCGCAAGGCGATGCAACGGGCGATGGCCCTGCACAGATCCAGCCCGTCCCCACTTCCCAGCCCGTCCGGCGATTGAGGACGTCTTTCCTCCTGTACGCAGATGAGCCCGGGACCCTTGTGGGTCCCGGGCTCATCTGCGTACAGGCGACGGCTCACACCTGCCGATACTCATCCGCCCAGGCCTCAACGGCATCCGTGGCCCGCTCGAACGCCTCCTCACGCCCGAGGAAGTCCGCGTTGCGGTCGGTGGCCAGCGGCCGCAGCGTCTCACCGCTCCGCCGGACCACGACGAGCGCCTGGCCCTGGACCGTACGGGGCAGCCCCATCCACCTCACGGGCTGCTGGACCGTACGCACCGCCGACGTGTCGCTCCAGGCCACCGTGGTGGTCCGGAAGAAGGCGACGCGCCGTACACCGTGGCGGCTGACCCACGCGCCGACCCGTAGCAGCCGCAAGGCGGCGGCGATCACCGCACCGGCCAGGGCCAGACAGACGGTGGAGCCCGAAGGCGCTCCTGTCACACCGATGATCATGGCCGCGAGCAGAACGAACGAGGCCAGCAACAACAGGGTGGCCGCCGCCGCGACCCGCCACGGGCCGGGACGGTAGGGCCGCCGCCAGGCGTCGTGGTCGTCGAACGGCAGCGCAACGTCCTCCGCGCTCGCATCGAATGCGCGGTCGGCCGTCAGAAAGGGCAGGGGCACGACTCATCCTCACTCACAAGCACGCTCGATTGCTGTGCCCGGTGAGGCTACCGAGAGTGCCACCGGCCCGACCACCCCAGGGGGGCCGTACGAGTCAGCGGCCCTGCGACGCCTCGGACTGCTTGCCGTGCGCGGGGGACTGCTCGGAGTCGAGAGCCGGGAGCCCCAGCAGCAGGGAGCCCACGAGACCGGCGACCACGGTCAGCCCGACGAGGGTCCGCCCCAGCAGTTCGGGAACGGTGACGCGGGCGGAGGGAGGGGGAGTGACATTACTGCGGAATCGGTCGGACTCGGCGACGAACGAGAACGGGACGGCTTCACGCCGGCGGAACATGAGGAAACTCTCCTTGATCTCAGTGACGGGTGCTGCTAATGAGTCAGACGTACGAACGGCCCGATCGGTGCCCCGAATCGCCGTAACGTTTGAAGGACTCCACGAACGGCTGCCCGGGGCCGCCGCGTACGAGCGCCGTCCGCCCGGCCCGTAAAGTGGTCGCCGCCAGAGCGACGCCATTGGAAGGACCCCTGTCGGTGACCGACACTCCCGAACCCGCAAAACCCCACTTCCGCAGCGACGTCACCGTCGAGCTGGTGAAGAGTGACGCGCGCGACGCGGACGTGCTGTTCGCCGCCCGGGTCTCCACCGTCGGCGAGCAGTCGCTCGAAGAGGTCAGCAAGGACCCCGAGCGCTCCAAGGGGCTCATCAACTACCTCATGCGGGACCGGCACGGCAGCCCGTTCGAGCACAACTCGATGACGTTCTTCATCAGCGCCCCGATCTTCGTCTTCCGCGAGTTCATGCGGCACCGCGTCGGCTGGTCGTACAACGAGGAATCGGGCCGTTACAGGGAGCTGGATCCGGTCTTCTACGTCCCCGGGACCTCCCGCAAGCTGATCCAGCAGGGCCGCCCCGGCAAGTACGAGTTCGTCGAGGGCACCGAGGAGCAGTACGACCTCACCACCCGCGCCATGGAGGAGTCCTACCGGGCCTCCTACGCGGCGTACCAGGAGATGCTGGCGGCAGGCGTGGCCCGCGAGGTCGCCCGCGCGGTCCTGCCGGTCGGCCTGTTCTCCACGATGTACGCCACCTGCAACGCCCGCTCCCTGATGCACTTCCTCGGCCTGCGCACCCAGCACGAGCTGGCGAAGGTCCCGTCCTTCCCGCAGCGCGAGATCGAGATGGTCGGCGAGCAGATGGAAACCCACTGGGAGCAGCTCATGCCGCTCACTCATGCGGCCTTCAACAAAAATGGACGGGTCGCCCCGTAGGCGGTGTCCGTATTGCGGCGTTTCGGGAAGTTCATCTAGGCTGATCAAACGGACCCGGCACTGCTTGAACCCCCGAGCAGGCAGTGCCGGGCTCCACTTCCCCGTCCCCCCGAGGGGACCCCGCGCGCTGAGCAGCGAGTAGCGTGTTACCCATGGCTCCGATCTCCACTCCGCAGACCCCCTTCGGGCGGGTCCTCACCGCTATGGTCACGCCCTTCACGGCGGACGGTGCTCTCGACCTCGACGGCGCCCAGCGGCTCGCCGCCCACCTGGTGGACGCAGGCAATGACGGCCTGATCGTCAACGGCACCACCGGTGAGTCCCCGACCACCAGTGACACGGAGAAGGACCAGCTCGTACGGGCTGTGCTCGAAGCGGTCGGCGACCGGGCGCACGTCGTGGCGGGTATCGGCACCAACGACACCCGCCACAGCGTCGAGCTCGCCCGGACGGCCGAGCGCACCGGCGCCCACGGCCTGCTCGCCGTCACGCCGTACTACAACAAGCCGCCGCAGGAGGGCCTGCTCCGGCACTTCACGGCCATCGCCGACTCCACCGGCCTGCCCGTGATGCTCTACGACATCCCCGGCCGCAGCGGGGTGCCGATCGACACGGAGACCCTCGTCCGGCTGGCCGATCACCCGCGGATCGTCGCGAACAAGGACGCCAAGGGCGACCTGGGCCGCGCCAGCTGGGCCATCGCCGAATCGGGCCTCGCCTGGTACTCCGGCGACGACATGCTGAACCTGCCGCTCCTCTCGGTCGGCGCGGTCGGCTTCGTCTCCGTGGTCGGCCACATGGTCACCCCCGACCTGCGGGCCCTGATCGAGGCGCACCTGAGCGGCGACGTCCAGAAGGCCACCGAGATCCACCAGAAGCTGCTCCCGGTCTTCACCGGCATGTTCCGCACCCAGGGCGTCATCACCACGAAGGCCGCCCTGACGCTCCAGGGCCTGCCGGCCGGACCGCTGCGCCTGCCGCTGGTGGAGCTCAGCGCCCAGGAGACGTCCCAGCTCAAGATCGATCTCGCCGCCGGCGGGGTACAGCTCTAATCAGAGACTTCTTTGATCACGGACTTCACAACTGAACACGCGAGGCGACTCGCATCGAGCGACACCCCAAGACAACAGCAAGTGCACGAATGACATGCGCGCCACGTGCCTCAGCGGTACGTGGCGTGCGTGGTAAGGAGAGTCTTTTGAGTCATCCGCATCCTGAACTCGGTACCCCGCCGAAGCTCCCGAAGGGCGCCCTGCGGGTCACCCCGCTCGGCGGCCTGGGGGAGATCGGCCGCAACATGACGGTCTTCGAGTACGGCGGCCGCCTGCTCATCGTCGACTGCGGCGTCCTCTTCCCGGAGGAGGAGCAGCCGGGCATCGACCTGATCCTGCCGGACTTCACCACCATCCGGGACCGCCTGGACGACATCGAGGGCATCGTCCTCACGCACGGCCACGAGGACCACATCGGTGCTGTCCCGTACCTGCTGCGTCTGAAGCCGGACATCCCCCTCATCGGCTCGAAGCTGACCCTCGCGCTCATCGAGGCGAAGCTCCAGGAGCACCGGATCCGTCCGTACACCCTTGAGGTCACCGAGGGACAGCGCGAGCGCCTCGGTGTCTTCGACTGCGAGTTCATCGCGGTCAACCACTCGATCCCGGACGCCCTCGCCGTCGCCATCCGCACCCCTGCGGGCCTGGCCGTGGCCACCGGTGACTTCAAGATGGACCAGCTTCCGCTGGACGGCCGTCTCACCGACCTGCACGCGTTCGCCCGGCTGAGCGAGGAGGGCATCGACCTCCTCCTCTCCGACTCCACGAACGCCGAGGTTCCCGGCTTCGTACCGCCGGAGCGGGACATCTCCAACGTCCTGCGCACGGTCTTCGCGAACGCCCAGAAGCGCATCATCGTGGCGAGCTTCGCCAGCCATGTGCACCGCATCCAGCAGATCCTGGACGCCGCCCACGAGTACGGCCGCAGGGTCGCCTTCGTCGGCCGCTCGATGGTCCGCAACATGGGCATCGCCCGCGACCTGGGCTACCTGAAGGTCCCCGCCGGACTGGTCGTCGACGTCAAGACCCTCGACGACCTGCCGGACGACGAGGTCGTGCTGGTGTGCACGGGTTCGCAGGGCGAGCCGATGGCCGCTCTGTCCCGGATGGCCAACCGCGACCACCAGATCCGGATCGTTCCGGGCGACACGGTGATCCTCGCTTCGTCCCTGATCCCGGGCAACGAGAACGCGGTCTACCGCGTGATCAACGGCCTGACCCGCTGGGGCGCCAACGTCGTCCACAAGGGCAACGCCAAGGTCCACGTCTCGGGCCACGCCTCGGCCGGCGAGCTGCTGTACTTCTACAACATCTGCAAGCCGAAGAACCTGATGCCGGTCCACGGCGAATGGCGCCACCTGCGGGCCAACGCCGAACTGGGCGCCCTCACCGGCGTACCGAAGGACCACATCGTCATCGCCGAGGACGGCGTGGTCGTCGACCTCATCGACGGCAAGGCCAAGATCGTCGGCAAGGTCCAGGCCGGTTACGTCTATGTCGACGGCCTTTCCGTCGGCGACGTCACCGAGACCTCCCTCAAGGACCGCCGCATCCTCGGCGACGAGGGCATCATCTCGGTCTTCATCGTGGTCGACAGCTCCTCCGGCAAGATCGTGGGCGGCCCCCACATCCAGGCCCGGGGCTCCGGCATCGACGACAGCGCCTTCGTCGCGGTCGCACCGAAGATCCAGGAAGCCCTGGACAAGTCGGCCCAGGACGGCGTGCTGGAGCCCCACCAGCTCCAGCAGATGGTCCGCCGCGTCGTCGGCAAGTGGGTGTCCGACACCTACCGCCGGCGCCCGATGATCCTTCCGGTCGTCGTCGAGGTCTGACCCCTCCCGACCGCCTGGCCTGGAGCGGGGCTCCCCGATTTGCATCGGGGAGCCCCGCTCCAGTACGTTTACGTCTCCGCCTGAACGGGAAGCACCGCGCACACTAGTGCGTCTGGAGATCCCCGGACAGGGCGGGTATTCCGACTCAGAGTTTCTGATAAAGTCGGGTCAGCCGAAAGGCAAGGCCACTCCACAGGCCACCGGAAATCAAATTCGGACCGGAAACGGAACGTAAAAGAGTCTGGTAAAGTTGGAACCGCCGGAAAGGGGAAACGCGAAAGCGGAGGACCTGGAAAGCGAAACTGCTTGACTCGCTTCGACCGGGAATCGGACACGAAAGAGTCTGATAGAGTCGGAAACGCAAGAACGAAGGGAAGCGCCCGGAGGGACCCGGTGAAACGGGACCGAAGGAAGCGTCCGTTCCTTGAGAACTCAACAGCGTGCCAAAAGTCAACGCCAAATATGTTGATACCCCGGCCTGCTTCGGCAGGTTGGTGGTTCCTTTGAAAGTCCTGCACGGGTCGCTTCGGCGACCGGGCAGGCAATTACACAGCGAGGACGCTGAGGACAACGGGTCTTATTCC
>NZ_NEUE01000186.1 GCF_002910905.1 Streptomyces sp. SM11 | reverse complement strand
GGGGCCCGTATTTCAATAACTGTCAGTCACGGGTTTCCGCGGGGGTTGTTCGGGCGTGTAGCTGTTCCAATGTGCGGGCGGGCGATCCGGGTATCGGCGTGACGAGGATCCGGTGCATGTCCAGGAGCCGTTTCGCGTCCTGGTACTGGATGGACAGGTTGGTGCGGTTGACGCCCAGTAGTTGCGCCAGGAACGTCATGGTCACCGCTCTGCGGCGGCGCAGGATGGCTGCCAGGAGGCGGTGGGTGTGGTCCACGCTGCTGGTCTGTGGGTGGCGGTAGCTGCGCGGGCGGTGGAAGCGTCGCTGGAATGCTGCCTCGGCCAAGGCGTCCCAGAAAGGCTCCGAGACCGCCACCAGATGCTCGAAGGCGGTTCGTGACATGCCGGTCAGGGCCGGGTCGGTGAGCATCGCGGTCAGGGCCGGGTCGGTCCGGTGTGTCGTTGCCGGCGCGTCTGGCGCTCGCGGTGGAACGGGAGACAGCGTGTAGTTCCAGTCACCGTGGAAGGCGTTGGGTGTGATCGGAAGGGCGTGGAACTCGGCGGGTGTGACGCTGATGCCGAGGTCGTAGCTGCCTGTGTCCAGTTCGGCCCCGATGGTCAGGCCGGTCCTGGTGGTTGTGGCGGCGATGGTCTCGAGGACGACTTGGTAGCTGGTCAGGGGCCGCCCCCGCCAGTTCGCGGTGATGTGACAGAACATCCGGTGTTCTATCTTGTTCCACTTCGAAGTCCCCGGCGGTAGGTGACAGACCGTGATCTCCAGGCCGCTCTCTCGTGCGAAGGTGGCAAGGTTGCTCTTCCAGGTCCAGCGGCGGGGGTCGTTGGAGCCGCCGGAGTCGGCGGTGATCAGGAGCCGGGTGGCATTCGGGTGGTCCGCCCGTCCGCGGTGCTGCCACCAGCGTCGGATGGACTCCACCGCGAACTGGGCGGTGTCGTGGTCGGTGCCGACGTTGACCCATCCGCTGTTGTTGGCAATGTCGTAGATCCCGTAGGGGATCGCCATGGGCTGCTTGAACCGCCCCGGGTTTGGTGGAGACTCGAACACGTGTAAGGATTCGAGTCATGGCACGACCTTCCCGTTACCCGCTTGAGCTGCGCCGTCGCGCGGTGCGCATGTTCGCCGAGGTCCGAGGCGACTACCCGAACGAGACCGCGGCACTGCAGGCGGTTACGGAGAAGCTGGGCATCGGTTCCCGCGAGACGCTGCGGAACTGGGTGAAGCAGAACGAGGTCGACACCGGGCAGCGGCCCGGGACGACGACGGAGGAGTCTGCCCAGCTCAAGGCGTTGAAGAAGGAGAACGCCGAGCTGAAGCGGGCGAACGAGATCCTGAAAGCCGCGGCGAGTTTCTTCGCGGCCGAGCTCGACCGGCCACACACACGCTCGTAGCGTTCATCGACGAGTACCGGGACCGCTTCGGCGGGGTCGAGCCGATCTGCAGGACGCTCACTGAGCACGACTGCAAGATTGCCCCATCTACGTATTACGCCCACAAGAAACGCCTCGAGACGCCCTCCGCCCGCCGCGTGCGCGACACGGACCTCAAGGAGAAGATCCAGAAGGTCTACACGTCCAACTACCGAGTCTACGGAGCCCGGAAGGTCTGGCGCGAACTGAACCGGCAGGGCCATGCGGTGGCCCGCTGCACCGTCGAGCGCCTGATGCGCGAGCTCGGCATTCAGGGCGCGGTACGAGGCAAGCGGATCATCACCACGATCCCCGGCGGCCAGGTCGAGCGGGCTCCCGACCTGGTGGACCGCGACTTCGTCGCCCTCGCTCCGAACCGGTGCTGGGTGGCGGACTTCACCCATGTGAAGACCTGGTCAGCGGTCGTCTATGCCGCTTTCGTCGTGGATACCTTTTCCCGCCGGATCGTCGGCTGGTCGGCGGCCACCGTGAAGGAGACCGTCTTCGTCCTGGACGCCCTGGAGATGGCCCTCTGGCAACGCGACCGCGATCAACAGCCGGTCAAAGTTGGAGAGTTGATACATCACTCGGACGCCGGGTCGCAATACACGTCTTTCCGGCTCGCCGAACATCTGAAGACCGCCGGCATCGCCGCGTCCATCGGCTCGGTCGGCGACGCGTATGACAACGCCCTGATGGAGTCCACGATCGGCCTGTTCAAAACCGAGCTGATCAAGCCGCAACGGCCCTGGAAGACACTCGCCCAAGTTGAGCTCGCCACTGCCGAGTGGGTCGACTGGTACAACCACCGCAGACTCCACGGTGAGATAGGCCACGTCCCACCCGTCGAATACGAAACCAACTACTACACCGAACTCACGAAACCCCAGGTCACAACCACAATCTGAGATCTCTACCGAACCCGGGGCGGTTCAGCTCGTTGGTGGTGAATGTGTGGCAGTCCACCTTGATCGCGTTCTTGCCCGGTCGCCAGGTGCGACCGGGCCGGTCCCGGTTGCCGAGCCATTCCTTGGCCTTGGTGTCGACGCTGATCACCGGCTGGGTATCGTCGAGGAACGCGGCGGCCGTGGCATTGAGGTGGGTGAACTGGGCATCGCGGTCCGGATGGCTGATGCCCTCTGTTGTCTTCGCGGTTCCCTGCAGGCTGTAGCCCAGGGTGTGCAGCAGGTGTCCGACAGCTGAAGCGCTGACCGGGTGGCCCTGTGCGGTGAGGGTCGAGGCCAGGACCCGTAACGACAGCGTGGTCCACCGCAAGGGGGAGACGGGGTCGCCTCGGGTGTGCGGCTCGATCAGCGACTCCAGCGCGGGCAGCAGACCAGGGTCGGTGTCTGTCAGCCGCTTGCGGCCGGCACCTGGAGCCCGGACCCGCAAGGTCGGTGCTGAGCAACCGGCCAACTCGGCCATACCTCGCGCGATGGTTGCAGTGCTGGTGCCGGAGGCGGCGGCGACCCGGACGATCCCGCCACGGCCGAGGGCCGTCGCCTCACTGGCCAGGTACAACCGACGCCGGCGCTCATCGAAGTGCGGCAGGATCTGATCGAACTTGGCCCGCAGAGCACGAACGGCAACGCGGCCTGACAGACACGGAGTCATATCTCAGCCTCCCACCAACACTCCTCTGCCGAGCACTTATTGAAATACGGGCCCC
>NZ_NEUE01000185.1 GCF_002910905.1 Streptomyces sp. SM11 | reverse complement strand
TCGGCCGTTGATTTCACGCGGCGATTCGCAACTTCTGATGCTCGGCGTGTACTTCGCGCGGAGGACGGTAGCCAACTGCCGAGTGAAGGCGTTTGTGATTGTACCAGAATTCGATGTAGCGGGTGATGTCCTGCCGGGCTGCCTCGCGGGTCAGGTAAGTCATCCGTGATACACGTTCGTTCTTCAGGACACTGAAGAACGACTCGGCCATGGCGTTGTCGAAACAGATTCCGGTGCGGCCGGCTGATTTGCGGAGCCCGAGCTGACCCAGCGTCTTCCCGAACTCGGCTGACATGTAGTTACTTCCACGATCGGAGTGGAATATTGCACCTGGCGTGAACTTTCTGTTCCGTGCCGCATTGCGGATGGCCCGGGATATGAGAGGGGTTTGATAGTGGTCGCCCATCGCGTACCCGATGACTTCCTTGGTGCAGCAGTCGATGACGGTCGCCAGATACAGCCACCCCTCTCCGGTCGAAATGTAGGTGATATCATCGACAAGTTTCACTCCCGGCGCGTCGGCAGTGAAGTTCCGGCCGACGAGATCCGGTACCGGGCCGGGTGCGTGCTGGGTGAGGCCGAAGCGTTTCGGCTTCGGCTTCGGCTGGCAGGGCTCAAGGCCCAGCTCGCGCATGAGCCGGCGGACCAGCTCCAGGCCCGCGGTATGGCCCCAGCGGTGCAGCTGGGCGTGGACGCGCCGGTAGCCGTACGTGCTGTCAGCATCGTCGAATGCCTTACGGATGAGCAGCTTCACATTGTCGCGCCGCTGGGCCGTCGCGGATTCCGGGCGGCCGCGCCAGCTGTAGTAGCCGGATCTGGACACGTCGAGGTGATCGCACATGAACTCGACGCTATATGCGTACTCCACCGTGTCGAGCCGCATCTCATCGATGAACTCGTACTTGCTTGCTACCGGGATCCTTCGCGAAGCGCGCCGCGCATTTTTCAGGAAGACGTTCTACATCTCGACTTCGCGAATGCGTCGTTCGAGTTCCTTAAGGCGAGCCCGTTCGCTCAACGACAGTTCCGCATCGGCAGCCGGCTCATGCTGTTTCTGGTGCTTCTTCACCCAGCCTCGGAGGGTCTCCGGATTGATTTCGAGCTCACGAGCTGTCTCGGAGATGGTCTTGCTGGACCGGAGAGCGATCTGTACAGCTTCCTCGCGGAACTCCGGTGAATACTTACTGGGTGGTGCCACTTCTACTTCCTCGTTTCCTGTTCAGGGCAACCCTATGGGGTCCCTGTCCGGGAACTTCGAGGCACCTCAGGTGTGGCTGCCGCGTCCCACCCGGACCGTGACTGCGCTGCGCCGAGGCCTGTCCTATCGCGAGTTCCCAGATGACAGTCATCTCGATGGCTCGGGGTACACCATCCACCCCGGTGACGGTATCCCTTTCGCCTTCGAACTGCTGATGCGTCCGTATGCGTCTCTCCAGGTGGGCGACGAGGTCGCCGACGCCGCGGGCCGGGCATGGCGGTTCGGCGGCCCCTGGGACTGGACTGCCTTCGACGACGAGCCGGCCGGCGCTGGGCCTGCGTGGCCACTGATCCTGCTCACCTGAGCAGGGACGCCGTGCTCCGCCGAGGACGCTGAAGCAGTGGCTACAAGCACGGCGAGCGGCTCGCACTACGAGACGGTCCGAGACTGGATGGCGCTCACCGAGGCCTCGCCCACCCCCTGACCTGCCGGGACGTCTGCGGGGTCCCTCCGTGGTGAGCGCGGAGATGGCCCTTCGGGCCAACTGTCTTGCACGGTCACATCGTCGGTGTGGCCGGGTAGCCGGATCACGGCAACGAGACCCACATGACCCGTCGCAGCGAAGGTTGACCGTTCTCCGGGCTCGGCTTACGAGTGGCAGGTTTGAGCGGCGAGCCATCGGTCAGGCGGGAGGAGGCTGCCGACCTCGACGGGCCTTTCCGCCACTCAGGTGGGAGCCGCAGCTCAGGCTGGGTCCGGTATCGGCTAGCGGGATACGGTCGGAGAGCAAGCATCTCGCCCGGCCTGCTGGCGGGTTCGCACATCAGCGGGGGTTCGTCCGACCGAGAGGGAGCCGTGCCTGCTGACTTCGATATCGTCATCGTGGGGGCCGGAGCGGCCGGGCTGAGTCTGGCGTACCACTTGAGCGCCCCTGGCAGGGCCACGCCGCTGTCGGTCGCCCTTGTCGATGCCCCGCCGGGGCCGCTTCGGGCGCCGCCCCGGACCTGGTGCTTCTGGGAGCCGCCGGGAGGCGACTATGACTCGTGTCTGGCTGCCTCCTGGCGGCAGCTGCGAGTCCGGGCGGCCGACGGGTCCTGCACCGTGTCCCGGCTCGGACAGCTGCGCTACAAGATGCTGCGGTCGGACGCTTTCGAAGCGCTGGTCGAGCAGCGGTTGTCTCGCACGGCGGCCTTGTGCCGGATCGAGGCGGACGTGAGCGCCGTACGCGACGTCCCGTCCGACGGTGGCGAGGTCCTGACGCGGGACGCGCACGGCGAAAGCGTCCTCGTGCGCGGCCGCCTCGTCTTCGACTCCCGCCCGCCCCCTCGCCTGCCCCCTGCTCGCACCACCCTCCTCCAGCACTTCACCGGCTGGTTCGTCCGCACCGAGCGACCCCTGTTCGATCCGGCTACCGCGGACCTGATGGACTTCCGTACGCCGCAGCCCGCCCATGGGCTCTCGTTCGGCTATGTCCTGCCTCTGGATGCGCATACGGCGCTGGTTGAGTACACCGAGTTCTCCGCCTCCCCGCTGAACACTGACGGCTACCGGCGAGCCTTGTACAACTACACCGGCAGAATCATGAAACTGGGGCAACTCCGCGTCACGGCGCAGGAGCACGGCGTCATCCCGATGACGGACGGTCACTTCTCGTACCGGCAGGGGCGTTCGGTGTTCCGCATCGGCACGGCCGGAGGCGCGACCCGGCCCTCCACCGGCTACACCTTCGCCGCCGTGCAACGGCAGAGCCGAGCCATCGCCGCCCAGCTGCGCGCCGGACGGCCGCTGCGCATGCCTCTGCCGTACGGGCGACGGGCGCGAGCGATGGACGCGGTGATGCTGCGGGCTCTGGACGCTGGCCGGGTGGAAGGCGCTGACTTCTTCAACCGCCTCTTCCGCGGCGTTCCCGCCGAGCGGCTGCTGCGATTCATGGACGGCAGTTCGCGGCTGCATGAGGACCTGCTGATCGGCCTGCGGACACCGGTGGTTCCCATGCTGCGCACCGTCGTCGAACTCCCCGTCAGACCCCGGCGTGAACAACCTGCCACCTTGGCGTCCCCCTCACCTATCTCCCCGACCGACCACGAAGAGAGCACCCCATGACCCTGTTGCGCGGTGACGCACTGTCCGCGGCCTTCGACCGCGGATCCGCCGCCTACGACCGCCTCGTCGCGGCCAGCCCCGGCTACCACGCGCATCTGCGCCGATCGGCACGCCGGCTGGGACTGGCGGAGGAAGGATGCGGACTGAGCGTGCTCGACCTGGGATGCGGCACGGGCGCCTCCACAGCAGCCCTTCTCTCCGCTGCCCCGCACGCCCGGATCACCGGCGTCGACGCCTCCGGCGGCATGTTGGACCGGGCGAAGGCCAAGAGCGGGCTGGGCGGCGTCGACTTCGTGCACGCGCCGGTGGAGGAGTTGGCCGACCGGCTGCGACCCGGCTCCTTCGACGCGGTGTTCGCCGGATACCTCTTCCGCAACCTCGGTGACCCAGACAAGACCCTCGACCTGGTACGTAACCTGCTCGTCCCTGGCGGCCGCATTGCCGTCCACGACTACACGCTCAGCGGATCAACCGTCCACCGTGCCGTCTGGAACGCGGTCTGCACGGTCATCATCCAGCCCGCCGGACGGCTCGCCGGGGACGCCGAGCTCTACCGCCACCTCCGGGACAGCGTCACCCGGTTCGACACCGCGCCCGCCTTCGCCCAGCGGCTTCGCCGGGCCGGTTTCGCCGACGTACGCGTGTCGCCGCTGCCCGGCTGGCAGACCGGGATCACCCACACCTTCACCGCCCGTACCACCGCGGGCGCGGGGGAGGGGCCGTGATCCTCCTGCGGGGTGGCGGCAGGGACGACCGGCGTGGCCGGGACCGGCAGGCGGCGCTCGTGCCGGCCCACGCCGGCCGCCCCCGGTTCACCGGAGAGGCCCCCACGGTGGCCGTTGTCGGCGGCGGAATCGCCGGGATCGCGGCGGCCACCTTGCTGGCCGAACGCGGCGCGCGCGTCACGCTGTACGAGCGCGAACCGGGCCTGGGCGGACGGCTGGCGGGATGGCCCACCGAGCTCGCCGACGGCACCACCGTGACGATGAGCCGCGGGTTCCACGCCTTCTTCCGGCAGTACTACAACCTCCGCGGCCTGCTGCGCCGAATCGACCCGGACCTCGGCTCGCTGACCCGGCTGCCCGACTACCCACTGCGGCACAGCTCCGGCCTGCACGACAGCTTCGCCCGGATCCCGCGCACGCCTCCGCTGAGCGCGATGGGATTCGTCGCCCTCAGCCCCACCTTCGGCCTGCGGGACCTGATCCGGATGAACCCGAGGGCGGCTCTGCCGCTGCTGGATGTGCGGGTGCCCGAGGTCTACGACCGGATCGACTCCATCAGCGCCACCAACTTCCTCAACCGCATCCGCTTCCCCGAGGCTGCCCACCACCTGGCGTTCGAGGTGTTCTCGCGCAGCTTCTTTGCCGACCCGCGTGAACTATCGGCGGCCGAACTGGTGCTGATGTTCCACATCTACTTCCTCGGCTCCAGCGAGGGCCTGCTCTTCGACGTCCCCGACGAACCGTTCCCGACCGCCCTGTGGGATCCGCTGCACCGCCACCTCGAAAGCCACAGCGTCCGGGTGCGGACCGGGTGCCCCGTCCGCGAGGTGCGTCCCCTGCTCGGCAGCGGCCTCGACATCGCCACCGACGACGGCACCGACCGCCACGACGCCCTCGTCCTCGCCCTGGACAGCGGCGGCCTGCGCCGCGTCGTCGCCGCCTCCCCGGACCTGGGCGACGCCGACTGGCGCTCACGCATCGCCCGGCTGCGCACCGCACCGCCGTTCCTCGTCTCACGGCTCTGGCTCGACCGCCCCGTGGCGCGGGACCGGCCGGGCTTCCTGGGCACCAGCGGCTACGGACCGCTGGACAACGTGAGCGTCCTGAACCGCTGGGAGGGTGAGGCTGCCCGCTGGGCCAGTCGCACCAGGGGCTCGGTCCTCGAACTCCACGCCTACGCCGTCCCACCGGACGCCGACCGGTCCGCCGTACAGCACGCCGCGCTGCGGCAACTGCATCAGGTCTTCCCGGAGACCCGCAGCGCCCGCATCCTCGATGAGCGTCACGAGTGGCGGGCGGACTGCCCGATGTTCCCCGTGGGCGGCTACAGGGACCGGCCGGGCGTGCGCAGCCCCGACCCCGCCGTCACCGTGGCGGGAGACATGGTCCGCACCGATCTGCCGGTGGCTCTGATGGAACGCGCGGCAACGAGCGGGTTCCTCGCAGCCAACGCCCTGCTGGAAGCGTGGGGCGTACGCGGGCAGACGCTGTGGACCGTACCGCGCATGGGACGGTCGGCCGTCCTGCGCGGGCTCGCGGCACTGGGGCCCTCCTGACGGAGGGGCGGTGCGGGGCCTCACGAAAGGGGCCCGCACCGCCCGCTCGTCAGCCCGGGAACTGTCCGCTGTCGCGGAGCTGCCAGCGCCGCTCCGCGTACGCCAGGTCATCCCGCCACAACCGCCCGGCCGAGGCACGCATCAGGGGGCGCAGCAGCGGCGCGGCCGCCCGGGCCACGGCGAACCCGCGCCGGTCCGACGCCGCGACCAGCGCTTCCGTCACGACGGTGCGGGGCCGCCCTTGCGCGTCCGGAGCAAGGGGCGTGGCGTGCGTCTCCACCACGGACCCCGCGCCCTCGCCCTCGACGATGTGCATGACGACCGTACGGGGCTCGGGCGCCGTGAACCGGGCCCGCACCGGCACGACCAAGCGTCCAGCCACCTTGAACGACACGTCGACGGTGAACCCGTCGTCGTCCTCCGGGCGGTCGGCGGGCGTTCCGGTGACCGTCAGGTCCACGAAGGAGTACGGGTGGAACCATGCTCCGTGCCACGGGTCGAGGCGGTTGGCCACCACGTCCTCCGGCTCGCAGCGGCCGACGCCCGAGTAAACCGTCTCCACAGCCCCCCGGACCCCGGGCCGGGCCGGTACGTACGGCAGTTCCGAAGGGGGCTCCTGGCCCAGGCCGTCGAGCCGCACCCAGAGGAGCACCCCGTCGTCAAAGGCCGGGTAGGGCTCCCACCCGGCGAACGGCCCGCCGTCCAGGGCCAGTCCGTGCCAGTGGCAGACCAGCGTGCCGCAGCGGACCGGGCTGTCGCGCAGGGGCGCCCCCAGATGCGGGCACGCCCCGGGGCCCGCGCGGAGCTTGCCCGCGCCGTCGCGCCAGGCCACCACTTCGGTGGAGCCGACCGTGACCCCGAGCGTCCGGCCGGGAGGAAGACCGCGCGAGGCGCCGATGACGTACCAGTTGCCGGAAGGCCGGCTCTGCGCACGCTTCAGGGCCTGTGCGATCAGCGCCGGTTTTGCGTCCCGCCACGTCGGCGCCTGCCGCTCCCACGGCACGGGTGCGGACCGCAGCTGTAGCGGTATGCGCCTGGGACGCCCTGTCGCGGGGCTCATACGGTCTCCTTCCGCACCGCGCTCGCGGTCTCGGCCACCCGTGTACGGGAGGCTGTGAAAAAGCGCGTACCCGCGACCGGCCTCTCCCGGCGCCGCCCCACGGTGCGCACGGCGACCGCCCGGGCCAGTCCGTCCAGTGCCACGGCGGCCCGTCTCCGCCGTGGGACGACCGCCCGGCGGTGCAGGACCGCGTACCCGTCCGCCTCGATCGCGTCGAGGATGCCGCTGTAGAGCACGAACGCCGTACGGATGCAGGGCCGCGAGACCGGGTCGAGCATCGCGATCCCGGGCAGGGCGGCCCGGTAGACGGCCCGGTTGTGGGCTGCGGCGGCCCGCAGGACATCGGTGATCCGGCCGTCTCGAGTCCCCGCCCTCCGGCTCCACTCGAAGCGTTCCCGGTCCACCCCGTACGCCGCCAGCAGCTCAGACGGCAGGTAGAGCCGTCCCCGGTCCAGGTCCTCGCCCACGTCCCGCAGGAAGTTGGTCAGCTGAAAGGCGACTCCGAGCGCGGCCGCGTGCACCGCCGCCTCTTCACGCGGCCCCACCGTCCCGAGCACCGGCAGCATCTGAAGACCGATCACCGCGGCCGAACCGTGCATGTACCGGCCGAGCTCCTCGTACGAGGCATACCCGCCGACCGTCAGATCGCTGCGCATGGAGGACAGGAAGTCGGTGAAGTGCTGATGCGCGATGCCGTACCGCCCCGCCGTGTCGGCGAGCGCGCGGATCACCGGCTCGGTGGTCCGCCCGTGCCGCAACCCTGCGGCCAACTGGGCCTCCAGCGCCACCAGGGCCCGGGCGCGCTCCCCGGGGGTGGCCGTGCTGCCGAGATCGTCGACGATGTCGTCGGCCCAGCGGGCGAAGCCGTACAGGGCGTGAACAGCGGGCCGACGGTCGACGGGAAGGAGCCGGGTCGCGAGGAAGTACGTCTTGCCGTGACGAGCGTTGAGACCGCGGCAGCGGGTGTACGCGGCTCGGAGGGCGGGGTCGCGGATGCCCGCGGCATCCAGTTCACGGGCGGTCATGCGGCAGAACCTCTCGGGCGGGGTCGCGGAACGGAGGGCGGGCCGGTGATCCTCTGCGCCGCCAGTTTCCCGGAGATCAGGACGGTCGGCACGCCGACGCCGGGCGTGGTGCCACAGCCCGCAAGGACGGCGTTGACCGTGCCCCGCACCAGGTTGCCCGGCCGGAACGGGCCGGTCTGAGGGAAGGTATGGGCCACGGAGAACGGGGTGCCCGCCGCATGGCCCCGGGCGGTCCAGTCGACCGGAGTGACCAGCCCCTCCTCCTCGATCGCCGCGCCGAGCCCGGGCATCTCGCGGCGCTCCAGCTCGGCCAGCAGCTCGTCCCGGTAGCGGGGCCCCAGCTCGCGCCACTCCCGTACACCAGGCCCGACCTCGGTGTTCGGGCAGGGAGCCAGCACGTAGTGAAGGTGCCTACTTGGAGGTGCGAGAGAGGGATCGCTCGCGGTGGGACGGGTGATGAGGAGCGAGGGATCCGACATCAGCTCCCCGGAGCGGGTGAGTTCGTGGAACGTGCTCTTCCAGGCCGTGCCGAACGAGATGGTGTGGTGCGCCAGACCCGGCCAGGTGCGGTCTGTGCCCGCGTGCAGGATCACCGCGGACGGCGAGTGCCGCAAAGGAAGCGGCCGACGCGGGCTGCGGCCTAGCAGCCGGTAGCTGACGGGCAGATCGGGCGTCAGGACCACCGCGTCGCAAGCGATGCGCTCCTGGTCGGTGACGACCGCAGTGACCCGGTCACCCGAGCGCTCCAGCCGGGTCACGCTCTGCCCGAAACGGAAGGACGCCCCTGCGTCGGCTGCCGCGTCCGCCATCGCACGGGGCAGCGCGTGCATGCCACCCCGAGGGAAGTACACCCCAGCCACCGTGTCCATGTAGGCGATGACCGCGTACGCGGCCAGCGCCCGTGCAGGAGGCACACCCGCGTACAGCGCCTGGAAGGAGAACACCCTGCGCAGCCGTTCGTCCGAGACGAAGTGCCCGATCCGCGCATCGAGCCGGCCGAAACCGCCGAGAGCGGCGAGCCGGGCGAGGTCCGGGTGGACGAGCTGGAACGGCGAGTCGAAGTTGGCGTCGATGAAACGACGCATCTGCACCCGGTACAGGCGCTCCAGCCAGATCCGCAGGCGCCGGTATCCGACCGCCTGCCGGGCACCCGCAAACTGCTCGACAGAGGCCTCCATCGCCGCACCATCGGTGTGCACGTCGAGCTGGGATCCATCGGCGAACCGGGCCCGGTAGGCGGGATCCAGCCGGATCAGCTCCAGCCGGTCGGCCATCGGCTCCCCGACCGCGGCGAAGGCCTCCTCCACCAGATCGGGCATCGTCAGTACGGTCGGCCCGGTGTCGATCCGGAAGCCGCCCGTCTCCAGCAGCCCGGCCCGGCCGCCTGGGACTCCTTCCCGCTCAACGACCGTGACGCTGCGGCCCGCGCCGAGCAGGTGGAGCGCAGCGGCCAGACCTGCCAGACCGGCACCGACCACCACCACATGGTCGACGGGCCCCTTGACCGTAATCACCTGGGGCTGCCCCCTTCGGCCGCAGTCAGGAGCCGGGCGGCGGCTGCCGCCCCGTCCGTTTCGCCGGTGTGGAGCGCGGAGTGACCGGACCAGTCTCCGGAGACCGTGCGCAGCAGACCGAGCAGCTGACGGCCGCCGTGCGCCTCCACGTCAACGGCCTGTCCCAGACGATGAACGGCGTGGTCGTGAAGCCGCTCCGCCTCCCGCTCCACATGGGCGCGCGCCCCCGTCACCTCAAAGACGCCCAGCACGTCAGCGAGATCGTCCTCCGTCAGGTCGGCGTTGCCCGTGACCCGGCTGAGGACGGCCAGCGCTTCTTCGTCGCCCGCAGCTTCAGCCCACGTCCGAGCGACAGCCAGCAGGTAGGTCGGCTTCCCCTCCCGGATGTCGTCGCCGGACGGCTTCCCGGTCACCCCCGGATTACCGAAGACCCCGAGCAGATCGTCCCGCAGCTGGAAGGCGAGACCGGCGCACCGGCCGGCGGCACTCAGGGCTTCGGTGGTCCGCTCATCGGCTCCCGCGAGGGCGGCGCCGAGCGTTAGAGGCCGCTCGACGGAGTACGAGGCGCTCTTGAGCGAGGCGGTCCGCAAGGCTTGCACCACTGAGGACCCACCGCTGACCTGGCCGTGCAGATCAAGATACTGCCCGGCGACCATCTCGGTCCGCATGGCCCGCCAGAGGGTGCCGATTCTCCGACGCTGGGCGGCGGACAGCACGGTCTCCGCCACCGTGTCATCGGCCCAGACCAGTGCAAGATCCCCTGCCAGCACGGCCGCAGAGGAACCGAACGCGGACCCCCGATCGGAATGCGGCGAGAGCCCCGCATGCTCTGCCAAACCGACGTGTACGGCAGGCTGCCCCCGGCGCAGTCGCGAGCGGTCCATCACATCGTCGTGGATCAGTGCGCAGGTCTGGATCAGCTCCAGCGCCACCCCGAGCCGCAGAGCGGCCGCGGTCTCCGCCGCACCGCACGCGCGCATTCCCCACCACAGAAGGCGAGGCCGCATGCGCTTGCCGCCGTCGAGCGTGAAGTCGGCGACCCGCCGCGCCAACTCCTCGGAGAACAAGACGTCGTGCTCACCTGCCTCGGCGACCCGTTCACTCAGCACTGCCCGTGTGGTACTCAGGACAGCATGGACCACATCCGCGTCGACGACCTGCGCGTCCTCGGACGACGGGCCAGGCTGGCGGTGCTCCTTCGACTTGCCGGCCGGTTGCGAAGGCTCGCCGAACGAGTGCTCCGTGGGCTGGGAACGGCCCATCTCACGCCTTTCCGAGATCAGTGGTGATGACGAACGACTCGATACCCCGCTGCGCGTACCCCGTTCGCATGCGTTCGTGCACACTGCCGATCAGGAGTTCGCACCGCGCGGAAGCTGGCACTGATCAGAGACGATCACGCCAGCCGCCCAATCCCGGAGGAGAAACACCTCGGACACGACAGGACGGCGGCCACCACGCCCGAATGGCCCACGTGACGGGTGCCCGCTCCGCACACACCCGATGGGGGCTCTGCCCACCGGATCGGGGCTGTGTTCTTTCTCGGCACAGCCCGGTTGCCGAAACACTGACGCTGTCAACAAGGAACCTATCTCAGCCCACGGAACGCCGCGACTTGAGCACTGTCTGGCTTCGCACCCTGTGCCTGCTGCGATCGTGCCGGAATGCGTGGGGCCGCGACGGGCGCAACAGCGTCTATGGCCGCCGTGGGCGGATGACAATCAGGGAGCGTGCACATCATGGCGAAAGGCAAGAAACTCAAGAAGGGGGACTCAGTCTCCTGGAGCAGTCACGGGCAGACCGTTCCCGGCAAGGTGAAGAGAAAGATCACGGAGCGCGGTGAGGTCGCGGGACGCACGGTCAATGCATCGGAAGCAGAACCGCAGTATGAGGTTGAGAGTGAAAAGTCCGGCCGAACCGCTGTGCATAAGCCGCAGTCTCTGCGGAAGAAGGACAAGGGCTCCTGAAGCTGAGCCTCGATCCACCGCGTGATCTCTGATTGCGCGGTGGATTGCTTTCGGGGTGGATTCTCGGATTTGGGCAGTGGTGTTTTCCGGATGGCCGTTCCGGTGGCGGGTTCTCCGAGGTCTTTCGGGTCGTGGGCGGGCGGTCGGTCCGGCGGGTCAGGTCTGGGCGCGTTGTCCGGTGGCCGTCCACAGGTCGGTGAAGTCGTCGGCGCAGCGCCAGCGTTCGGGGAGGTGCAGGGTGATGGTGCGGGCGCGGGTGGCGAGGCGGGCCGGGATGTGGATCAGGTGCCGGCGGATGGTGCCGGTCCGCGCCTTGGCGTGGAAGACCGAGGCGAGGCGGCCGGCGGCGCGGGTGAGGTTGTGGGCGGCGGCCGCCAGGGTCAGCCAGGCGGCGTTCGCGGTGGACTTCCCCGAGGGCGGGTGGCCGAGGGCGGAGTCCTCCAGATCGGCAAAGACCTGCTCCACGCAGGCGTGTTCGCGGTGCATCGGCTCGGCCCGGGCCAGGACGAACGGACTGTCGGTGAAGATGACGTGGTGGCGCCAGACCCCGAACAGTTCGGCCTGCCCGTCGGGCACCGACTTCGGGTTCAGCCGCTTGACCCGGCGCACGATCAAGCGGGCCGTGGTGTGGAAGGTCTTCTTCTTGCTGGTGAACGCGGTGAAGGGGATCTCGGCGATCTCCGCGTCGGAGATCCAGCGGTCTTCCTCGCTGTCCCAGATCGCGTTCGTGTATGCGATCGCCGTCCAGGCGTCGGCGGGTATCTGCTCGATCGCGGTGCGGATGGTCTTCTTCACCGCGACCGCGAGGGAGAAGCGCACGCCGGCCTTGCGGCAGACGTCGACGACCTTGTGCGAGAAGTACGCCGAGTCGGCCCGTACGACGATCTGCGCGGTGGTGCCCATGGCCCGCACCGTGGACAGGGCCTCGCGCAGCAGACTGGCCGCCCCCTTCCCG
>NZ_NEUE01000184.1 GCF_002910905.1 Streptomyces sp. SM11 | reverse complement strand
CCCCGCCATCGGCCGAGGGCGGCGCGGGCCGCGGTGCGCGCGTACGGAGCGACCATCAGATACGGCGCCCACGGCCAGGTGTGCCGCAGGCAGTACACCCACCACTGGCGGGGCGGCAGCTCCCGCGCGGAGGTCACCCGGCGCAGCGCCTCCCGGACGCCGATCCCCGGCTCCCGGGAGGCGGGAGCGTCCGGTCCGCCCACGCACTCGCCGGCGTGCCCCGGGGCAACGAACGCGCTCACACCGGCCCGCCGCGCGCGACAGCCGTGGTCGTAGTCGCCCATCCGGTGCCGGAAGGCCTTGTCGGGGTCCCCGACGAGGTCGTACACGGCACGGGACAGCAGGACCACCTGCCCGTCGTACGTGTCGCAGGGCTCGGGCCGGTGCTCGCCGGGCTCGACGAGCGCCAGAGACCTGCCCCGCCGCCCGGAGCACACCGTGTCCCCGTACGCGTTCCGCACCGCGCCGACGACGACCGCTGCGGACTCGGCCGCGTCCGCCGTGCGCAACAGCGTCACCAGGGCGTCCGGGAAGAGTTCGACCCCGTCGTCCAGCCACAGCTGATGCGTCCACGGATGGCTCGGTCCGCCCGGTGCCACATCGAGCGTGCCGCCGCCCCCGCCGCCGCTGCGGCTGTTGCGGCTCGCGATGCGCAGCGCCTGGTTGCGGGGGACGTCAGCGCCCACGGACATGACCTCCACCGTCGGATGCCACAGCCGGACCGCCTCCGGCGTACCGTCGGTGCTGCCGGTGTCCACGAGATGCACGCCCAGCGTCGTCCCGGCGGGGAGCCCGCGCTGCTCCTCCAGGGCGCGCAGCGCGGAGAGAGTGCGCGAGCGGCGGTCGTGACTCGTCATCAGCACGGCCAGGTGGACGGAGTGCACAGCGGGCTCCTCAGCTCCTGAATCTCATCATTCATGCATAGAAGCTGATATTCCGCATAGGCTGGGCGGGTGAGCGCCGAACCGACCGCGAACCCGGCCAGGCCCGTGCCGGGCTCCGCGTCCCCGCGCCGGTCCGGCCGTCTCGTGCCGGCGCTCGCCTTCCTGCTGGCTGTCCTGTGCGTGACGACGGTCGCCCTGACCTCGACCGTCCGCTCCACGGTCGCCTCGCCCGGCTTCTACCAGGCGGTGCTGGACGAGGAGTCGGCCTACGACCGTCTCTACAGCGAGGTGCTCGTCGACCCGGATATCTCACCCGTCACCCGCGACCTGCTCGCGCACCTGCCCGTGCCCGAGGCGCTGGTGACGTCGAACATCAAGGTCGTGCTCCCGCCCGCCACGGTCCGGGCCCTGACCGAACAGCAGATCGACGAGATGACCGGCTATCTGCGCGGCGACCGCGACGAGCTCCGGCTGACCATCGACCTGGCCCCGGTGCTGGAGAACCTCGCCGACCTCGCACGCGTCTACTTCGGCGACCTCGTGGCCCATATCCAGGGCAGCGACCGGCCGGACTTCGAACGGTTCACCGCCGACCTCGCCACGGCGCTCGACGCCCTCAAGGAGGGCCGGGCCCCCGAGCTGCCCGCGCTGCCGCTCACCGAGGACCAGGCGGACCGCGCCACCGACGCCCTCCTCACAGCCGTCCCCGAGCAGGAACGGGCGGCGCTGCGCCCCGAGATCGAGGTGGCCCTGGGGGAGGGGGACGTGTCGACCGCGCTGGCGGCCACCGCGGCCGCCGCTCTCTCCGACGGCTCACGGAGCGCGGTGGCCGACCTCCGTACCACCCTCCAGGACGGTACGTGGGACCTCACCCACACCCTGACCGCCGCCGGTAACGACCTCACGGCCCTGGAAGAGGCACGTGACCACATCCGGCTCCTGACCCACCTCCAGGCCCTCGCCGTCACCCTGGCCCTGGCCGCTCTCGTGACACTCTGGTTCACCGGCCCCGCCGCCCCGCCCCGACGGCTGATGCGGCTGGGACAGGCGCTCGCCTGCGCGGGAGTCCTGACCGCCGCCGCCGTGCTCGTGGCCCGGCTGATCACCGGGGGCCGCCTTCTCGCCGTCCCGTCCTCCTGGGCCCCGAGCGTCTCCGCGCTCGTCGACGACCTCCAGCGCAACGCCGTGGCTCAGATGGCGGCCACCGGGCTGAGCGCCGCCCTCACGGCCCTCCTCGGCGGCGTACTCCTCACGGGCGGCGGCTGGGCTCTGCTGGTGCGCCCGGGCCGGATGCCGACCCCGACGGCGGTGCGCACGACGGCGGCGGGCGTGGCCTGCGCCGCACTGGCCGGCGTACTGGTCGTGCCGCCCGTGTTCGGCCCGTCCGCACCCCGCCAGTGCCTGGGCAGCAGCCGCCTGTGCGAACTGCGCTACGACGAAGCCGCCTACCTCACCGCGCACAACGCCATGTCCACCACCGCCGACCGGTTCATCGGCCCCCTCCAGGACCCCGACATCACCACCCAGCTCAACACGGGCGTCCGGGCCCTCCAGCTCGACACGTACCGCTGGGAGAGCCCGCAGGACATCGCCGCATGCCTCGATTCCCCCGAGTTCACCCCCGAGCAGCGGCGCCTGATCTCCGGCGCCATCGACAGCGCGAACCCGCCGCGCGAGGGCCTGTGGCTCTGCCACGGAGTCTGCCGCGCCGGGGCCATCGAACTGGTCCCGGCACTGGAGGACATCGGCGACTGGCTGCGCGCCCACCCCACCGAGATCGTGACGCTCATCTTCCAGGACGACATCAGCCCCGAGGACACCGAGGAGGCGTTCCGCGCCGCCGGCCTGGACGACCTCCTGCACACCCCCTCGGCGGACCCGGACGCCCCGTGGCCCACCCTGGAGGAGATGATCGACAGCGGCCGACGACTGGTGGTGTTCGCCGAGAAGGCCGACGGTCCGGCGCCCTGGTACCGCAACTTCTACCGGTACGGGATGGAGACCCCGTTCGCCTTCCGGAGCCCCTCCGAGATGACCTGCGCGCCGCACCGGGGCGGCACCGGAAAGCGGCTCTTCCTCCTCAACCACTTCATCACGAACGCGGGCGGCAGCCGTCTGGACGCCGGCCGCGTCAACACCCGCGACCGGGTCCTGGAACGGGCCCGGGCGTGCGAGGCGGAGCGCGGCAGTCCGGTCACCTTCATCGCCGTCGACTACACGACGGTCGGCGACGCGCTCGGTGCGGTGAACGAACTGAACTCCCGCCGGGCGGACCCCGGCTGACGACACGCCCCCCGGCCGCGACCCCGCCCCGGCCGACGTGCCCGCCGTCCGAAACCCCGGGGGAACCGCGAGGGGAGCGTGAGAGGCTACGTTCCCAGCGGCTCCCCACCGTGCGGACGGAGCCGGACCACTGCCGACAGATCGGGAATCAGCGCCCATGCCTCCTCCGAGCGACCCCGCACCGCACGGTGCTCCCGCCGCCGTTCCCTCCCCCGGCGACGGGCACCCACAGCAGGGCGCGGGCCGTCTGCTGGCCGTGAGCGACCTGCACGCGGCGGTGACCGACAACCGGCCCGTCGTGGAGTCCCTGCACCCGACGTCCGGCGCGGACTGGCTGATCGTCGCGGGCGACGTGGCGGAGCAGCCCGAGGACATCCGGTGGGCGCTCGCACTGCTCGCGGAACGCTTCGCCCACGTGATCTGGACCCCCGGCAACCACGAGCTGTGGACCGTGAACAAGGACCCGGTCCAACTACGCGGCCAGGCCCGCTACGACCACCTCGTCGAGCTGTGCCGGGGCCTCGGAGTGACGACTCCGGAAGACCCGTTCCCGCGCTGGCCGGGTCCGGACGGACCGGTGGCGATCGCGCCGCTCTTCCTCCTGTACGACTACACTTTCCGCGCCCCGGGAACGCACACGAAGGAGGAGTCGCTCGCTGTCGCGCACGAGTCCGGCATCGTGTGCAACGACGAGTACCTCCTTCACCCGGATCCCTATCCGACCCGGGACGACTGGTGCCGCGCCCGGGTCGCCACCACCGAAGGCCGGCTTGCGGAGCACGACCCCGAGATACCCCTCGTCCTCGCCGGACACTGGCCGCTCGTGCGGGAACCCACGTCGGTGATGTGGTACCCGGAGTTCGCCCAGTGGTGCGGCACCGAACTGACCGCCGACTGGCACCGCCGCTTCAACGTCACCGCCGTCGTCTACGGCCACCTCCACATCCCCCGTACGACCTGGTACGACGGGGTGCGCTTCGAGGAGGTCTCCATCGGCTACCCCCGGGAGTGGCGCGAGCGGGGACACCCGCGCGGCCTGCTGCGGCAGATCCTCCCGTACGAGGGCGAACCCGCCCCACCGGCCCGGACCGGCGCCGAACCGACCGCACAACCGCGCACCCCCGGAGGCACCTCGTGATCGAGCGGCTGCTGCCCGCCGACGTGTCGTGCGCGGCGACACGTGCGGAGAGCGTCCCGGACGGAACCCTCTTCCCGGAGGAGGAGGCACTGGTCGCCAAGAGCGTGGCCAAACGCAGGAACGACTTCGCGACGGCCCGCGCCTGCGCCCGGCGCGCCATGGCCGGGCTCGGCCTGCCGCCCGTGCCCGTGCTCCACGGTCATCGGGGAAGACCGCTGTGGCCCGAGGGAATCGTCGGCAGCCTCACCCACTGCGCCGGGTACCGGGCGGCGGCGCTGGCCCGTGCGACGGACGTGCTGTCGCTGGGCATCGACGCGGAGCCGCATGCCCCGCTCCCCACCGGCGTACGGGAGTTGGTGACGCTGCCCGCCGAACGCGAGCGGACCGGTCCGCCCGCGCCCGAAGGCCCGGACGAAATCCACTGGGACCGGATGCTGTTCAGCGCCAAGGAGAGCGTCTTCAAGGCCTGGTATCCGGTCACCGGCATCGAACTCGACTTCATCCAGGCAGATCTGACGTTCTGTCGAACCAGCGTCCCGGACAGCCCGGGCCGCCCGGGCGTTGTCGGCGGTCCTCGGGGCGGTGCTGCCGCCGAGGGCGCCTTCGCCGCCCGTCTGCTGCTCACCGACCCGGCACTGCCGACGACGCTGCACGGGCTGTGGCGGATCGAGGACGGCATCGTCGCCACGGCCGTGCTGGTCCGGTCCGACTGGCGGGACAGCGAAGCGCTGTGACGTTCGGCGGGTCGGGGAGCGGCGGGCGGGACGTTCAACTGCCCTGGAGGCGGCGCGTCGTGGCGTTCAGCCGGCCGGGGTGGCCAGGTGGCGGCCCAGTCCCACGTTCCACCGGCCTGGCCGACCGCTGGGTTCGGTCAGCGTCAGCCAGGCGACGTCCAGCCGCCAGAACGCCTCCGCCGGCAGCCGCAGACCATGGACGACCGCCGCCCGGACGACGGCGGCTTCGGCCACCGCCAGGAAGTTCGCGCCGGGTGCGCCCGCTCCGCCGAGGGAGTCCAGCCATGTGCCGACCCTTCCGGCCGGATCGCGCAGCGACTCGCCGCTGTGCGGAGCCGCCGAGGGGGCGCCGAGCCAAGCGGTCACCCGCTCGGGCTCGGCGGCGGCCACATCGTCGAGGCGGCGGCCGGCCCGGCGCGTCAGGTCCCGGCGCGTCAGGTCCCGGCCGGCCTGGGCCGGTTCGGCCCGTGAGGCCAGGCCGGGCACCGTGGTGGTTTCGCGGCACCGCCCGGAGGACCCGCTCAGCGCGAGCCCGGTTCCCGGCGTCAGGCCTGCCGCCGCCCACGTGCGCTCCCGGCCGAACCGGCCCGGGGGAGCGTCGTCGCAGCGGGCCTCCCGCGGCGCCGCGTTGACCGCCGGTGAGATCTAGCACCCGTCCGGACACCTGATCCGGAGCACCGGGGCAGGCCATGGAGGCATCGGGGCGGTCATCAGGACGCGGGGGAGTAGGCGTCGTGATCACGCAGGCCGTCCTCCGAGCGGCGCGCCGCGTTCACGACGATCCGGTCGAGGGCCTTCCGCACGTCGTGTTCCGTGCTTCCGTGCGGTGCGTACGCGGACACCGTGAGCACGAGGTCGCCGTTCCAGAGGAGGAGGGTGCGGCCGGGGCGGCCCTGTTCGTCGGCCGGTATCGCGTAGGCGGCGTCGTGGACCTTCTCGGGCCCGCGCCCGTGGGCACGGTCGAGATCCTCCTTGACGCGGTACGCGTGACGGGCGGGCTCGGTGTCCTCGTACACCGAGGCGGTGGTGCTGAGCTTCCATAATGTGCCGTCCGGGGCCTTCAGGTCCGCGAGGCAGCCGGTCCGGCGGTACAGCGGCCGCGCACCGTTCTCGCCGATGTCCTCCCGAGCGTCGGGGGAGGCGGGTCCGGTGGTGCTGCCGAGGGTGAAACCCTCGGCAGGCTCCGCGCCCGCGAGCGGCTCGCACGGTCTGCTGGTCCAGCTGTGGGTCCCCGGCGGGCGGGCGGTCCGCTCCGCCGCCTCCCCGGTCCTGCCGTCACCGTCTCCGCCGCCGGAGCAGCCGGCCGAGGCCGCCACCGCCAGCCCGATGAGCGTGGCTGACCGTGCCCGGCGTAACGCGGCACTCCCGGATCCCCGCATCTCCCCACCCCTTCGTCCTGGAGATCCCATTGTCCGATGCCCGTAACGGCGGGTAAAGGAGACCGGGCCCGCACCGATGGGTGCGGGCCCGGCAGGTGATGAGGGGCGGCGGTTCAGGAGTGGGTGGCTCCGGGACCGAAGTCGCCGGTGAGGGCGGCGGCCATCCGCAGGTGTGGCGCCGCGTCCGCGGACCGCCCCTGGCGCTCCAGGGTCCGGCCCAGCATGAGGCGCGCGTAGCTCTCCACCGGGTCGAGCTCCAGAACGGTCCGCAGCTCCTCCTCGGCCTTCCCCAGCCGGGCGGAGTGGTAGTAGGAGCGGGCCAGCAGCAGCCGGGGCGCGACCTGCTCCGGCACTTCCTCGACGAGTCCGCCCAGGATCCGTGCGGCCGTCAGGTACTCCCTGGCTTCGAAGAACATCTGCGCCCGGTCCCACCGGTCGGCGGCGGTGCCGAACTCGTAGTATGTCTCGGTCTCGCTCACGTGTCCTCCTTCGTGTGGTGCGGACCGCCTCCGGACCGCCCCGCCGTACGTTCAGCCATGACAACACCGCGCACTGGTTGAACATTCCACTAAAGTTCTGGCGTGGGACCCGATGCTCCACGCCCCTACGGGAATAGGTTGGGCGCCATGAGCAACCTCGATCGCCAGGCCACTCCCTCCGTCTGCGGAGGGCGCGGCTTCGTCGTCGCCGAGCCCGCCCGTGAGCTTCTCGCCCCCCGCCGCGTTCAGCTCGGCGAGGGCACCGAGGTCCGCCGTCTGCTGCCCAACCTCGGCCGGCGCATGGTGGGCGCCTGGGCCTTCGTGGACCACTACGGACCCGACGACATCGCCGACGAGCCCGGCATGCAGGTCCCGCCGCATCCCCACATGGGACTCCAGACCGTCAGCTGGCTCCACGACGGGGAGGTCCTCCACCGGGACAGCCTCGGCAGCCTGCAGACGGTACGCCCCCGCGAGCTGGGCCTGATGACCGCAGGCCGTGCCATCAGCCACTCCGAGGAGAGCCCGAAGGAACATGCCCGGCTACTGCACGGAGCGCAGCTCTGGGTGGCGCTCCCGGAAGCGCACCGCAAGGTCGAGCCGCACTTCCAGCACCACGCGGACCTGCCCGTCGTCACCGCCCCCGGCCTCGCCGCCACCGTCATCATGGGCGAACTGGACGGGGTGGCCTCGCCCGGCACCGCGTACACCCCGATCGTCGGCGCCGACGTGACCCTGACCGGTGGTGCCGAGGCCCGTCTGCCCCTGGACCCCGACTTCGAGTACGCGGTCCTGTCCATGTCGGGCGAGGCCCAGGTCGACGGCGTCCCCGTGCTGCCCGGCTCGATGCTCTACCTCGGCTGCGGCCGCACCGAACTGCCCCTGCGCGCCGTCTCCGACGCCGGGCTGATGCTCCTGGGCGGCGAGCCGTTCGAGGAGGAGCTGGTGATGTTCTGGAACTTCATCGCCCGATCCGGTGAGGAGATCGTACAGGCGCGAAACGACTGGGAGAAGGGCTCGCGGTTCGGTGAGGTGCGGGGCTACGACGGTGCCCGCCTACCCGCCCCGGAACTGCCCACGAGCCCGCTGAAGCCACGTGGACGAGTGCGCTGACCTGCGGAAACCTGTCGACGGTCTGGTCGTGCTTCAACTGACGGCCGCCATGCTGGGCCCCGATCCGTATCCCGTCCTGGTGCTGGGTGCTCGGGGGCCTACTGAGCCTTTTCCATCTTGATCAGCTGGCGGGTCCAAGAGCGACGACGGCTCAGACGAGTTCGGTGATGCGGGTGGTGACGCAGTGAAGCTTCCGTAGGAGCCGTCAGCATCTGAAGGGCACCATCGCGCGGTTGCTGAGGCTGCGGATCTTGGCCGGTCCGGTTGGGGCAGCGTGGCCAGGCGCATCGCCCACGCGCTGCTCGTACAGGAGCTGAACGGTAGCCCTGCATGCGGCCGGGCCCCTCCGGGGCCGAGTCGGTGCTTCTGGCGGCGGGGTCTACTGGGCCCCGTGGCGGTCTTCGGGACCGGCGGGGCCTGCCCGGTGCTCCCTGGAGGAGCTCCTGGGAGGTGGTCGGCGTTGCGGCATGCCTTCCGTCTGCCCATTGTTTCCCAGGTCAGAGCTTGCTTCACGGCCCCGTCGCTGCTGGCCGACTCGTCGACCACGCACCGGGGACAGGGCTGACGCACACGCCTGCGAGAATCGGACCGGCCCGCCCTGGAGGCCGGGACAACGGGCATCGCATACGGCGCCTATCGGGGCACCAGGTTGATCATCCCGCACCGCAGACGAGCCGGACGCCCACTTCTGCGCGGCCAGGCAGACCCGGAGCACGTTGGGCGAGCAGGTCGACGGCCGCGCTGCGGAGGGATGAGAGGCTTCGCGAGCTGCCACGACCCGTCCAGAACCGGCGCCACGGCGTGACCGCGCAGGTCGTCACCGATCCCGGCCGCCAGCTGCTGTGGCTCTCGCCCGCCCTGCCGGGCCGCACCCACCACCTGGCCGCCGCCCGCACCCACCGGATCATCCGGATCTGTGAGCGCCGGGGAGTCCCACTTCCGCGCGGAGATGACCGCCCCGTGTTCAGCCGTAGTAGGCCGTGCGCATCAGCTCCCGCATGTCGTCCAGCATCGGCATACGGGGGTTGGCCGGTGCGCACTGGTCCTCGTAGGCGTTGAGGGCCTGCTGCGGCAGCGTGTCCAGGAATGCTCGTTCGTCGACTCCCAGCGCCTTGAACGTCGGCTCGATGCCGACGGCGTCACGCAGGCGCTCGACGGCCGCGGCGAGGGACTCCACGCCCTCGGCCGGTGTCGTGGCGGGCAGGCCCAGGGCGCGGGCTATGTCCTGGAACCGTCCGGGAGCGCGGTAGTCCTCGTACTTGGGCCAGCCGGTCAGCTTCGTCGGGATGGTGCCGTTGTAGCGGATGACGTGGGGGAGCAGCACGGCGTTGGTGCGCCCGTGCGCGATGTGGAAGGTCGCACCGAGAGTGTGGGACATGGCGTGGACGATGCCGAGGAACGCGTTGCCGAAGGCCATGCCGGCGATGGTGCCGGCGTTGTGCATCTTCTCCCGGGCTTCCGGTGCGCCATCGCGGTCGGTGACCGCTGCCTCCAGGTGGCCGAAGACCAGGCGGATGGCGTGCAGCGCGAGGCCGTCGGTGAAGTCGTTGGCGTAGACCGACACGTACGCCTCGACGGCGTGCGTGAGGGCGTCGAAGCCGCTGTCGGCAGCGAGGGCCGGGGGCAGGACGGTGGTGAGGAGGGGGTCGATGATGGCCACGCTGGGCGTGAGCGCGTAGTCGGCCAGGGGGTACTTCTTGCCGGTGGCGGGGTCGGAGATGACGGCGAAGGGAGTGACCTCGGCTCCGGTGCCGGAGGTGGTGGGCACGCAGACCAGTCTGGCGAGCTTGCCCAGGGTGGGGAAGCGGAAGGCACGCTTTCGGATGTCGGAGAACTTCTGCCGCATGTCGGCGAAGTCGATGCCGGGCTGCTCGTACAGCAGCCACATGACCTTGGCGGCGTCCATGGGGGAGCCGCCGCCGAGCGCGATGATCGTGTCGGGGCGGAAGTCCCGCATGAGGCCGGCGCCGTGCTGGACGGAGCCGATGCTGGGTTCGGGCTGGACGTTGTCGATGATCTGGAGGGTGACCGGTTCCCGGCGCTGCTGCAGTACGCGGCTGATCCGGTCGACGAACCCGAGGCGGGTCATGGTGGCGTCGGTGACGATGGTGACGCGGTGGACGTCGAGCATGGAGGTCAGGTAGCGGATGGCCTGCGGTTGGAAGTAGATCTTCGGTGGGACCTTGAACCACTGGAGGTTGTTGCGGCGGGCGGAGACGCGCTTGACGTTCAGCAGCTGGGCGGCGGAGACGTTGTTGGAGACCGAGGTGCTGCCCCAGGAGCCGCAGCCCAAGGTGAGTGAAGGCAGCAAGCCGTTGTAGATGCCGCCGATCGCACCCTGGGAAGAGGGGGAGTTGACGATGATCCGTGCGGTCTTCATCCGCATGCCGTACGCCTCCGCCACGGCCGCGTCTTCCGTGTGGATGACGGCGCTGTGACCCTGACCGTGGAAGGCGACCATGTCGGCGGCCAGGCCGAAGCCGTGACGTTCGTCCTCGGCCCGCAGCACCGCGAGAACCGGGCAGAGCTTCTCGCGGGTCAACGGCTCGTCGGGACCGACTCGGTCGGCCTCGACCAGGATGACCGAAGTGTTTTCTGGCACCGAAAACCCGGCCCGCGCGGCGATCCACGCGGGACTCTGTCCGACTGCGGCGGCGTTGACCTTGGGCTCGCAGCCGGCACCGGAACCGCCGGTGGCGGGGAACAGGAAGGTCTCCAGTTTCGCCTTCTCCTGCGGGGTGGCCAGATGGGCGTGCAGGGTGCGGAACTCGGCGAGTGCCGTGTCGTAGATCGCCGTGTCCAGGATGACGGCCTGTTCGGAGGCGCAGATCATGCCGTTGTCGAACGACTTGGACAGCACCAGGTCGTTGACGGCCCTGCGCAGCTTGGCGCTGCGGTGGACGTATGCGGGGACGTTGCCGGTGCCGACGCCGAGCGCGGGCTTGCCGGCCGAGTAGGCGGCCTTGACCATGGCGTTGCCGCCGGTGGCGAGGATCAGGGAGACCCCGGGGTGCCGCATCAGCGTGTTGGTCGCCTCGACGGAGGGGGCCGCGATCCACTGCACGCAGTGCTCCGGTGCACCGGCGGCGATGGCCGCGTCCCGTACGACGCGGGCCGCTTCGGCGCTGCACCGCTGGGCGGAGGGGTGGAACGCGAAGATCACCGGATTGCGGGTCTTCAGCGCCATCAGCGCCTTGAAAATCGTGGTCGAGGTCGGGTTGGTGACGGGGGTGACCGCAGCCACCACACCCACCGGTTCCGCGATTTCGACCATGTCCTCGATGTCGTCCCGGCCGATGACCCCGACGGTCTTCATATGACCCATGCTGTGCGTGACGTGCTCGCAGGCGAACATGTTCTTGGCGGCCTTGTCCTCGAAGAGCCCGCGTCCCGTCTCTTCGACCGCCAGACGGGCCAGCGCGGTGTGTTGGTCCAAGGCTGCGACCGACGCCTTCTTGACGATGTGGTTGACCTGTTCCTGGGTGAGGCTCTCGTAGTCGGCGAGTGCCTTGAGACCGGCCGCGACCAGACGGTCCACGGCGACCTCGGCGTCGGACGGCGCGTCGGTCTTGACGCGGTCCTCGGTCCGCACGTCCTGTCGGGTCATGGTGAGGTGCCTCCGTTGTCAGGGGCCGCCGTGGTGTACGGCGGTGCCGGCCAGGAGCGGTGCGGCGGTGACCCGCGCCGCTCTCTGCCCTCACTGTCCTTTGGGCGCCGACTGGTGCGGGAGGACCTGGAAGGCCTTCGTCGACGCCGTCCGGCCCGCCTCGGTGGGGACCGTCGGCCCAGCTCGCCCGAGCCGCCGCTCGAGGCCGTTCGCCGCGGACTCATCCGCTCCCGCTGCGAGCGGGGCCGGCCGGTTCCGCACAGTCGTCGACGCGGAAGCCCAGGCCGTTCACCACGCCGATCACGCCTTCGAGGCGCCAGGCGGCGTAAACGATCTCCGGTATCCGTGAACGCAGTTCGACCTGGCCCGCGAGAGTGATGACACCGTCGCGAACAGAGACGAGGGCCGCGTCGGACGGCAGCCCTTTGGCGCCGCCGATGACCTCCTCGGTCACCTCTCGGCGGATGTCTTCGTCCGCACGCAGGAAGACCCTCAGAAGGTCGCGGCGGGTGGCGATGCCGATCAGGCGGTCGGCCTCGTCCACCACGGGCAGCCGCTCGACGCCGCGGCGTTCCATGAGCCGGGCGGCGTCCGGCACGGACTGCTCCGGGTGCACGGTGATGGCCGGGCTGGACATTAGGTCCTGCGCGTTCACGGCCAGGGGCGGAGCGGAGCCTTCCCGGTACGCCTGGGTGCGTACCAGGTCGCTTCCGGACAGGACACCGACGACCTTGTCGTCGGCGTCGACCACCGGCAGTCCGCTGATCCGGTGGTGATCGAGCAACCGCACGACCTCCTTGAACGGTGTCGTTGGGCCGGCCTGCACGACGTCCCGTGTCATTACCTCACCGACAGTGCGAGGGGTCACGATGCATCCTCCTTCACGAGCAGGGGCGAAGAGAGCCGGAGCCGATGGCCGAATCCGGCGCCTCGCCACACCTGGCAGGCGCCGCGTGGCGCCCGTTTCTGCAAGCCGCCTCGACACGGGGACTCGCGGTCGTCCGATGGGCGCCGCAGCGGTGAGCACGTGGAATGCCCGCTTGGTGGCGGAGGTTTCACGGGCACCGAAGTGCCGGGCGGTCCTGTGCTCCACTCCCTGTGACTTCTCTAGACTGCCGCGCTCCCCAGCCACCTGCCAGGGGCGACCTGGCCCTGGCCACAGGGCCGAGGAGCCCTGTGTCTCACCTGTTGTCCGCCAGCCTCGGTCCCCTCCTGGGCGGCCCGGCCGACCTCCGGGCGTGCCTCCGGTGCGCGGAACGACGAGCAGGAGACGTAGTTCAGTCCGGCCGTGGGGGAGAAGTGCACCGAGTCGGGTCTCCGCCCGGGGGTGCCACCGGCAAGGAGTCTCTCGGCGACGGCCTCGCCGAGAGCTCGGACCTGCATGGCGCCCACAACGGCGAAGCAGCCGAACGCAGGGCCAGGATCGGAGTCCGCTTCCGTAAGCAGCAGGACGCCGAGGTCATCCTCAGAATGCCCGGCATGGGGCTGATTCCCGGAACGGAGCTCGTTGCCGCGGACCTGCAGTGACCTCACCGCTTTCGCCGACCTCGACCGCTTGGCCGGGTTCGCCGGCTCGGCCCCGTTCCCCTGGGACTCGGGAAACTCAGCGGGGGCCTGCGCAGGCCCCCGCCGCCACCACCGCGGCCCTCCACCGCGCTTGCGTATCTCCGCGCAGATCGGCGTGTTCTGCTGCCCCTTCTCGAAGGCCTACTACGACCGGAAGCGGAAGGAAGGCAAAGGACGCAAGCGAAGGGCCGAATCCGGGCAGGCCAACCAGCACACTGCAGCACGATTGTGTTACGAGGTCCTCCGGCTGAAGAAGGAGCTCAGTCCGTGCCGTCCGTGCCTGCCGCCTCCGTCAGCTTCTCGAGTTGTGCGGCGATCACCTCGTCCGGGGCCTCGCCCGCGTTCTTGTGCGCTACCAGGCCCTGCCAGCCGAACAGCACCGGGGCGAAGGCAGCTGATCAGGCGGACGACCTCTTCGTTTTCCACGGGTCAGCCCATCCAGCAAAAGCCGACGACTGGCAGCCGCAGTACTCGCTCACCGGTCTTCTCCCCTCGCTGTCGTTCGGTTCCGTCGGTCTGGGCCGCCGGTCCTTATGCGGTTCTGCCGACCGTGTGGGGCTCGGGCTGCCGGCTGGCGCGGGACTTCCCCTCACCGCCTGCGGACGAGGCGCGGACGGTGGTAAAGGTGAAGGCCAGAGCCCCGGCGGACACGATCGCGAGCAGGACAAGGCCCATCGCGTACGACTCGAACACCCCGGACAGCGACCCCATCACCAGCGGTGGCAGGAACCCGCTCAGTCCGCCCGCGGCGCCCACCACTCCGGTCACCGAGCCGACCCGGTCGGCCGAGGTGCGCAGGGCCACCAGGGCGAAGGTCGCCCCGCTGCCGGCACCGAGTGAGGCGGCCATGGTCAGGAAGGCGATGGTGCCCACGGGGGCCAGGGCGGGGGTGAACGCCTGCGCGACGGCACCGGCTACGACCGTGGCCAGCGAGCCGGCCAGCACTCGGACCGGGCCGATCCGGTCGGACAGCCAGCCACCGAGCGGGCGCATCGCCACCGCGAGGAGAACGAACCCAGCCGTGCGGTTCGACGCGTCGGCCTGGGTTAGGCCGTAGCCGGTCTTGAGCTAGGTCGGCAGGTAGACGGAAGAAGGCCACGTAGCCGCCGAACGCAACCGCATAGAGGGCGGACGCCTGCCAGGTGATGGGCAGCCGGACAGTGGCAGCCAGGCGGCGTGCCGGCGGCTCGGTCGGCACGGTCCGGCCGGGCGCGTTACGGAGCAGGAGAGCGGCGGCCGCGGCGTACACCGCGAGAACCATCGCGGTGATCAGGAACGGTGTGGACATGCTGCCGGCGTCGACCAGCTTCACCGTGGTCAGGGCGCTGATGGCGGTGCCGCCCATACCCGCGCCGAAAACTCCGATGGCAAGACCGCGCTGCTCGGGCGGGAACCAGGCGTTGACGAGCGGAACGCCGACAGCGAAGGCGCTGCCGCCGATACCGAGGAAGAACCCGCCGACGAGCAGGGCGCTGAGGGAGGAGTGCCCGGCCAGGCCGAGGTAGAGCACCGGCACGATGGTGGCCGCCGACACGATCGGGAACACGACCCGTCCGCCGAACCGGTCGGCCAGTGCGCCGACCGGGATCCGGCCCAGAGAACCGACGACGACCGGCACCGCCACCAGCAGCGACTGCTCGAATGATGACAGGTCGAGACCGTCCTTGAACCGTGGGCCGAGCGGGCTGAGCAGCGCCCAGGCCCAGAAGTTGACGGCGAAGCCGACGGCGGCCAGGGCCAGCGTCAGCCAGGCCCGCCCGGGCATCGGCGCATCCGAAGCCGCACTGTCGCTGTACGCCATCGAAGCCTGGACCATGCTGTCCGCCTCTTCCCTTTTGCGTGGTTCCGTGACATGGAGTAGTAGATGATCCGCATGCCTTCTGCCTGCGGATCGGCGACTGCTCAGTCACTGTCGTCCTCGGGGCGCCGGGACGGCATGGGCCAAGGGTTCCTGCCGCGAGGCTGACGGTCCTCCATCGGATCCGGCCGGCCTCCTCGTCGAAACCGCGCCCCGGACTGCTCACACAAGTTGGTCGGAGCGGCGGTTGCGGCCGTCTGCTGCCGGGATATGCAGGTAGGGTCGACCGGCCCTACCCGGCGCCACACCGCGACGCGGAGGATGGTGGGATGCTCGAGAACGACGCCATTCGCATCCTCGACCGGCTGGAATGCCTTCGTCTGCTGGCCAAAGTGCCGCTCGGCCGGGTCGTGTACACGCGGCAGGCGCTGCCTGCGGTCCTCCCGGTCAACTTCTTCCTGGACGAGGACGACTCCGTTCTGCTGTACACCTCGGCGGTCTCCGACCTCGTGCAGGCCATTGATGGTGCCGTGGTCGCTTTCGAGGCGGACGAGTTCACCGCGGCGACCCGATCGGGGTGGAGCGTGGTCGTCACCGGTCGGGCCGGCGTGGTGGCCGAACCCGCCGAGCACGAACGGCTCTCGCAGTCCGGCCCGCATTCCTGGATGCCCGTACGTGACGGGGTCTTCGTGCGCATCGAGTCCGAGTTGGTCACGGGACGCGAGACCACAGGCACGCGCACCGCCGGATGAGGCGGAAGCCGCGGGCATTTCCGAATGCCTCTCCGGTCGGCAGTGCCGACCGGACACGGTCATCCGGGCGTAGCGGTCCCCTCACCGGAAACTGCCGACCCGGGCGTGGAGGGCGATGCGGCGTACGCGACCGCGCGCGGGGTTCGGCTGCCCTCGGGGCCGTACCCGAATCGGATCAGCGACTGTGGGCACCGCTGCTGCGAACGGCTCACCGCCGCCCGCAGATCCATCCATTCCATCGCCTGGTACAGCATGGAGGTGCGTAGCCCGTACGAGGTCGCCGTGAGCAGCACGTGCTGCAGCGCTTGGCCCGCCCTCAGCCAGTCCTTGTGCCGGTCCCGCGCCGTCCACAACAGTGCTACCTGCGCGTGGCGTTCGAAGCGCAGGCCAGGAAGATGCGGCACGGGTAGCTGACCAGCGAAGTCCCGCATCGGTATCTGGCCGGACGCGTCCAGGGCTCCCACCGCGGCGACGGGGATGCCGTACCCGGAGTCGAGTCCTGGGGCGGTGAGCCAGCGGTGCGCCTCCGCCGTGCGGCCGGGGTGGGAGGCGTTGCGGACCTCGCCCGCCTGGGTCAACCGCAGCAGACGCCTGGTCCCCACGATGTCGGGGACCTCAAGACGTGCGCCCTGCATGCGCCCGGCAGCGATCATCTCTGTCACGATCGCCTCAGGCACAGGGCGGCCGGTGAAGGGCATCCGGCTGCTGTGGCGCCGTTCGATGGCCTCGTACAACGGCCGCAAGAACGGGGGCCCGTCCTCGCCGCCCCCGGCCAGGTGCACGACGGCGAGCAGGTCGGGATCGTCCGCGGCGGGCAGCAGCCGGACGACCGGCTCCCAGCCCAGGTGCGCCGCGGCCACCCGGAGATTGAAGACGGCCGCGCCCACAGAGAGGTGGCGGGCACGGAGGTCGGGATCGGTCATCGGTAGCCCCCGTCCGGCAGCGGCACGGACTTCGACCGTCCTGGTGTCCGCGTCCAGGCCGAACCGCCAGGGCTGCGTGTTGTGGATCGACGGCGCGGCCACCGCCGCGGCCAGCAGGGTCTGGACGGCTGTGGCATCGATTTCCCGGATCCTCATGGCGACTCTCCTTCGCAAGCTCTCGCTTGTCACCCACCCTGCGGCACCATCCCCGTGCACGGGAGGGTTGGGCGGCCCCTCCCACCTGCCACACGGCCCCAAACCGTGGTCCTCCTGATCCATGAGTAGGGCGGGACTCACGAGCACAACCCGGAGCAAGGTCGAGTGCGGACTGCAGGCGCGCTTGTGAGAAGCCTCGTATACACCGCCCGCGCGCCGACTTGACGATCTTCCGGGCCGCGTGGGCCTCCGCAGGCGGCTCGTCAAGCAGCCACCTGCGGTCGGCGACGAAGGGCTCGCTCCGCACCACCGTCAGGGCAGCAGCCTGCACAGCCTCCGTCGCTGATCAGGTCGCCGGCCCCACGTCCCCCGTGCCGCCTGCGCTCAGGCTTCCGTGTGGGCCAGCCACAGGTCGGGGCCGAAGACCTCGTAGCGGATATGGTGCGCCGGGACGCCCGACTGGATCAGTTGTGCCCTGACGGTCCGCATGAAGGGCAGTGAGCCGCAAAGGTAGACGCCGGTGTCGGCGGACAGGTTCAGCCCTTTGAGGTCCATCAGACCGGAGTGGGCGCCGGGCTCGGCAGCGGCGTTCTGCTCGTACCAGAACTCTGCCCGGGCAGCGGGCAGGCTGCTGACCAGGCGGTGAATGTCCGAGAGCAAGGCATGGTCGGCCGGAGAACGATCGGCGTGCAGCACCGTGACCGGGCGGGTGGCTCCGGTCGCCGCGAGGTGTTCGAGCATGCCGACCATCGGGGTGCAGCCGATGCCGGCCGAGATCAGCAGCAGAGGGCTGTCCGCCTCGTCGAGGACCACATCGCCGAACGGAGAGGACAGGGTGAGTTCGTCACCGGCCCCGACGGTGCGGTGCAACTGGGTGGACATCTCGCCCTCGGGCGCGTCGGACAGGCTCGCCACCCGTTTCACGGTGACCCGGCGCAGCTGGTCGCCGGGGGCGCCGGACAGGCTGTACTGGCGCACCTGGTGTATGCCGTCGGGCATCCGCATCCTGACGCTGACGTACTGGCCGGCGCGGGCGGGCGGCGCTGGGTCCTCGTCGGCCGGGCGCAGCAGGAAGGAGACCACGTCGGGGGTCTCCTCGCGCCGTTCCACCACCGTCCACTGCCGCCAGGGGTGACGGGGGTCGACCTGCGCCTCCTGGTAGAGACGGGCCTCCTGGGCGATCAGGGCGCCGGCCATGAGCCAGTACACCTCGTCCCAGGCGGCGGCCACCTGCGGCGTGACCGCTTCGCCGAGCACCTCCGCGATGGCTCGGAAGAGGTACTTGTGGACGATCGTGTACTGGTCCTCGGTCACCCCGAGCGCGGCATGCTTGTGGGCGATCCGGGAAAGCAGCGCGTCCGGCCTGGCCTCGGGATCGGCGAGCAGCGCCTGCGCGAAGGCGGCGATGGAACCGGCGAGAGCTCGGCGCTGACCACCGCTGGCCTGGTTGCCGCGGTTGAACAGCCCGTCCAGCAGTTCGGTCTGCTCGGCGAACATGGTGCCGTAGAACCGAGCCGTGATCTCGTCCAGAGCTCCGCCGACGGCGGGCAGGGTTGCGCGGACGACGGCGGCCGAATCGGGCGAAAGCATGGGTCTCCTCGACAAGGTGGCGTGCAGGGGAACTGTGCTCACCATCCTGGCGGTCCTGGTGCCGGGCCAGATGGGCCGATCGGCCTTCCCAGTGGGGCCGACCGGCTCGGGGGCGTCCTGGAGTCGGGCAACGGATCCACCGGCCGGGTCGCACGAGCGCGGAGGCCCTACCGCCCCTCGTCCGGAACGGGACGTGCGTCCTCGCCCGGCTAGCCGTGGCGTCCGCCGGCGCCTGATGCGCGGAAGACCTCACATGTCAGCGTGGCCCGGTCACATGATGTCCAGAACGTCCTTCACCGGGCGGCGAGGGGTGGCCGGGCCTCTCGGGCCGTAGCCGATACGCAGCACCATCTGCACCTGCCCCACGCCCGATCCCGGGTCGCGTACCAGCAGCCGCAACTCCGCGGTCTCCAGCGCGTGGGAGGTCAAAGAGGTCACCAGCTCGGCAAGGGTGGCCTCCAGCAGCACCCGTTCCAGTGCCTGCCCGGCGTGCAGCCAGTCTTCAGGGCCGTCACCGGAGGTGCTCAGCAAAGCCAGGTGCGGGGTGAACTCGAAGGCGGTGCTGCCACGGTCGGCCACCGGTCGACGTCCGGCGAAGTCCCGTACGGGGGCTCTGCCGTCCCGTCTGCGTGGCCCGAAGGCGTACTCGGGGACGCCGTCGACGGCCGTGTCCGCTTCCGGCCCGAGCCGCGTCCAGCGGATGAGGTCCTCGCGGGCGCCGGGGTCCATGGCGTCCCGGCTCTCCGCGTCGCGAACCAGGTCGAGCACCGTCTCGGCATGCCAGGGGCCGGGGAAGTGCAGGGCGGAGGACTCGCGCGTGGCGGCGTCCTGCAGCATGGTCCGTACATCTTCGGGAATATCCGTCTCCGCGAAGGGGTGACGGCTGGTGTGCCGCTGCCGGATCCCCGCGTGCAGCCGCGCCGGGGCATCGTCCCGCTCGCGCCCGGGCTGCTCGGCCAGATGGACGGCGGCGAGCAACAGCGGGTCCCGCGGCTCGGGCAGCAGCCGGACATCCGGGGCGAGGCCCGCGTGCGCGGCGGCGACACGCAGATTGAACAGCGCAGCCCCACAGCCGATGTGCAGCGCCCGGTTACCGGGATCGGAGCGCGGCATGGCCCGCTCGTCATCGGCGTACAGCAGCAGGAGGCTCTCGCCGGTCAGGAAGCGGAAGCACCACGGCTGGGCGTTGTGCATGGAGGGTGCCGCTGTGGCCGCGGCCACCAAGGTGACCACTGTTTCCTCATCGACATGTCGCAATGCCACGCCTCCTCTCTCGGACCGGAACGCGGTCTCCACTTACCGGGTACCCAGTGAGCGGACCGGTGGACACAGCACATCACCGCCATGGTCGCTCCGCACCCTGCGGGCCCACTACGGTGTCCACCTCACGAGAGCCCGTGGCGCCGGGCCATCGGAACAGCGGCGGCCGCCGACGCGCGACGTCCACGGCCCCCGGCCGAACACGCCGGTGGCGGGCGATGCGGGGCACAGACGCTGGAAGCCCATTCGGCTCCGGAGCGAAGACTGCCGCCGGCCGGCTCGCCCCACCGCGCCGGTATCTGTCCGTGGGAGGCCGAAGGTCCCGCCGATAGGGGCCGCACGGGACCCGCCCGGTGCCCTGTCCGGCACTGCTCGCAGCCTGCCCGCACGACGAGCATCGGCAGTGACAAGACCGTCCGACGAGAGGACCTGCGATGACCGCGACGGTGACAGCCGCCCCCCGGACCGCCGACGCCTGGCGACAGTTCACGGGGAGCGGGTGGCGTGAGCGCAACGACGTTCGTGACTTCATCCAGGCCAACTACACGCCCTACGAAGGCGACGCTTCCTTCCTGACGGGTGCCACGGACCGCACGCGGGCGGTATGGGAGAAGGTCAGCGCGCTGTTCCCCGAGGAGCGGCGCAAGGGCATCCTCGACGTGGACACCGCCACCCCCTCCACCATCACCTCGCACGCCCCCGGCTGGATCGACCGTGACCGTGAGCTGATCGTCGGCCTCCAGACCGACGCGCCGCTGAAGCGGGCGATCATGCCCAACGGCGGCTTGCGCATGGTGGAGAACGGGTTGAAGGCGTACGGCTACGAGCCCGACCCGTTCGTTACGCGGGTGTTCGACACGTACCGCAAGACCCACAACGCCGGCGTGTTCGACGCCTACACCCCGGCTATGCGCGCCGCCCGCAGGGTCGGCATCATCACCGGACTGCCGGACGCCTACGGTCGCGGCCGGATCATCGGCGACTACCGGCGCGTCGCCCTCTGCGGTACCGACCGGCTCATCGAGGCCAAGCGTGCCGAACGCGCCGGCCTCGACGGCAGGCCGTCCACCGCGGACGTCATCCGCGACCGGGAGGAACTGGCCGAACAGGTCCGGGCGCTGGGCGAGCTGACGGCGATGGCGGCGACGTACGGTTGTGACGTCAGCCGTCCTGCGGCTACCGCGCACGAGGCCGTGCAGTGGCTCTACCTCGGTTACCTGGCCGCCGTGAAGGAGCAGAACGGCGCGGCGATGTCGCTCGGCCGGACCTCCACCTTCCTGGACGTCTACCTCCAGCGCGATATCGACGGGGGAATCCTCGACGAGACGCGTGCCCAGGAACTGATCGACGACTTCGTCATCAAGCTCCGCATCGTCCGCTTCCTGCGCACCCCCGAGTACGACGCGCTGTTCTCCGGCGACCCGACCTGGGTGACGGAGTCCATCGGCGGCATCGGTGCCGACGGCCGCCCGCTGGTCACCCGCACCTCCTTCCGCTTCCTGCAGACCCTGTACAACCTCGGCCCCGCCCCGGAACCGAACCTGACCGTGCTGTGGTCGTCGCGACTTCCGGACTGCTTCAAGAAGTTCTGCGCCCAGGTGTCCATCGACACCAGCGCCGTCCAGTACGAGTCGGACGACCTGATGCGGACACGTACCGGCGACGACACCGCGATCGCCTGCTGCGTCTCCGCCATGGCGGTGGGCAGGCAGATGCAGTTCTTCGGAGCCCGCGTCAACCTAGCCAAGGCACTGCTGTACGCCGTCAACGGCGGCCAGGACGAGATGACCGGCGATCAGATCGCCCCCGCGATGCCGCCCCTGACCGGTGAGTACCTCGACTACGACGAGCTGTCGGCCGCGTACGACCGCATTCTGGACTGGCTCGCGCAGACGTACGTCGACGCGCTCAACGTCATCCACTACATGCACGACAAGTACGCCTACGAGCGCATCGAGATGGCGCTGCACGACTACCCCGTCCACCGCTTCATGGCCTGCGGCATCGCCGGCCTGTCCGTCGCCGTGGACAGCCTGTCCGCCGTCAAGCACGCCCGTGTCAAGGTCTTCCGCGACCGGACGGGGCTGGCCGTGGACTTCCGGACCGAGGGGGAGTTCCCCGTGTACGGCAACAACGACGACCGTGCTGACAGCATCGCCGTCGACCTGGTGGAGTCGTTCATGGCGAAGGTGCGTGAGCACCCCGCCTACCGCGACGCGGAGCACACCCAGTCGGTGCTGACCATCACCTCCAACGTCGTGTACGGCAAGCACACCGGTAACACCCCTGACGGCCGGCGCGCCGGACAACCCTTCGCTCCCGGCGCCAATCCGATGAACGGCCGCGACAAGCACGGCGTGGCCGCCTCCGCCCTCTCGGTGGCCAAACTGCCCTACGACGCCGCACGGGACGGCATCTCCCTGACCACCACGATCACCCCGGAAGGACTGGGGCACGTCCCAGGGGAACGCGCCGGTCACCTGGTCGGCATCCTCGACGCCTACGTATCCGCGGGCGGCTTCCACATGAACGTCAACGTGCTGAACCGGGTCGTGCTGGAGGACGCCATGGCGCACCCGGAAAAGTACCCCGAGCTGACCATCAGGGTCTCCGGCTACGCGGTGAACTTCGTCCGCTTGACCCGCGAGCAGCAGCTCGACGTGATCAGCCGCACCTTCCACGGAGCACGGTGAGCACCGTGATGACAGGCCGAATCCACTCCTGGGACCTGTCCACCGGCGTGGACGGTCCCGGGACCCGGTTCGTGCTCTTCGTGAGCGGCTGCCCGCTGCGCTGCCGCTACTGCGCCAATCCCGACACCTGGCACATGCGCGACGGGCGGGAGGCCACCGTCGACGAGGTGATGGCGGAGATCGGCACGTACAGGAGCTTCATCACCACGGCCGGGGGCGGGGTCACCCTCACCGGCGGTGAACCCCTGCTCCAGCCGGCCTTTACCGGGACGCTCCTGCGCCGCTGCAAGGAGGCCGGCCTGAACACGGCCCTCGACACGTCCGGACTCCTGGGTGGCCGGGCCTCGGACGAACTCCTCGCCGACACCGACCTGGTGCTTCTCGACATCAAGTCGTTCGACACCACCACCTACAAGAAGCTGACCGGCGGCGCATTCGCCCCCACTCTCAGCTTCGTGAACCGCCTCGAGCGGCTGGGTAAACGTGTGTGGATCAGGTACGTCCTGGTGCCCGGCTGGACCGACGACGCATCCGCCGTCGACGGGCTTGCCGCGTTCCTCTCCGGTCTGGGCTGCGTGGAGCGGGTCGACGTCCTGCCGTTCCACAAGCTCGGCGCCGCCAAGTACGACGCACTGGGCGTCCCCTTCCCTCTGCGTGACACACCGATTCCCGGCCCGGCGCTGGTGGACCGGGTACGGGGTCAGTTCCGCGAGCGTGGGCTCGTGGCCCACTGACGCGGACGAAAGTGGGGCCGACCGGCCCTGGTCCCGGGCTGTCCGAGAAGATGAGGATGTCGGCACACAGGACGAGGCTTACGAGGAGCGGTCGATGGCGCACGGCGAGCAGGACGGCAGCACGGGGGAGCCGATCAAGGTGTTCCTTCTGGACGACCACGAGGTGGTACGGCGAGGGGTGCACGACCTGTTGGAGGACGAACCGGGCATCACGGTCATCGGGGAAGCGGCGACGGTGGAGCAGGCCTTGGTGCGGGTCCCCGCCCTGCGGCCCGACGTGGCCGTCCTCGACGTGCGTCTGCCCGACGGCGACGGGGTGACCGTCTGCCGTGAACTGCGCTCGACGATGCCGGACCTGGCCTGTCTGATGCTGACCTCCTTCGACGACGAGGAAGCGCTGCTGGACTCGATCATGGCGGGAGCCGCCGGGTACGTCCTGAAGCAGATCCAGGGATCGGACCTGGTCACGGCCGTGCGGACGGTGGCCCGTGGCCAGTCGCTGCTGGACGCCAGCGCCACGACCAAGCTCATGGCACGGCTGCGCGGCGGACAGCCGGCCGAGAAGCCGGAGATGCTGCCGGGCCTGACGGACCGCGAGCGCGAGATCCTCGACCTGATCGGTGAAGGGCTGACCAACCGGCAGATCGGGCAGCGGCTGTACCTCGCGGAGAAGACGGTCAAGAACCACATCTCCCGCCTGCTCGCCAAGCTCGGCGTGGAGCGCCGCGTCCAGGCCGCGGTCATCTCCACCCAGGCCCGCGACCGTATGCGACCCGACGGGCGCTGAAGGCGAAGGCCCGGCGGTCGGGCCCCCACGGCTGAGACGGTCCCACGTCCTGCTCCTGTTCGAGCCGTTACTGTGGTGGTACACGGGACGGTTGCCAGGCGGTGTGGCGTTGGAGGAGTAGAGGGTGGAGAACGCCGAGGGAGCCCGTGAGGCACGGGTGCGGCTGCCGCAGCTGCGACTGGACGAGTTGCTGGAGGAGCTGCAGGCCCGGCTGGACGCGGCGCGCGGGACCAGGGACCGGGTGCACAGTCTGCTGGAGGCCGTGCTGTCGGTCGGCCGCGAGCTGGACCTGGAGCAGGCGCTGCGCAGTATCGTGGAGGCCGCGGCGGCCCTGGTCGACGCCGAGTACGCCGCGCTCGGGGTGATCGGCCCGGACGGCAAACGGCTGTCGGCTTTCCACACGGTGGGTGTGCACGAGGAACAGATCGCGAAGATCGGATCCTACCCGGAAGGCCACGGCATTCTGGGCGAGCTCATCCGCCACCCGGAGCCGTTGCGTCTGCCCACACTCTCCGAACACCCTTCCTCCTACGGCTTTCCGGCCCACCACCCGCCGATGAACACCTTCCTCGGTGTCCCCATCCGGGTGCGCGATCACGTCTTCGGCAACCTGTACCTGACGGAGAAGCGCGGCGGGCAGCAGTTCGACGAGGACGACGAGTCGGTGCTTGCCACGCTGGCCGTGGCGGCCGGCGTGGCGATCGACAACGCCCGCCTGTATGAGGAGTCCCGGCTGCGGGAGCGCTGGCTGGAGGCGAACGCGGAGATCACCCACACGTTGATGTCCGGTGCCGACCAGGGCGGGGTGCTGTCGCTGATCGCGGACCTGGCCAGGGAGATCACCGCTTCGGCCCTGAGCGTGGTGGCCATGCCGGTGAGCGGGACGGACACACTCGCCGTGGAACTCGCGATAGGCCAGGAGGCCGACGTATGGCGGGGGGTCGTCCTGCCGGTGGAAGGCACTCTCGTCGGGCAGGCGTTCGTTCACCGGGCTCCTGTCAGCACCGCGGACGTTTCGCGTGACTCCCCGCTCTCGGTCGGCCCGCCGCGCTCCGACGGGCTGGGGCCGGCCGTCGCCGTGCCGATCGGCTCGCGCGACGAGGCCCAGGGAGTGGTCCTGCTGGTCCGGCAGTCAGGCGGCCGGGAGTTCAACGGCAAGGAGACCGAGTCTCTCCAGGTCTTCGCCGCGCAGGCCGCCGTCGCGATGGAGCTGGCGGAACGCCGTCAGGACGCCGAGCAGATCACGCTGCTGGAGGACCGCGACCGGATCGCACGCGACCTGCACGACCTGGCCATCCAACGGCTCTTCGCCACCGGCATGACACTGCAGAGCGCCGGGCGACGCGTCCAGGACGACGTGGCTTCCGAGCGCATCCTGCGGGCGGTGGACGACCTCGACGAAACCATCAAGATCATCAGATCGACGATCTTCGGCCTGCGCTCCCGCGACGACGACACGGCGCCCGGCCTGCGCTCCCGCGCGGTGCGCGCGATCGGTGAGGCAGCTCCTCTCCTGGGCTTCGCCCCCAGCGTCCGTATGGAGGGCCTGCTCGACACACACGTGCCCGGTAGGACCGCCGACCACGTCATGGCCGTCCTTACCGAGGCCCTTACCAACATCGCCCGGCACGCCCGCGCCGACCGCGCCGACGTGGTGCTGGACACCGACGGCAAGCAGGTCCGCCTGACGGTCACGGACAACGGCGTCGGCATCCCGGCCGGAGGCCGCCGCAGCGGCCTGGCCAACATGGCGGAACGCGCGCGGACGCTCGGCGGCGACATGGAGCTGCAGAGCCCGGAAGGAAAGGGGGCACGGCTCGTGTGGCACGCTCCCCTGGGACAGCCCTCGGGCACGGCGGAGGGTGCCCGTCCCGCCTCGTGAAGCGCGGCTCAGCTGCTGAGCAGCCCTTCGGCCCTTTCCCTGCGGGAACACCTGTTCCCGCAGATACGCGTCCGAGAGCGTTGAGGAGCGGTCCAGGCAGGACGGCAGTGCACGCAGTGCTGAGAACCCGATCCGGGTCTTCCTTCTTGACGATCACGAAGTGGTGCGGCGGGGTGTGTGTGATCTTCTCGGTGACGAAGCCGGCATCAGCGTTGTCGGGAAGCGGGGACCGCGGGGCAGGCTCTGACCCGGATTCCGGCCCTGCGCCCGGACGTGGCGGTGCTCGACGTACGGCTCCCGGACGGCAACGGTGTGGATGTCTGTCGCGAATTCCGCTCGCGCATGCCCGACCTCGCCGGCCTGATGCTCACGTCCTTCGGTGACGAGGAAGCTCTGCTCGATGCCATCATGGCGGGGCGTCCGAATACGTCTTCAAGCTGATCCAGGGCGGTGCCTCGTGGCTGCGGTACGCACGGTGGGCTCGGGCCGCTCGATGCTGGATCCCAGCGCTGCCGCCCGGTTGATGTCGCGGCTACGCGGGGACGGCCGCGAGGAGTCCGAAGGGGATGCGCTGTACGGTCTCGCCGACCGTGAACGTGACATCCTCGCGCTGATCGGCGAGGGACTGACCAATCGTGAGATCGGACTGCGGCTCTATCTCGCCGAGAAGACGATCAAGAACCACATCTCTCTCGCCTGCTGGCGAAGCTCGGAGTGGAACTACGGGTGCAGGCAGCCGTTATCGCTGCCCAGGTACCCAGGAGGGCGGACGGCGAGGCACGCCAGGGCGAGAGCCGGCCCAGAGGCACTTAGCCGTCGTGAAGACCAAGCGGTACCACTGACCTGTCGGGTCTCTCGTCACGTGTCCGAGCGGTCCTGAGCGTTCTCGGGGTGCCCGCAGCCCCGAGAAGAGTTTTCTCCCGCAGCCCGAGGAGTGTTCTTTGGTGTCGCACACCCAGGACAGCTGCACGCAGGATGACCTGGAGGAGTGCGCGGAGCGACTCGCACTCCTCCAGCGCCGGCTGGACGCGGCGCACAGCACCCGGGACCGGGTTCATGACCTGATGGAAGTGGTGACGTCCGTCGGCCGTGATCTGGACCTGGAACACGTGCTGCGGCACGTGGTGCAAGCGGCTACGACCCTGGTCCGGGCGCGGTATGGGGCGCTTGGCGTCATCGGGTCCGATCACGAGAAACTCGTTCAGTTCCTGACTGTCGGTTTGGACGACGAGGACGTTGCCTCGATCAGCTCGTTGCCGTCGGGTCACGGCATTCTGGGTGAACTGATCGCGCACCCCGAGCCCCTTCGTCTGGCGAAACTCTCGGAGCATGAATCTTCCTACGGATTTCCCGCCGGTCACCCCCCCCGATGGACAGCTTTCTGGGAGTGCCGATCCGGATCCGCGGCCAGGTGTTCGGCAACCCGTACCTGACCGAGAAGCTGGGCGGCGCCCAGTTCGATGCCGAGGACGAGTCGATCCTGACCACCCTCGCCGTGGCAGCCGGGGTGGCCATCGACAACGCCCGCCTGTACGAGAGTTCGCAGCAGCGGGAGTTGTGGGTCCAGGCGACGGCCGAGGTCACGCACAGTCTGCTCTCCGGCAGCCCGCGCGGCGCTGTGCTCGCTCTGATCGCCGAACGGGCACGTGAGATCTCCGGCGCGGGCCTGGTCGTGGTGGCGTTGCCCACGCCTGAGCGGGACTCCTTCGTCGTGGAAGTGGCCAGCGGGCTGGAGTCCGAGACCTTTCAAGGTCCGCCTCCTGGGGTGACCGGCGGATTGATCGGTGCTGCGTTCGCCCGCGCGGCAGCCGTCACCAGTGAGGATGCGGACGCTGTGCGGCTCGCGACGGACCCGGCCTGGCCCGCTGCACTGGGGCCGGCCGTGGCGGTCCCCATCGGCACCGGCACGGCGTGCGCGGTGTTCTGCTGCTTGTCCGTGCCGAGGGGCGTGAGCCTTTCATAGCCGCGGAGACCAGCCTCGTTCTCGGCTTCGCCGGTACGGCAGCTGTGGCGATGGAGCTGGCCGAACGTCGCAGGGACGCCGAGCAGACGGTACTCCTGGAGGAACGTGACCGTATCGCTCGTGACCTGCACGACTTGGCTATTCAGCGGCTGTTCGCGACGGGGATGACGCTGCAGAGTGCTGGGCAGCTCATCGATCATCCCGAAGCGTCGGAGCGGGTGGAGCGGGCGGTCGACGACCTGGACGAAACCATCAAGATCATCCGATCCACGATCTTCGGTCTCCGGTCGGACGCAAGCGGATACGGGGAGAGCCTGCGGTCCCGTACGGTGCGGGCCGTCGCCGATGCGGCTGCGGCCCTTGGCTTCTCGCCGAGTCTGCGCAAGGAGGGCCTGCTCGATACGCAGGTTTCCCGGCCCGTTGCCGACCATGTCCTGGCCGTTCTCGGTGAGAGCCTGGCCAACGTCGCCCGCCACGCACGGGCGACGCGGGTGGATGTCATTCTTCAGACCGATGGACGTCAGGTGGCGCTGACCGTCAGCGACAACGGGGTCGGGATTGGTGGCGGCAGCCGCCGCAGCGGCCTGCGGAACCTGACCGACCGTGCCGAGGAATGCGGCGGCACACTGGAGTTGTCCTCACCGGAGGAAGGCGGAACCCGCCTGGTGTGGCGTGTTCCCGCGCTGGGTCGCTAGGGACGGGACAGCCGTCCCGCCAACTCTGAGAGGAGCGGGCCAGCGTGCGGGCGGGTGACCAGCAGGGGTCAAAGACCCCCGGGCAGTACGCTCGCGCTCCACCGTGGCCCGGGCCGGTGGGCCGACTACTGCAGTTCGGGTCCCGTGGTGGTGGATGAGAAGTGGGTGTTGCGGGCAGCGATCTGGCGGCCGGTGATCTGGGTGGGGACCATCGTGATCCAGAGGCTGCGGTTGCCGCCTGCCCACGGCAGGGAGAGCGCCTTCTTGTCCAGCAGACTGACCTGGCCGATGTCGGTGACCGCACGTGCCACGCCGACCAGGAGGACGCGCCACCCTTGGCTGAGGGCGTCGTCCATGCGGTCCACCTCGAAGGCGATCCGGTTTCCCGCGGCGGCTGCGGGCGGGGCGTTCGGGGCTGTGCGGAAGGCGATCGCGTCTTCCAGGAGGGTGTAGTTGACCGGGAGGATGATGGGCCCTTCGGGTGTGGAGATGCCTACCCGCCCTACGCCGTGCGTGCCCAGCAGCCGACGGCATTCTCCGGCGCCGAGCTCGGTGAACTGCGGATGGTAGGGGGCCCTTCCGGTTCCGGGCGGGAGGTCTGCGGTGCCTCCCGTCAGTTCGGCCACCGTGGTCTCCAGGGCGTTGGCGAGGGTGATCAGGAACCCGATGCCGGGTGAGGTTGCCGGTCGTTCCTCCAGGTAGCTGATGTATCCGGCCGCCGAGCGGCATCGGGCTGCGACTTCCTGGTGAGTCAGTCCGAGTTGCTCTCGACGCGTGGAGAGACGCCGGCCCAGGTCTCCCTGCCGGGAGTGGGACACGGGGGAAGGGGGACTGAGCGCTGTCGTGTGCGGCATGGGGCAGCCTGCCTTTCGTTGGCCGAAGCGCTGCTTCGGCGAGGTGGGGCGACGTATCTGCCCCGTGCGGCATGCGACCTGGCGCCGGCCGCTGGAGTTCCCGTGCGGGATTGCGCCTTGTCAGGCGAGAGGTACTACGGCGACCGCGGTCTTGGAGTGGTGCAGTACCGCGTGTGCGACGGAACCGATGTGTATGCCGGGGGCTGAATAGCGCTCCTTGCGGCCCACGACGAGGAGACCGGCATCGTGGGATGCTTCCACGAGGTCGTGCGCGGGGTGACCCAGCTGGCATTGCTCGGTGACGCGGACGCCGGGGAACTTCTCCCGCCAGGGCGCGAGAACCTCCGTGAGGGACCCGTTCGTCAACGTGTCCAGTTCGGTCTGGACGGAGAGCATCGCGCCTGTCGGGTCGCCGGCGAACACGGGGGACAGCCGCCAGCTGTGCAGCGCCCGCAGCGCGAGCCCGTGGCGCTCCGCGTGGGCGAAGGCGAACTCCAGTACGGCGTCGCACGGCTGGGAGGTGTCCACACCGACGACAACGTCGCCGGACGTCTGCCACTCCCGTGCGGAGGACGTGTCCTCCGCACGGACGAGGACAACCGGTGTGGTGCTGCGGGCGATGACCGACAGCGATACGGAGCCGAGAAGGAAACCCGCCAGTCGTCCCAGCCCTCGTGAGCCGAGCACAAGGAGCTCCTGGTCCTTCGCCGCCGCACAGAGAACTTCGGCCGGCCTTCCGGGAACGTCATCGGTTTCCACATCGAGTCCCGGATGCCGTGCCCGGAGGGCCTGCGCAGCCAACTGCGGGCCCCCGTAGGGCCACCCCGCCCTCTCGGAACCGGTGAGCGAGGCGCTGACCGCCGGAGCGGCTTCCCGGACGTGGAGCAGCCGAAGCGGCAGCCCTCGCCGTGATGCCTCACTGGCGGCCCATTTCACCGCTGCCAGACTCTCGCGCGAATGGTCGGTACCTGCGGTCACGGTCCGGGGCATGCAAGCCTCCTGCTGGGGTCGTCTACGGGACGCCCCCACTCTGTCTCGGCCATGAGGCTCCGCGGCAGGGGCCGTTGGTCCCTGGCCGCCCCCGAACGGCCCCTGCCGCGCTGCCCGCCGGGTCGTGCCGAAAGGGTGTGCGTCACCGGTCGTGCAGCGGCAGCGAGCAGGTTTCCCCCGGAGCGAGCGACAGCGTTGTGGTGGGAAGCCTGATGTCGATCGGTGACCGCTGGGACGCTGGTGCGCTGATCCGGAGGTCTCCGGCCCGCACCTGCACGGTGATCCCCACATGTCCCTGATAGCGCAGGGAGAAGCCGTACTCGGAGAGCTGCGGCAGGGGGACCGGGTCGAGCCACAGGGCCCCGTTGCGTGTTTCGAGACCGGTGAGCCCGCGCTGCACCAGGTCCAGGGTGCCCGCCATGGCACCCAGATGAATGCCTTCCTGCGTGGTGCCGCCCTGGACGTCGGCGACATCACCCGCCAGGACCTCCTCGACGTACGTCCATGCATCCGCACGCCGCGCGCGGGCCAGTACCCAGCCGTGCACCAGTCCGCTGAGGGGCGAGCCGTGACTCGTACGCCGCAGGTAGTAGTCGACGGTCCTTGTCCACAACGCGTCGTCCAGTTCGTAGCCCAGCCGGGCGAAGACCTGACGCAGTTCGGTCGGGGAGAAGAGGTAGCCGAGCATGAGGACGTCGGCCTGCTTCGAAGCCCGGTAGCGGTTGGCCGTGTCGCCCTCCGCTTCCAGGATCCGGTCGAGCCGGCGGATGTCGCCGTAGCGCGCCCGGTAAGCGTCCCAGTCGAGTTCGGCAAGCGCCTCATAGCCGGCGAACTGGCTGATGACTCCATCATGGAAGGCCACCCGAAGCTTTCGTGACACCTCGTCCCACCGGACGAGTTCGCTTTCCTGCAGACCGGTTCGCTCCCGTAGTTCGTCCCTGCGCACCTGCGGCAGTGAGCGCACCAGGTCGAGCGTGCGGGCGAGTACCCAGGCGGCGGTGACGTTGGTGTAGGCGTTGTCGTCCAGGCCCGGCGCCGAGGAGCCGTGGTACTCGTCGGGGCCGATCACGCCACGGATCCGGTAGCGCCCGGTGCTCTCGTCGTAGGTCGCGAGAGCCGCCCAGAAGCGGGCGATCTCGGTGAGCATCTCCGCACCCTTGGTGTGCAGGAATTCGGTGTCGCCGCTGGCCTCGCAGTACTGCCACACGTTGTAGGCGATCGCTGATCCGACGTGGTGCTGGAGTCGTGAGTGGTCGGGCAGCCATCGCCCGGAGCGGGGGTTGAGGTGCAGTTGCTGGGTTTCCTCGCGGCCATCGCTTCCGCTCTGCCAGGGATAGCACGCCGGAGGGCCTCGTTCCGCGCCTGGCCGAGGCGCCGGTGGCGGTAGGTGAGCAGGGCGCGGGAGACCTGGGGGAAGTGCAGGTTCAGATAGGGCAGGACGAAGAGTTCGTCCCAGAAGACGTGGCCCCGGTACGCCTCGCCGTGCAGACCACGCGCCGGGACCCCTACGTCGAGGTCGGCTGTGTGGGGGGAGAGCGTCTGCAGGGCGTGGAAGAGGTGCAGCCGCAGGATGTCACCCGACTTTCCCGGCACGTCCAGTTCCGCGCTGTTCCACAGCTGCTGCCAGGCGGCGCGGTGCGAGACGAGGAGCTCCTCGAATCCCGGTGCCCGCCCGGCCCGCTCGACCGCGGCACCCAGGGGATCGCTGATGGCGGGATCACGGGAGGTCTGCAGAGCCACGACCTTGTCGACCGCGACCGGACGCCCCGACGCGATACAGAGGCGCAACACCTGAGTGACCCGTTGCGCATCAGGGTCGGTACGGCGGTACTTGACGGAGCCGCTGGTGGTGAGGCGGGTTGCCATGCCGATACGGATCTCGGATGTATGGGTGCGGCAGGTCAGCCAGGCCGGGTCCGCCGCGCCGCACCCGGTGCGGAGATCGGTCAGGTGCCTGCCGTCGAGCTGGCTGTACCGGGCCACGCCGCCGTTGGTGACCGCTCCGTCCAAGGCCGCCTCGACCGCCACGACGCCCTCCCACCCGTCCGCGGTGAACTCGGTTCGCAGAGCTGCGAGATGAGGGTCGCCCATGTGCACGAGGCGCAGTTGCCGCACGGACAGAACACGGCCGTCCCCCACCGCGTAGCGCATGCTCCGCTCCAGGGTGCCCGCACGCAGGTCCAGGCGCTGGTGATGATCGAGCAGCGCTTCGCTGTCCAGCGTGAGCCAGGATCCGCCGTCGCTCTCCGCTTCGACCCGGAAGCGCAGCGGGAGCCAGTTGGGAAGGTTGACCATGTCCGCGTTGTCGACCTGCTGGCCGGCCACCGTGGAGGTGAGCCGGTCGTAGCAGCCCGCGGCGTACGTACCGGGGTAGTGGAAGTCCCCGGCCGGGCTCTCGGGCGCGGCGCCGCGGGTGGCGAAGTACCCGTTGCCCGGCGTGCACAGGGCCTCGCGCAGGCGTTCCGAGGCCGGGTCGTAACCGTGATACTCCCAGGTCCATCCCGTCACGGCTGAGTGTCCCCGTCGTCGGACAACTCGGCCAGGTCCCTGACCACGAGGTCGGCGCCGTGTCGCAGGAGCGCGGCGCCGGTGCCCTCGCCCGCGGTGCGGTCCACACCGATGACGAGGCCGAAGCCACCGCGCCGTCCTGCCTCGACCCCCGCCAGGGCGTCCTCGATCACGGCGATGCGCTCGACGGGGGTGGTGAGCCTGCGTGCCGCCTCCACGAAGAGGGCGGGGTCGGGTTTGCCCGGCAGTGCCAGCCGCCTCGCCTCGCCCCCGTCCACCAGTACCGTGAAGAAGCCGAGGACCCATGCGCCTTTCAGCAGTTCACCCGCGTGACGGGAAGCGGAGACGGCGGCCATCGGCACGGTACGCTCGTGCAGGGCCCGCAACAGCCGCAGGGTCCCGGGATACGCCTCGTTGCCGCCGCGGCGCAGGCGCTCGGTGAACACCTGCTCCTTGCGGGCGGCGACCGCCGCCACGGTGCCGGTCCCGGGGAGGTCGTCGGGGCCGCCCGCCGGGAGGTGCAGGCTGCGCGATGCGAGGAACGATGCGGCGCCGTCGAGCCGCGCCTTGCCGTCCACGAACTGCAGGTAGTCGTCCTGGACGTCGAAAGGCCGCTCCGCTACAGGGCTCTTCGGCGGATGGGTGCGCAGGCACGCGTCGAAGGCGGTCTTCCACGCACCCGCGTGGATCCTGGCGGAGTCGGTGATGACGCCGTCGGTGTCGAATACGACGGCTGTCGCGTCCTGTAAGGAGGCCAGCCGCGGCCGGCCCCGGGCGGACACGCGGCCTCGATCGGCGGCCGCCCGGCCGGGACCGGCGGCGTGGCCGAAGCTCCCCGTCGTGGTCAGCGGGTGTGCGGTCATGACGGTGCTCCTGTAGTCGATGGGCCGCGGGGCCCAGCTGAAGAACGGGACAGTGATGCGAGGGCGCGAGGGACGCTGAGGGCAGGGGCTGGCACCGGGTCAGAGGAGCCAGCGGTTCTCGCGTACGAGGGGCAGGCGCGCCCATGCCTGGCCCAGGCCCCAGGTCCGCCCGGCGAGTGCCACGGCGAGCAGGATGAGGACGGCGGCGTACAGCACGTGGTAGTCGATGATCGGATTCGACGACATGCTGGGCGCCCCGTCGGACAGGTGCCGGGCGGGAGGCCACTCCGCCGCCCACATCAGCGCCATCATCGCCGTGCCGGCGAGTGCGGCCGGCCGTAGCGCGATCCCGCTCAGCAGCGCCACACCGATTCCCAGCAGTCCCAGCATGAACGCCCAGTCCGCCCAGGCGTCACCGGCCCAGGCATGGAAGGTGCCCTCCAGCGGTCCGGCCGAGACACCGCTCAGGAAGCCCATGGTCGGCGAGCCGCCGTCCACCCACCCCTTACCGGCCCCGGTCGCGTAGCCCCAGCCGAAAGCCTTGTCGAAGAACGCCCACAGGAAGGTGAATGCGGTGAGGATGCGGAGCACGGCGGTGGTACGCAGAAGAGCGGTACCGGTCGTTCCGCCGCGCGTGGCCGTTCCTTCGTCGGCTGCTCGCTCTGCTGTGCCTCTGGGGGAAGCAGGGGAGTGGTTGCTCGTGAGGGGTCGGGGGTTTTGTTGCAGCGCCATGGTTTCTCGCCTTTGCTCGTGCCACGCGTGGATGCGTTTGCTCGTCCAGACTGTCCGGCGGGCCGGGCCCCGGCACCGGTCCGGTCGGTCCTCGGACTCTGCCGAAGGTCCCTTCCCGGCAGGCCGGTTGGAGGTCGCCCGGCCGGAAGGACGGCCGAAGGGCGGTCCTCCTGGGGACCGCCTGCTCTCTTGTCCGGTCGGCCTGGTCCGGACCCCGCTGCTCTGGGCGAAAGCCCGCCGGGGTGTGTCCTCCGTGGGTCGACAGGGCGCCGACCGCCGGTCAGGCGTGCGGCACCACGGCTATCGGGCACCGGGCTCTTCCCGCCCCTCCGAGCTCCCCGGGTGGCTGTGGGCCGAAGGGCCCTCACCGGCAGTCCGGAGGTCCTCGGGTACGGGCCTCCCCCAGGTACGGGGGGCACCTCGGCACGGACCCATCGGCTCTGCCGGGAAGGAGCGGCGGGAGCCAGGATGAGGGAAACGGAGGAGGAGTTGCCATGAGTGGTCTCAGGACCAGCGAAGAAGTCGACGTCCAGGTGCGCAACCGAGGACAGGTGCCCGACGAGGCGGACGCCTACGCCCGGAGGAAGGTGCTCGTGGTGATCAGCCATGTGAGCGAGCCGGTCCTGTCGGCCCACGTGAAGCTCACGCAAGCCGCCAATGCTTCGGCGGCCCGTCCGGCTTCGGCTCAGGCAGTGGTGGACGTCAACGGCAGACCCGTGCGGGCCCATGTCGCCGCGACCACCATGTTCGAGGCCGTCGATCTCCTGCAGGAACGCCTGACCGCGCGCATCGCCCGGGCACGGCGGTACAGGGTGCGCGGATCGCGCGGTGGCGGCCCGGACGACCGGACGTGGCGGGATGGCTCGGGTCATGAGCACCGCCCGCACCGCCAGCACCTTCCGGCCGAAGAGCGCCGCATCATCCGGCACAAGTCGTTCAGCCTGACCCGGCAGACACCGCAGGACGCCGTGATGGACCTGGAGGCCATGGACCACGACTTCTGGCTCTTCACCGACCTGGCCTCAGGGCACGACAGCGTGGTCTACCGGGACACTGTCGGCGGCCGGCATCGTATGGCATCGCTCGGGACCCCCGGCCCACGACGGGACGTCGAGGGACCGCTGAGCGTCAGCACGGTTCCCGTCCCCGCGAGCGATGTGGACGGTGCCGTCCAGCGACTGCGCCTGACCGGTCTGCCCTTCGTCTTCTTCCACGACACCGGCATCGACCGGGGCAGCGTCCTCTACCACCGTTACGACGGCCACTACGGACTGATCACCCCGGCCCTGTAGAGGCATCAACTCACCACCGTGCCGCACCTTGCGGGACCGGACAGCTCGCGGTCGACGGCTGGCACGCCGCCGCCAGGCACCGCGCCCGGGCCGTCGCCCTGCCGCCGCTCCTCGATCCAGACACACCCTGTATTCGGAGGAACCATGTCCCGACGTATCGTCATCGCCGCTGTGGACGGCTCGGCCGAATCGCTCGCCGCAGCGGCATGGGCCGCCCGAGAGGCCCGCCTGCGCAGTCTGCCCCTGCACCTCCTCCACGCCCGGCAGGACCGTTCGCCGCTCTTCAGCCCCGCCCTGTCGGGGGGGCATCGGCACCACATCCGGCGTAACCACCATGACCCGGCACGGGGCGGAGCACGTCCTTGCTGAGACGGCTGATCGGCTGGGGGCGAGACATCCTGACCTCGACGTCAGCGCCGATCAGGTCATCGGGCGCCCCGCGGAGGCGCTGCTCTCCGCGACGGAGCAGGCGGAGGTCCTGGTGATGGGATCGCGAGGGCTCGGTGTCCTCGGTGGCTTCCTGGCCGGATCGGTGTCCACGCCCGTCATCGCACGGGCCGAGCGCCCGGTCGTCGTCGTGCGGCTCGGCGGACGGGTCGAGGACGGGGCCGGTGGCAGCCCGGCCTCCAGCCGGTACCTCGACGTGGTGCTCGGCCTAGACCTCTCCCGGCCGTGTGACGAGTTGATCTCCTATGCCTTCGAAGCCGCCACCGCTCGCGCGGCCGGGCTGCGGGTCATCCACGGCTGGACCGCCCCGGCCGTCTTCGACCACGACCCCGCAGCCGCCGACCCCGGCCACCGTGTCGCCCGGGGACTGCGCGAAGCGAGCGTGCTCACGGACGTACTGCGACCGTGGCGCGGCGCGTTCCCGGAGGTGGAAGTCACGGAGCAGTGTGTCGTCGGCAGGGCAGCCCACCACCTCGTGGACGCCTCCTCCAACGCCTCACTGCTGGTGGTGGGGCGGCGTATACGCCGCGCACCGTTCGCCACGCACGTCGGGCCGGTCACGCACGCGGTGCTGCACCACGCCGCGGCCCCGGTGGCGGTGGTCCCCCATCTGTGAGCGCGTACGGTCGGCTCCACGCGCACTGAGAGACCGCCGGGGACGGCTGTCTCCGCTTCCACGACGCACCAGCTCCCCGGAGCGGCCCTTCCGGTGACATCGCCGTCCAGCCGACCCGGGACCGGTTGGAGGCCCGTCGCACAGCACGATCAGGGCCGCTCAGGCCCACACCAGGGACGATCGGCCCCAGAGTCGGATGCCGGCCCCGTGTGAGGCTCACACCATCACGTCATCACATCCGCTGGAGTCGTCCCCCCCCTCAGCGGCGGCATCAGGAGGCAACATGTCCGGCATCATCACCGTAGGACTGGACGGGACCGACCACGCTGCTGCGGCGGCGGAGTGGGCGGCCCAGGAGGCGGAGCGCCGGCGATCGGCCCTGCGACTGGTGCACGCCTGGGTCTGGCGCCCCACCGACGTGGCGTACGTCGGAGACCGGGCGGCCGAGGAGCGCTGGGTGCGGAACATGCTCGACGAGGCCCGGTCCCGCGTGGTCAGGGAGCACCCGTCCTTGGACGTCACGACGGAGCTGATCGTGGGCGACCCGGTGCCCACCCTCCTGGCCGAAGCCGCACGCGCCGACATGCTGGTGCTGGGGTCGCGCGGTTACGGCACTCTGACCGGCTACCTGATCGGTTCCGTCTCGATGAAGGTGCTGCGCCATGCGGCCGGGCCGGTCGTCATGGTCGGGAAGCCGCAGTCCGGCACGCCCCAGCAGGCTTCGGAGGTGGTGGTCGGCGTGGAACCCGGGCAGACCGGTGACGGGGTCCTGGAGTTCGCTTTCTCAGCCGCGGTCGAACGCGGAGCGGCCCTGCGTGCCGTACATGCCTGGAGCGTCCCGCCGGCCCTCGCCTGGGGTCCGGGTTCGCTGTATCTGGTCGACGGGGCGAACGGTCTGGAGCAGATCAACAGAGAGGTGCTGGCCGACATCCTCAAGCCGTGGCGCGACAAGTATCCGCAGGTCGAGGTCGTCGAGCACTTCGAGATCGGCTCCGCCTCCGAGGTCCTGCTGTCCAACAGCGCCGATGCCGGCCTCGTGGTCGTCGGGCGGCGCAGCCACGAGGCGGGCCTGCGACGTCTCGGCCCGGTCACCCACGCCGTTCTGCACCACGCCACAGCCCCCGTCGCGGTCGTGCCTCACGACTGTCCCCCCAAATAAGACCGCGCCCGTATCTCCTCACCGCGCGGACGAAGGCGCGTGCGATGCCCCGCTCGACCTGGCGCGGTTGTGGCCGTCCGCTTCCGGTCGTCCGAGGCAACGGATGACTGCGGCTGAGCACCCCGGTGCTTCGGACCGCCGTACACCCGCGCCGATGGGGCCGGTCGGCCCCATCGGGGGACCAGCGGCCCCTGCCCCGAGAACCGGCCGAACAGCGACGCTGGAACCAGAGCATCCGAGACCGGAGGAGAGCATCATGGCCCGCACGATCACTGTAGGACTCGGCGGATCGGCCGAGAGCGGAGCCGCTGCGGAATGGGCGGCGCGCGAGGCGAAGCTGCGTGACCTGCCGGTACGGCTGGTGCACGTGTGGATGCCGGTGCCGGAACCGATGGCCCAGGCCCCGCTCCTGGGAGCAGAGACCCACCAGCACTGGACCGAGCGGGTCCCGCGCGAGGCCGCCGAAGGGCTCAGGCTGCGCCACCCGGGGGTCGAGGTGAGCACCGAGCAGCGTAGCGGGACGCCGACCGAGACTCTGGTGGAAGCCGGCCGCGACGCTGAGTTGCTGGTTCTGGGGTCCCGGGCGCTGAGCGGGCTCGGCGGCTTCCTCGTGGGCTCCGTCGGGCAGGCCGTGATCGCCCGGACCCAGGTGCCCGTGGTCCTGGTGCGCGCCGGGGAGCAGGCAGCCGACGAGCACGTCATGGACCCCGCCGGCATTCCGTCCGCCGCCACCGCTTTCCGCCCCGTCGTCCTCGGCCTCGGAAGCCCCGATGACGCCGTCCTCGCCTTCGCCTTCGAGGAGGCGAAGCGTCGTGAGGCCGCCTTGTACGCGGTCCGGGCCTGGGACTCGTGGCCCTACGCCGTGTACACCGTCGGGCCGGGTTTCGAGCACCACGAGGAGTTCTCCCGGCAGCGGGCCGACGGACTTGCCGAGATCCTGCGTCCGTGGCGGCAGAAGTATCCGGACGTCGAGGTTGTCGAGGTTTCCCGCCCGGGTAGCGCCGCCGCTCTCCTGATCGACGCCTCCCGTGACGCCTCCCTCGTCGTCGTAGGCCGGCGCATACGCCGTAACCCTTTCGGCAGCCACATCGGTGCCGTCACCCACGCGGTGCTCCACCACTCCACCGCGCCCGTCGCCGTCGTCGCACACGACTGACGAACATCCGTACACAAAGGAACGAGGACACCATGAAGGCAGCGGTCGTACGGGAATTCGGTCAGCCCCTCGTCATCGAGGAGCGACCCGTCCCCGAGCCCGGCCCCGGACAGGTTCGCGTCCGCGTCGAAGCGTCCGGGCTGTGCCACACCGACATCCACGCCGCGCACGGTGACTGGCCCGTCAAGCCCACCCCGCCGTTCGTGCCCGGTCACGAAGGTGTCGGCCTCGTCGAGAAGCTCGGCGAGGGAGTCACCCATCTCGCCGTCGGCCAACGGGTCGCCGTGCCGTGGCTCGGCCGCGCGTGCGGGCGGTGCGAGCACTGCCTGTCGGGCTGGGAGACGCTGTGCGAGAGCCAGGTCAACACCGGTTACGGCTGCGACGGCGCATACGCCGAGAAGATGCTGGCCTGGGCCGACTTCGCCCAGCTGGTGCCCGAGGGCGTCAGCGCCATCGACGCCGCCCCGCTGACCTGCGCGGGCGTCACCACCTACAAGGCCCTGAAGGTCGCCGGCGTCCGGCCCGCACAGCTCGTCGCCATCTCCGGCGTGGGCGGTCTCGGCCATCTGGCGGTTCAGTACGCGAAGATCGCCGGCGCCACCGTCGCCGCCATCGACGTCACCGACGAGAAGCTCGAACTCGCCCGGGAACTGGGCGCCGACATCCTCATCGACGCCCGTACCCAGGACGTCGGGGCGGAGCTGAAGCGGCACGGCGGCGCCCACGCAGCCCTCGCCCTCGCGGTCAGCCCGGCGGCCTTCGAAGCCGTGAACTCGGGTCTGCGGCGTGGTGGGAAGCTCGTCATGGTGGCCCTGCCCGCGCACGGCACCATCCAGGTGCCCATCTTCGACACCGTGCTCAACGGCACCTCGGTGATCGGCTCCATCGTCGGCACCCGCCAGGACCTCGCGGAGGTCTTCCAGCTCCACGAGGCCGGCCGGACGAAGGTCACGCAGGAGACCCGACCGCTCACCGCCGTCAACGAATCGATCGACGAGCTCCTGCACGGCAAGGTCAAGGCCCGCATCGTCTTCGACCTCGGCGCGGGCGGCTGAGAGCGATGAGCCTGCCCATGGTCGTCGGAGTCGACGGCTCCGAGCCCAGCCTGCGGGCCGTCGACTGGGCGGCCGACGAGGCAGCCCTGCGCCGGGTGCCCCTGCGGATCGTGTACGCCTCCCTGTGGGAGCGCTACGAAGGGCCCGCACTCGCGCCGGAGGTCGGCAGCACGTCCGGGCGTGTCACCGCGGGGGACATCCTCGCGGCCGCGTCCCTGCGGGCGCTGCGCCATCATGCCGAGCTGCCCGTGACGACCGCCGACGTGCTGGAGGAGCCTGAGCACGTCCTCGTGCGCGAAAGCCGCGACGCGTCCGCCGTGGTCGTGGGCACCCGTGGACGCAGCGGTCTCGCAGATCTGCTCCTGGGCTCCGTAAGCCTGACCGTGGCCGCACAAGCGCACTGCCCGGTCATCGTGATCCGCGGCAACCACAGCAACCGCGCGGTCGGCGGACATCAGCACCACATCGTCGTCGGAGTGGCCGATGCGCCGACAGCGGCCGTGCGCTTCGCCTACGCCGAGGCGGAGCGACGCGGTGTCCCCTTGGAGGCGGTACGGGCGTGGCGGTGCCCCATGCACGAGACGGTCGACCACCCTCGGCTCACGGGTGGCCCCGAGCGGCTGCACGAGGAAGGGGCGGCCAAGGAGCTGGAGGAAGCTCTCGCCGACGCTCCCATGGAGGTTCGGTTGCGGCGGCGCACAGTGGAGGGCCCCGCCCACAGGGTCCTCCTCGCCGCTTCGCGAGACGCCGGCCTCCTCGTCGTCGGCCGACGACGCCCCGGCCGCCTGGGGCCCCGCCTTGGACGGGTCGCCCACAGGGTCCTGCACCACTCCGGCTGCCCTGTCGTGGTCGTGCTGGAACCGGAGTGGGGGGAATGTTCGGAAGTCGGTCACGCGTGCCGGTCAGCTCCGGCGGCTGCTGCGGCGGCGCAGGTAGAGCGTGCCCGCAGCGGCGGTGAGCAGGCCGCCGGCGGCGGTCAGGGCCACCGTGTCGCTGTCCTGTGTGCCGCCCATTCCACCTGCGACCGTTCCTGCGGGCGCCATTTGAGCGGGCCGCAGAGGGCAGGACTGGCGGCCTCGGAGGGCAGGGTGGGGTCGAGGTCGCTGGGACCGAGGACGTTGCCGTACGTGCCGTAGCCGTTGCCCTTGAAGTCGATGCCGTGGACGACGACGGCGTTCTCGTTCCGCAGGCTCTTGGCGGTTTCGTCGTTGACCGTGATGGTGCGGCGGTAGGTGTACGAGGCGCCCTTGGGGAAGCGGCCGACCGCGAGGGCCGGGTGGTCGGCCCCGGTGGCGCCGGGGGTGGCGAGCGCGGCGCCGATCGTGCCGTAGAAGGGCAGGCGGTCGGTCGTGTTGAGGCTGAGCTGTCCGTTGTACTGCTTCGCCGCGGAGGCCGGCGGGCATCGGCCCTTGACTCCGATACGGAAGTGCTGGGTGTGCGGGGCGTCTGCGAGCAGACGCTGCGTCTTGATCGTCACGGTGGCCTGGTCCCCTTGAGGTGCACCGTGGCCGTACCCGAGACGGTCACCTTGCTCGTGGGGATCGGTGAGAGCGCAGCGTGCAGTTCTCCGTTGTGCGAAGCGTCGCCCGCGAATGCCACAGGAGCCGGCGCCATCCCGGAAGCTATCGCCGCCAGGGCGGTCACCGGGGTGGCCGTCTTCTTCATGCGTACTCAAGCTGAGAGTCGAGACCGGCTGCCCGGAAGCGGGGCGCTCGCAGGGCAGGCGAAGGTGGGGGCCGGCTCTTGTTCTGTACGGGCGGAACGTCCGCTCGCGTGGGTGGAGCCTGGGCGTGTCGGCAGTCTTACCGTGAGCACCGACGCCTTGCAGGTGGCGTGGTTGTTCAGCAGGAGATGCTCCATCGACCAGGACTGAGGTGGTCCGCCGGTCGACCGGCGGACCACTCACCGCTCGCGTCGTGCGCGGCACGAGACGACCGGCGGCGTGCGAAGGGCGTGCTCACGCTCCGGCTTCGTCGCCGCGATGAGCGTTCGGGTTGAGCAGCCGCTCACGTGTCGCTCGGAGCCGGCATGCGACCACCGAGCCGACCCAGACAGCGATCGAGCGCCCGAACTCCGCGTCCGCGGCACACATGGCCCGCACTGTCGCCGCGTCGAACCCCCGGGCGCGCACCTTACTCAGAGCCTGGGCACCCAACTGCCACCGGTAGGGCGGAAAGTGCCAGGACCATCCGATACGGCGGTCCTTCGAGGCTGGACGCCAGCAACATGGGGCGTGGTGCCGTCTGGCGGATCAGGACACCGGCGTGCTGCGGCGCGGTGAGCGCCTCGAATCTGAGGGGCGCGGTCCCGTGAAGCGGGTGATGACGGGGCCGGCCACGGCGAGCACAAGGACATAGGCGGCCACCAGGGCGCCGAGCCGGTCATGACCGGTGCCCATGAGGCCGATGATGACGATGGAGAACTCGCCCCGGGCGATGAGCGCGGTTCCTGCCCTCAGCCGTCCTCGGCGTCCCACTCCTTCGCGGCGTGCCGCGTACCAACCGGACGCCACCTTCGTCGTGGCGGTGACCACGGCCAGGAGCAGGGCGACCGGAAGTACCGGCAGCAGCGAGTCCGGGGGAATGGACAGGCCGATGGCGAGAAAGAACACGGCGGCGAACAGGTCTCGCAGCGGGCTCAGTACCTTCCGTGCCCGGTCGGCGGCTTCACCCGAGAGGGAGAGCCCGACCAGGAAGGCACCGACCGCTGCCGAGACGTGGACGGCTTCCGCGAGGGCCGCGACCACCAGTGTCACGCCCAGGACGCGCAGCAGCAACTGCTCCGCGTCGGGGTGCGACAGCACTCGTCCAAGGTGATGCCCCCACCAGTAGGACAGGGTGAGCGCGGCCGCCACCGCGCCCAGGGCCAGCAGCACCCCGAGCAAGGCCTGCTGCCATGTGCCCCCGGCGGCCACGACGGCGAGGAGCGGAAGGTACGCGGCCATCGCGAAATCCTCCAGCACCAGCACGGACAGTACTGCCGGGGTCTCGCGGTTGCTCATCCTCCGAAGGTCGCCCAGGAGCCGGGCGATGATGCCCGAGGAGGAGATGTAGGTCACCCCGGCGAGCGCGAGGACACCTCCTGCGTCCAGCCCGAACAACCAGCCCGCCACCGCGCCGGGGGTTGCGTTCAGTACGAGGTCGACCCATGCCGAGGGCAGGTGGCGACGCAGGCTGACCGTGAACTCCGGCACGGTGAAATCGAGACCGAGCACCAGCAGCAGAAGAACGACGCCGATGCCCGCGCCGGTCTCCACGAAGGAGCCGGCTGCTGGGACGGGGGCGATCCCTCCCTCGCCCAGCGCCAGGCCGGCCAGGAGGTACAGCGGGACCGGGGACAGCGCGAAGCGTCGCGCCAGCGTGCCGAGCAGACTCAGGAAAGTGAGGATGATGCCCAGCTCGAGCAACAGGGCGACCGAGATATGCATCCGCTCAGCCCCGGACGAGCTGTTCCACTGCGGCGATTCCCTCGCGGGTCCCGATCACCACCAGTACGTCCCCCGCACTGAGGACCTTCTCCGGCCCGGGGGACGGGATGACCTCCTCACCGCGGACGATCGCCACGATCGACGCTCCCGTCCGGGTCCGTGCCCTGGACTGTCCCAGTGGGCGGCCGACGAACGGGGTGCCGGCGAGCACCTCGACCTGCCCGGCGCTGAGCCCGGGCACCTCTTTGGTCAGATCCGCGAACCGCTCGGCGATGCGCGGCGCGCCCAGGATCTCAGCGAGGACGTCGGCCTCCTCGCCGGTGAGCCGGAACATGGCCCGTGCCTGATCCGGGTCCCCCTCTCCGTAGATCGCCAGCTCGAAGTCGCCCGAGCGCCGTGCGACCACACCGACCTTGTCGCCCTCCAGATTGACGAACTCGTAGAGGAGTCCCACACCCGGCAGTAGCACTTCGTTGACGTCCACGTGCACTCATCCCATCCGCCGCGAATTGGTTGTCGTGCGGCTCGGTACCCGACCGCCGCGCCCTAGGTATTCGGCACCCGAGGACAACAGCTCAAGTTCCGGCGTCGGCCGCGGAGTCCCACAGGGCACTCTTCCCCGCGTTGTGCTGGGGCCGGCAGGGCCCGTACGGCCCCGGACGGAGGGCCGGACGGGCCTCGTACTCCGACTGGCTTCGGCCGGGTCGCCGAAGTTGTCGTGTCGGACGAGCGTGGCGGGCCGGTCGGCCCTGAAAGTGGCCCACACGCCCCAAGGCAGGGGAAGCACGTGTGGGGTGAGCTGGGAGACGAGGTCAGACGGCCCTGACGTAGGAGGCACGATGAGTGGTCTGGTGGTTGTGGGTGTGGACGGGTCGGAGTCGAGTTTCGCCGCGGTGGAGGCGGCGGCTCGGGAGGCGCGGGCGCGCGGGGCAGGGCTGCGGGTGGTGCACGCGCTGGTCTGGCCGGTGACGTACGTGCTTCCTCGCCCTTCTCCAGGAGGCGCGTCGCCGTTGGGGCCGCCGCCGATGGATCCGTCGGAGGACGGACTTCGGAAGACGGCCGGGGGGCTGGTGGCCGAGGCGGTCGGGCGGGCGCAGGTGGTGGCGCCGGATGTCGAGGTCAGTCACGCCGTGGTGACCGGCGAGCCCCTGACCGTCCTGGAGGCGGAATCCCGTGCGGCCGAGCTGGTCGTGGTGGGTTCCCGGGGGTTGGGAGGGTTTGTGGGGCTGCTGGCCGGGTCGACTGCGGTGCACCTGGTGGCACACGGGCGGTGTCCGGTGCTGGTGGTCCGCGAGCAACCCCTCGCGGACGGTCCGGTCGTGCTGGGCGTCGACGGGTCGGAGGCGGGCGCACCGGCGGTCGATTTCGCCTTCGCCACGGCGGAGAGGCGGAAGGCCCCCCTGGTGGCGCTGCACGCCTGGACGACGTGGAACGCGCCACTGCCCGCTCCGCAGGACGCTTCCGCCCCGTATGCCAACCCACCGGGCGCTCTCGCCGAGGAGGAGGACACGCTGCTGTCCGAGGCGCTCGCGGGCTACCGGGCACGGTATCCGGACGTGGTGGTGGAGCGCCGGGTGGTGCACGGCCGAACGCGTGAGGCTCTGATCGACGCGAGCCGCTCCGCACAGCTGGTGGTGGTCGGCGCTCGAGGGCGCGGCGGGTTCGCCGGACTGCTGCTCGGCTCGGTCAGCCAGGCCGTGCTGCACCACGCCCACTGCCCGGTCGTCGTGGTGCGGGCGGCGGGCGCGCGGCACTGACCACGCCACGGTGCGGGGCTCGCCGATGCGTTCTGGGGTGCGGAAGCGGACTGCCGGACAGACGGCGATGGCGCCGCAGGCCTTGTGCGTTCGCAAAGCGGGTGCCCTGCTCGGTCGCGACGGCATCAGGGCCGCCTTCAGGACCGAATGGTCCTGAAGGCGGCCCGTTGGTCCCTGGGCGCAATGGATTGGCCGCGACAAGGATGAGGATCACGGAGCCGCGCATCGGCGGCGCCCAGGGACGGGAGACTGCAATGACTGATCCGGTGATCGTAGGGGTGGATGGTTCCGCTTCCAGCCTTGAGGCGGTCGACGTGGCGGCTCGTGAGGCACGCCTGCGTGGTGTTCCGCTGCGGATCGTGCACGCATTCGGTTATGCGCCCGGACACCGTCCGGCCGGCGGGCCGCCGTGGAGCCCGGCCGACGACGGTCTGGAGCCGATGGCCCGGGGAGTGCTGGCCGACGCCGAGGAACGGGCCCACGCGGCGGCACCGGGCGTGGCCGTGACCCGGTCGGTGGTGGCGGGGGACGCGTTGGAGGTGATGGAGATCGAATCGAGGTCGGCCTCCTTGGCCGTCGTCGGCAGCCGGGGGCTGAGCGGGTTCTCGGGGTTGCTGCTGGGCTCGACGGCGGTGCATCTGGCCGCGCACGGCCGTTGCCCGCTGATGGTGGTGCGAGGCCGCACCGAGCCGTCCGGAGCGGTGCTGCTGGCCGTCGACGGCTCCGATGCCGGTGGGGCGGCGGTGGAGTTCGCGTTCGCCGAGGCCGCTCTGCGCGGGGCACCGCTGGTGGCCCTCCATGTCTGGAACACCTGGAGCGAGGGCGCCTACGAAGGCCCCGGCGACCCCCTCAACGCCATGGTGGTGGATATCGAACGGCTCCGAGAGGCCGAGCAGTGCCTGTTGGACGAGACGATCGCGCCCTGGCAGAAGCTCTTTCCCCACGTCACGGTGGAGCGGCGGCTGGAGCGTGCCCGGATCCGCCCGGCCCTGCTCGACGCCAGCCGCGACGCCCAGCTGGTCGTCGTCGGCGCCCGGGGACGCGGTGGTTTCACCGGCCTGCTGCTCGGCTCCGTCAGTCAGGCTCTGCTGCATCACGCCCACTGCCCCGTCACCGTGGTCCGCAGCCGGGGATGACCCTGCCTCAGCAGACCACGACCGAGAGCAGCGCTCTGCCGGTGCCGGGGGCCCGCAGCCGAATGCCCACCGACGCGACGCCGCCGACGTGGCCGGCTCGCTCGCAGTGGTTCCGGCACGTGGCCTGACCACCGTGGACGCCGAACGACGGGCCGACGCCTGGGGCGCCAACGGACTGTGGCGCCTCCTGCGGAAACTCCGCTGCAGCACCAACCGAGTCACCGACGTCGTGAAGGCCGTCCTGGTCCTTCACCACGCATCGACGTGAGGTTGGAAGAGGCTGTGTGCCACGAACAAGAGGAGGGGCTCAATGTAGGGGAGCCGCTGCGATTGATGCTGTGCAAGAGATGAAGGATTTGGCCCTTCGTTGTGTCCTGAACGTCAGAGGCAGCTCTGTGTAGGCAGAGCTGCAGACGCGGTGCTATGTGAAAGATGAAGGCGTGGCCCTTCGAGTCGCCCTGCGGGGGGAGGCTTCAAACCGCCTCATGCTGCGTTGGGTTGAAGACCGTCGTGGTGAGCGATGAGCCTCGATCCACCGCGTGATCTCTGATTGCGCGGTGTGATCGCTTTCGGGGTGGATTCTCGGATTTGGGCAGTGGTGTTTTCCGGATGGCCGTTCCGGTGGCGGGTTCTCCGAGGTCTTTCGGGTCGTGGGCGGGCGGTCGGTCCGGCGGGTCAGGTCTGGGCGCGTTGTCCGGTGGCCGTCCACAGGTCGGTGAAGTCGTCGGCGCAGCGCCAGCGTTCGGGGAGGTGCAGGGTGATGGTGCGGGCGCGGGTGGCGAGGCGGGCCGGGATGTGGATCAGGTGCCGGCGGATGGTGCCGGTCCGCGCCTTGGCGTGGAAGACCGAGGCGAGGCGGCCGGCGGCGCGGGTGAGGTTGTGGGCGGCGGCCGCCAGGGTCAGCCAGGCGGCGTTCGCGGTGGACTTCCCCGAGGGCGGGTGGCCGAGGGCGGAGTCCTCCAGATCGGCAAAGACCTGCTCCACGCAGGCGTGTTCGCGGTGCATCGGCTCGGCCCGGGCCAGGACGAACGGACTGTCGGTGAAGATGACGTGGTGGCGCCAGACCCCGAACAGTTCGGCCTGCCCGTCGGGCACCGACTTCGGGTTCAGCCGCTTGACCCGGCGCACGATCAAGCGGGCCGTGGTGTGGAAGGTCTTCTTCTTGCTGGTGAACGCGGTGAAGGGGATCTCGGCGATCTCCGCGTCGGAGATCCAGCGGTCTTCCTCGCTGTCCCAGATCGCGTTCGTGTATGCGATCGCCGTCCAGGCGTCGGCGGGTATCTGCTCGATCGCGGTGCGGATGGTCTTCTTCACCGCGACCGCGAGGGAGAAGCGCACGCCGGCCTTGCGGCAGACGTCGACGACCTTGTGCGAGAAGTACGCCGAGTCGGCCCGTACGACGATCTGCGCGGTGGTGCCCATGGCCCGCACCGTGGACAGGGCCTCGCGCAGCAGACTGGCCGCCCCCTTCCCG
>NZ_NEUE01000183.1 GCF_002910905.1 Streptomyces sp. SM11 | reverse complement strand
CTAGTGTCTCGTGATCCTGATCGTGTCAGTTTGAGTTGTTATTAACGAGTTTCTTCATGTTGGTCTGGACGACGCGGACCTTCGCGAGGATCTCTTCGGCGGACGCGGTCCAGGTGAAGGGATTCGCGTCCTCGTTCCAGGAGTTGATGTAGTCGCGGATCTGCTTGACCAGGACGTTGACGCTGGAGAACGTGCCCCGGCGAATGGACTGCCGAGTCAGGATCCCGAACCAGATCTCGATCTGGTTCAACCATGAGGAACCGATGGGAGTGAAGTGGAAGCGGATGTGGGGGTTCTTCTCCAGCCATGCCTTCACCTCCGGCGTGGTGTGCGTGGACAGGTTGTCCAGGACGACATGGATCTCCTTGCCGGCGTGCGGCTTGGTCGCCTTCTTCAGGAAGGCGAGGAAGCTTGCCCCGTTCCGGCTCGGCCTGCACTCGCCGGTCACCTCACCGGTATGGACATTGAGGGCGGCGAACAGATTGGTGGTGCCGTGCCGTACGTAGTCGTGGGTGCGCTTCTCGCCCGCGCCGAAGGTGACCGGCAGTACCGGCTGGGTTCGGTCCAGCGCCTGTATCTGCGTCTTCTCGTCAATGGACAGCACCACCGCGCCGCCGGGCGGGGCCAGGTACAGGCCGACGACATCGGCGACCTTGTCCGCGAATGCGGGGTCCTTCGAGATCTTGAAGGTGCCGTTCCGGTGCGGCTTGAGGTTCTCCTCCCGCCAGATGCGGGCGACGTAGTGCCAGGACACCGAGATGCCCTCGCGCCGCTTCATGTGATTGACCAGCGTCCGCGTGGACCAGTGGGACAGCCCCGATTCCGTCGGCGGGGTTGTCTTCGTCAATGCGATCACCCGGGCCCGAGTGGTCGCGGGGACCTGATCGCGTCCGCCGCCGGGTTTCCGGGAAGCCAGTTGGGCAATCCCGCCCACGAGGTAACGGGCCTTGGCGCGGTCCACCGTATTCGGTGCGACTCCTGCGAGTTCGGCGATGTCCTTGCGTCGCCGCCCCTCGGCCGTCCACAGCACCAGGCGGGCCCGCAGAGCGGCATCGGCAGGGGCATGACGGCTGCCCGCCAACTCCCGCAGCTCATCGATCTGTTCGGAAGAGAGATCCACAACAGGCTAACGAAGCGACGCGCCATCAAGTTCCAACGACAGGATCACGAAACACTAGAGCTAAGTCAAGCTAACTCAGGCCAACCCGACCGGCGCGCAGCTGACCTTCTCCTCGCCCTCCACGGACCCGAGTCATCTCTCGGTCCCGCTGCGCGAGAAGTGATCACCGACTGCTGCCGGGCGGGCAGGGCCCGGCTACTGTCCTCCCGGCAGCAGCGTCCCCGGTTCGGCCGGGGCCACCCCCACCGCCTCCGTCTTCGGATTGCGCCGCTGACGACGGGCCACCCAGGTGGCGAACCACGAGAGCAGCATGCACATCCCGATGTAGATCGGAGAGATCACCATCACGACGGGGATGAAGGGAAGATCGTAGTCGAGATTCGACGCGATCAGCTTTCCGGCGTGGAGGAATTCCTCGTAGGTGATCAGATAGCCCAGTGAGGTGTCCTTGAGCGCGACCACCAGCTGACTGATGATGGTCGGCAGCATCGCGCGTACGGCCTGGGGGGCCAGGACGAACGTGGTGACCTGTGTCTTGCGCATGCCGAGCGCGTACGCGGCCTCGCGCTGGCCCCGGTCCACGGAGTTGATCCCGGTGCGGAACACCTCCGCGAGGACGGAGCCGTTGTAGAGCGTCAGTCCGGCGACCAGGGCGGGCAGCGGATGGACCTTCAGCGCCACGAAGATGAAGAAGATCATCACCAGTACCGGCATGGCCCGGAAGAACTCGACCAGCAAGGTGGAGATCCAGCGCAGCGCCCGGTGTTCGGAGAGCCGGCCGACCGCGAGGACCGCGCCCAGCGCGAGCGAGAGGACCGCGGCGTACGCGAACGCCTTGAGGGTGTTGCCGAGCCCACGCAGCAGCAGCTCCTGGATGCCCTTGTACGCGAAGGGCGTCCATTTCTCGGCGGTGAACTGGTCGGTGTCGAAGAGCAGATGGACGATCCAGCCGAGGAGCGCCAGGATCACGATCGTCGAGCCGATCCCGTACACCAGGTGCCGCTTGCGGGTCACCGGTCCGGGGATGTCGTAGAGCGCGGTGGCCGCGGGCAGCGACGGCCTGCGGGTCAGGGTCTTGGTCATCGTGCCACTCCCCAGCGCTTCTCCATCACGTTGAACACCGCGCTGATGGTCAGGGTGATGATCAGGTAGCCGACGGCGATCCAGATGAAGGACCAGATGATGCTGTAGCCCAGCTCGTTGAGCGTCTTGTAGGTGCCGAGGAGCTCCGTGACGCTGAACGCCCCGGCGATCGCGGAGTTCTTCGCCAGCGCGATCAGGGTCGAGCCGACCGGCGGGATCACCGACCGGAACGCCTGCGGCAGCACCACGGTGCTCAGGGTCTGGCCGAAGTTCATCCCGAGGCTGCGGGCGGCCTCGCCCTGGCCCTTGGGCACGGTGTTGATGCCGGAGCGCAGCACCTCGCAGATGAACGCGGAGGTGTAGCAGCCGAGCGCCAGCACCGCGAAGACCTGGAACGGCAGGACGAGCCCGAAGCGGGGCAGACCGAGCAGGACCGCGAAGAACAGCAGCGTCAGCGGGGTGTTGCGGAGCACGGTGACCCAGACCGTGCCCAGCACCCGGAAGGAGCCGACGGGCGCGACCCGGAAGGACGCCATCAGGAAGCCGAGGACGAGCGCCAGCGCGGAGGCGTAGACGGTCAGCTCGACGGTCCCGAGGAAGCCCTTGCCGTAGAGGGAGAAGTTCTCTGTCAGTACGTCCATGGGTGGGGCCGTCCCCTCAGTTGGCCGGGTAGCGGTCGATGGGCGGCGGGGCCGGCGCGGGCGTTCCGGAGAGCCCCAGCGTCGCTTCGTACGCCTTCTGCCAGTTGCCGTCTCTCTCGTTGGCCTCCAGCGCGTCGTCGAGCGCGAGCCGCAGCGTGTCGTCACCGCGCGGTACGCCGATGCCGTACGGCTCCTCGGAGAAGGGCTTGCCGACGACCTTCATCTCGTCGGGCGCCTTGGCCGCGAAGCCCAGCAGGATCGCGTCGTCGGTGGTGACGGCGTCGACCTGGAAGGTGAGGAGGTTGTCGACGCAGATCGAGTACGTGTCGTACGCGACGAGCGTCGCCCCGGGGTAGTCGGCGGCGATGCGCTGGTAGGGCGTGGAGCCGGCCGCCGAACAGACGGTCTTGCCCGCCAGGTCCTGCGGCCCGTTGATGTCGTCCTCGTCGGTGCGCACCAGCAGGCCCTGGCCCGCCATGTAGTACGGGCCGGCGAAGCCGACGAGCTTCTTGCGCATGTCGTTGATGGTGTAGGTGCCGACGTAGTAGTCGATCTGGCCGTTCTGCAAGGCCGTTTCGCGGTTGGCGGAGGCGATCGTGCGGAAGCGGATCGCCTGCGGTTCGAAGCCGAGCGAGGCCGCCAGCATCCGGGCGATCTCGATGTCGAACCCGGAGTAGATTCCGCTCGCCGGGTCCTTCTCTCCCAGGTACGGCTGGTCCTCCTTGGCGCCGACCACCAGATGGCCGCGGCTCTTCGCCTTGGTCCAGGTACGGGAGTCGGGCAGTTCGAAGCCGGTGTCGACCTGGTACTCCGGCAGGGCCTCGGCCTTGGGCCCTTTGACCGGCGGGCTGCCGTCCTTGCCGCAGCCCGCGGCGAGTGCGGCGAGCAGGAGACCGGCCACGAGGGTGGCGGCCCTGCCCGTACGCGTGTTCCTCGTACGCAACATGGAAGCCTCCCCTCAGTGCTTGAGGATCTTGGACAGGAAGTCCTTGGCGCGGTCGCTCGACGGGGACGTGAAGAAGTCCTCCGGGGTACGGTCCTCGACGACACAGCCGTCGGACATGAACACGACGCGGTTGGCGGCGGAGCGGGCGAAGCCCATCTCGTGGGTGACCACGACCATGGTCATGCCGTCCCGGGCGAGCTGCTGCATGACTTCGAGGACCTCGTTGATCATCTCCGGGTCGAGCGCCGAGGTGGGCTCGTCGAAGAGGAGCGCCTTGGGGTCCATGGCGAGGGCGCGGGCGATGGCCACGCGCTGCTGCTGGCCGCCGGAGAGCTGGGCGGGGAACTTGTCGGCGTGGGCGGCCAGGCCGACCCGCTCCAGCAGCTCGTGGGACCGCGCGTCGGCCTCCTCCTTCTTGCGCTTGCGGACCTTGAGCTGCGCCAGCGAGACGTTGTCCAGCACGGTCTTGTGGGCGAAGAGGTTGAACGACTGGAAGACCATGCCGACTTCCGCACGGAGCTGGGCCAGCCCCTTGCCCTCCGCGGGAAGGGGCCTGCCGTCGATCGTGATGCTGCCGGACTCGATCGTCTCCAGCCGGTTGATCGCCCGGCACAAGGTGGATTTCCCTGAGCCGGAGGGGCCGATGACCACCACCACCTCCCCGCGGCCGACGGTGAGATTGATGTCCTGAAGTACGTGCAACTCTCCGAAGTGTTTGTTGACGTCCCTCAGTTCGATCAACGGATCGACGGCCATGCGCTGCCCTACCCACTTGTCGCTGTGTCGAGGTCAGCGCAAACTATCCATCGCGAAAAGGGACTTCGCACCCGACACGCGTAAATGGCGCAAAAGGCTTTTTAACTGGATTAGGCGAGGAGAGCAGGCCCTGACCTGCTCCCGGCTCAGTTCTCCGCGGACTCCGCGTACACCTGGGAGAGCTCCGGGCTGCCCGCCATCGCCCAGTCGAGACCGGCCCCGACGACGTCGATCTCCCGCCCGGACTCCAGCCGCACCACGGGCTGGCCGCTCGGCCAGACGTCCCACGCGGCGCCCAGGACGGTCCGCACGATCACCGTACCGAGATAGAGACCGGCGTCGTTGCCGAGCCAGGGAAGTTCCTCGGGGTCGTCGCGCCAGCGGGGCGGCAGCTGGTCGAGCGCGGCCAACGAGGCTGGGGTGTCGTCGAGTTCGAGTCCGTGCTGCCCCGCCCGGACGCGCAGCAGTTCGCATTCGGCGAGCAGTTCGGCCACCCCGTCGGGGTCTGCCTCGACGGCGGCGGCGAGTGCGCCTGAATGCGTACCACCCTGGCGCTTACGCCAGTTGTCCAAGAAAGGGATGTTCATACCACTAGGGTCCCATCCCGGCCAGGTTCCGCACCACAGGGCGCGCGGCGTTCACCGATCCCCCACCCTGCTCCGACCGGGGATCCGAGCAGATATCTAGAGTACGCACATGAGTGCACACGCTTACGTTTCGGAACTGTTCTCGCTGGAAGGCCGGGTGGCGGTGGTCACCGGCGGCAGCTCCGGCATCGGCCGGGCGATCACCGGCGCCCTGGCCCGGGCCGGCGCGGGCGTCGTCGTGGTGGCCCGCCGGGAGGCCGAGCTGAGGACGACCGTGGACGAGCTGACCGCCGAGGGCCGCCGGGCCGCCTGGGTGAGCGCGGACCTGAGCACCGCCGAGGGCGTGCGCGCGGGGGCGGATGAGGCCGCGCAGGCGTTCGGGGAGCCGGACATCCTGGTGAACTGCGCCGGGATCAACCTGCGTCCGCCGATGACCGAGCTCGGCGAGGACGTCTGGGACACCACGATGGCGGTGAACCTGAAGGCGCCGTTCCTGCTGGGGCAGCGCTTCGGGCCCGGTATGGCCGAGCGCGGTTACGGGCGGATCATCCACGTCACCTCGCAACAGGCGCACCGGGCCTTCGTGAACAGCGGTGCGTACGGGGTGTCCAAGGGCGGCCTGGAGTCCCTGGCCCGCTCCCAGGCCGAGGCGTGGTCCCCGCGCGGCGTCACCGTGAACACCCTGGTGCCCGGGTTCGTGCTGACGCCGCTGAACGAGCGCCTCGCCTCGGACCCGGAGAAGGTGGCCTCGCTCGCCGCGCGGACCTTGGTCGGCCGCAACGGCCTCGCGGAGGACTTCGCGGGGGCCGCGGTGTTCCTGGCGGGGCGCTCCTCGGCGTACGTCACCGGGCAGTCGGTGTTCGTGGACGGTGGGTTCTCGGTGCACTGAGGTCCCGCCGCCCGCGCCCGGGCCGGCCGGTCAGGAGTTCTGCTGCCGGAGGGCGGCCGCCGCCTCGGTCACCGCGGCGTCCACGGCCGCCGAGGCGGCTTCCTTCTCCACGCCGAGGCCGCTCAGCACGCCGGATCCGCCCTCGGACTCCAGCAGCGCCAGCAGGATGTGCTCGGTGCCGACGTAGTTGTGCCCGAGCCGGAGCGCCTCGCGGAAGGTCAGCTCCAGGACCTTGCGGGAGTCCGCGTCGTACGGGATCAGCTCGGGCACCTCGGCGGAGGCCGCCGGCAGCGCGGCGGTCGCCGCCGTACGGAGGGCGTCCGGGGTGACCTCCCGGCCAGCGAGGACCCTGGCCGCGATGGATGCGGGCTCGGCGAGCAGGCCGAGCACCAGGTGAGCCGGGAGGATCTCGGCGTGCCGGGCGGCCCGGGCCTCGTTGTGGGCGGCCATGACGACGTTGCGGGCGCGCTGGGTGAAGCGGCCGAAGCCCTGGCTCGGGTCGAGGTCGGAGGCGCCGTCGCCCTTCTTGGGCACGAAGCGCTTCTGGGCCGCCTGGCGGGTGACCCCCATGCTCCGGCCGATGTCCGTCCAGGAGGCGCCGGAGCGGCGCGCCTGGTCCACGAAGTGGCCGATCAGATGGTCGGCCACATCGCCGAGGTGGTCGGCGGCGATGACGGCGCCGGAGAGCTGCTCCAGGGCATCACTGTTGGACTTCTTGATGACCTCGATCAGGTCGTCGAGGCGCACGGACGGTGTGGCGGGAAGAGGCTGCGTCATGCGTCAACCGTAGATTGACACCAGCCTGGCGTCAACCTTGGGTTGTCAGTAGGGCGCGGCCTCCACTCCGTGGATCCTGGCTCAGAGGTCGAGGTCGACGACCACCGGAGCGTGATCCGACGCACCCTTGCCCTTGCGCTCCTCGCGGTCGACGTAGCTGTCCCTGACGGCGGCGGTGAACGGGGCGTTGCCGAAGGTCAGGTCGATCCGCATGCCCTTGTTCTTGGGGAACCGCAGCTCGCGGTAGTCCCAGAACGTGTAGGCGCGGTCGTACTTGAGAGGGCGGGGCAGCACCTCACTGAGGCCCTCCGCCTGCAGGGCCGCGAGGGCTGCGCGCTCGGCGGGCGTCACATGCGTGGCGCCCACGAACAGCTCCGGGTCCCAGACGTCCTCGTCGGTCGGGGCCACGTTGAAGTCACCCAGCACCGCGAACGGCAGGGACCCCGCCGCGTCCGCCGCCGCGGCCTTCCGCAGGGCCTCCAGCCAGCGCAGCTTGTACGCGTAGTGCTCGTGCTCGACCTCGCGGCCGTTGGGCACGTACACCGACCAGAGGCGCAGCGGGCCGCAGGTCGCCGAGATCGCGCGGGGCTCCTGCACACCGTCGTATTCCGGGCCGCCGGGCAGCCCGGTGACGACGTCGGAGAGGCCGACGCGGGAGACCAGCGCGACCCCGTTCCACCGGCCGGTGGCGTTGACCGCGGACTCATAGCCCAGCTCGGCGAGGGCGGCGGTGGGGAACTGTTCCGCCGCGCACTTGGTCTCCTGGATGCACAGCACATCGGTGCCGCTGCTCTCCAGCCAGGCCAAAAGCCTCGGCAGCCGGGCGGTGATCGAATTGACGTTATAGGTGGCGATGCGCATGTCAGCCAACCTAGCGGCTCCCACTGACAGTCGCCGGGGGCTCACAGCTCGGTGACGCCGCCCGGGGCCAGCCGGCCGTGCTCCGCGCCGCCCAGGGCCCCGATCTGGTTGTCGTAGATCGGCCGCGCCAGATCGGTCAGCAGGGCGTCGTGGACGTCGATGGCGCGTCGCGGCTTGACCTCGCGCACGTAGTCGATGACCTCGGAGATCTTGTTCCAGGGGGCCATCACCGGTAGCAGCAGCGTGTCGACGGGGCGCTCGGGAACAGTGAGCGCGTCACCGGGGTGGAAGACCGAACCGTCGACGAGGAAGCCGACGTTGGTGATCCTCGGGATGTCCGGGTGGATCACCGCGTGCAGCTCGCCGTGCACGGTGACGTCGAATCCGGCGGCGGAGAACGCGTCTCCGTCGCCCACGGTGTGCACCCGCCCGGGGAAGACCGCCGAGAGCTGCTCTGCCACGCTGCGCAGCGTCCAGATCTCGGCCGCCGGATTCGCCTCCAGGCCCGCCCGCAGCCGCGCCTCGCTGAAGTGGTCCGGGTGCTCGTGCGTCACCAGGACAACATCGGCGCCGAGCGCCGCGTCGTCCTCGGAGAAGCCCCCGGGATCGATGACCAGGACCCGCCCCTCCTTCTCGATCCGGACGCAGGAGTGGGTCTTCTTGGTGAGGGTGAGTGCTCGAGGCGATGCGTTCATGGCTCCATCCTGCTACGCGGGCGGCGTGGTTTCCTCCTGGATCGCCTTCTGCGCGATGGCGAAGGCGGCCCCGGCGGCCGGGATGCCGCAGTAGACGGCGGTCTGGAGCAGAACTTCCTTGATCTCGGCGGGCGTCAGGCCGTTGCGCAGGGCGGCGCGGGTGTGCGCGGCCAGGCCCTCAAGGTGGCCGGAGGCGACGAGCGCGGTGAGCGTGATGCAGCTGCGGGTGCGGCTGTCGAGGCCGTCCCGGCTCCAGATCTCGCCCCAGGCGTACCGGGTGACCAGCTCGTGGAAGTCGTCGGTGAAACCGTCGGCGGAGGTGTTCACCACGTCGACATGGGCGTCGCCCAGCACTTCGCGGCGTACCTTCGTGCCCTGTTCGTGCCGGTCGTCCGGGGTCGGCGCGGGGGCTTCGGCGGCCGGGGCGATCTCGGCCGCCGGAGCGAACGGGGTGGTGGGGGTCGCGGGCCCGGGGACGAGAGGCGGCACGGGGATCGAGGCAGAGGTGTCCTGCTGCCAGGCGGTGGAGAAGTGCATCAGCAGCAGGTCGCTGACGGCGGCGGGCTGCTCGACCGGCGCGAGGTGCGAGGCGCCGGGCACGAGCGCCAGGCGGGCGTCCGGTATCCCGGCGACCAGTGTGCGGGCCTCGGCGGGCCCGGTGACCTGGTCCTCCGCCCCGACCAGGACCAGCGTGGGGGCGTCGATCCGGCCCAGCGCGCCACGGATGTCGAACGCCGCGAGCGCCTCGCAGGCGGCGATGCGGCCTCACCGTCGCTTCACCGGCATCACGGTTGGCATGCCCCCCCCCACGACGAGCGACGAGCGACGAGCCACGGACGGCGGCCACCTTGCTGGTGGCCGCCGAACGCGCGTGCCTGTCGGCGGCAAACCGTTCGCGTCCAGTGCGATGATCGCCAGAACCCATTGATCAGAAAATCATGAGGTTCTCGTCCAGGACGTAGCGGACTTGTGGGCCGCCGAAGTAGCTGCGGACGATGAGCGGCTGACGCTGACGTCGGCGGAAGCAGCGCGGGGCTCGGCGGCGAGCTCGGCCTGATCGTGGGCCCGGTGCTGCCGGGGCAGGCTATTCTTGAGATCGGCGTTGACCAGCTCGTTGGGGTTCAGCTCGGGCGAGTACGGCGGCAGGAAGAGCAGTTCGACATCGTCGAGGTAGGCGACGAGCCAGTCGCGGATCCTCTTGGACCCGTGAGCGGAACACCCGTCAATAACGAGATACTCCTCGTGGCCGAAGTGGCCGGCGACCCGGTCGAGGAAGTGGCACGTCACCTCGACGGCGAAGCTCCCGGCGAACATTATGGAGGGCATCCGGCCCTTGGTGTTGATCGCCGACATCGCGTACACCGAGAACCGGTTCCCGCTCCGCCGCACCACGGGCGTCTTCCCTTCCTCACCCCACGTACGACCAGTGACCTGGCCGGATCGGATACCGGTCCGGCCGACGAAGAGGACCTCGCAGCCTTTGGCCTTTGGCTTCGCGCAGACCTTCGGCTAAGTCTCCTGTTGCCAGTGCGCCACGGCCTCCGAGCCCTGCCCGACGACCCGTTTGTCCGGGCGCTGGAACGACAGGCCCCAACGCTTGAGCCTCGATCCACCGCGTGATCTCTGATTGCGCGGTGTGATCGCTTTCGGGGTGGATTCTCGGATTTGGGCAGTGGTGTTTTCCGGATGGCCGTTCCGGTGGCTAGTTCTCCGAGGTCTTCGGGTCGTGGGCGGGCGGTCGGTCCGGCGGGTCAGGTCTGGGCGCGTTGTCCGGTGGCCGTCCACAGGTCGGTGAAGTCGTCGGCGCAGCGCCAGCGTTCGGGGAGGTGCAGGGTGATGGTGCGGGCGCGGGTGGCGAGGCGGGCCGGGATGTGGATCAGGTGCCGGCGGATGGTGCCGGTCCGCGCCTTGGCGTGGAAGACCGAGGCGAGGCGGCCGGCGGCGCGGGTGAGGTTGTGGGCGGCGGCCGCCAGGGTCAGCCAGGCGGCGTTCGCGGTGGACTTCCCCGAGGGCGGGTGGCCGAGGGCGGAGTCCTCCAGATCGGCAAAGACCTGCTCCACGCAGGCGTGTTCGCGGTGCATCGGCTCGGCCCGGGCCAGGACGAACGGACTGTCGGTGAAGATGACGTGGTGGCGCCAGACCCCGAACAGTTCGGCCTGCCCGTCGGGCACCGACTTCGGGTTCAGCCGCTTGACCCGGCGCACGATCAAGCGGGCCGTGGTGTGGAAGGTCTTCTTCTTGCTGGTGAACGCGGTGAAGGGGATCTCGGCGATCTCCGCGTCGGAGATCCAGCGGTCTTCCTCGCTGTCCCAGATCGCGTTCGTGTATGCGATCGCCGTCCAGGCGTCGGCGGGTATCTGCTCGATCGCGGTGCGGATGGTCTTCTTCACCGCGACCGCGAGGGAGAAGCGCACGCCGGCCTTGCGGCAGACGTCGACGACCTTGTGCGAGAAGTACGCCGAGTCGGCCCGTACGACGATCTGCGCGGTGGTGCCCATGGCCCGCACCGTGGACAGGGCCTCGCGCAGCAGACTGGCCGCCCCCTTCCCG
>NZ_NEUE01000182.1:30853-41714 GCF_002910905.1 Streptomyces sp. SM11 | reverse complement strand
GGCTCTCCTGTCATATGTGTGGGGGCTCTGAGCTGGGCTGATACGTGAAACACGCCGCTCTCTGTGAACCTTGAGGTGTCTAGCAACAAGGTTGATCAAGCAGAGAAGCGGCGTGTCTATCTTCAGCATATGGAAGCGGACCCTGATGGTCGAAAGGCCGTGGTCGAAGGGGTCCGCTTCGACGGGAACGAACAGTGCGTGATCGTGTCGGTACGGCCCGAAGCGCGGCGGCGGCAGCGGTGTGGGATCTGTGTCCGGCCCGCGTCCTGGTACGACGGTGGCCGGGGACGGCGCCGGTGGCGGGCCCTGGACCACGGTGCGGTGCGGGTGTTCCTGGAGGCTGATGCGCCTCGGGTGGCCTGCCGGGAGCATGGGCCGACGGTCGTCGCGGTGCCCTGGGCCCGTCATGGTGCCGGGCACACCCGCGCTTTCGACCAGCGGACCGCGTGGCTGGCCGCGGAGTGCTCGAAGTCCGCGACGGCGGTGTTGATACGGACGTCCTGGCGGACGGTGGGCCGGATCGTCGAGCGCTACGTCGCCGACCGCGACGGGGCCGTCGACCGACTGGCCGGGCTGCGGCGGGTCGGGATCGACGAGATCTCCTACAAGCGCGGCCACCGCTACATGACCTGCGTGGTCGACCATGACACCGGACGAGTGGTGTGGATGGCCGACGGCCACGGCAAGGACGTCATGGACGCCTTCTTCGACCACCTCGGCGACGACCGGGCCGCGAGACTGACCCACGTCAGCGCCGACGGGGCGGGCTGGATCGCCGAGGCCCTGACTCGACGCGCCCCGAACGCGATCCGGGTGATGGACCCCTTCCACGTGGTGGCCTGGGCCACCGAAGCGTTGGACACCGAGCGCCGCGCCGCCTGGAACCGGGCCCGCCGCGAGGCCGGCGACAAGGAGAGGGCCCGGGCGCTGAAGGACTCCCGCTTCGCGCTGTGGAAGAACAAGGCCGACCTGACCGACCGCCAGGCCGCCAAGCTGACCTGGATCGCCGCCACCGACCGACGCCTGCACCGGGCTTGGCAGCTCAAGGAAGCCCTCCGTACGGTGTTCTCCCTGGCCAAGTCCCGTCCGACAGCCGCACTGCGGGCCCTGGACCGGTGGATCGGCTGGGCGAGGCGCTGCCGCATCGACGGCTTCGTCGACCTCCAGCGCAAGATCCGACGTCACTACGAAGCCATCCGCGCCGCACTCACCACCGGCATGAGCAACGGACTGATCGAGTCCACGAACACCAAGACCCGCCTCATCATCCGCCGGGGCTTCGGCTTCCACTCCGCCGACGCCATCATCGCCCTCGTCATGCTCACCCTCGCCGGAGACAAGCCCATCCTGCCCGGACGACAACCCCGGACAAGATGACCCACACATGCAGCAGGAGAGCCCGAAAAGAAGTCTAGCTTCGTGCGCTGTCGCAGTGAATCAAGAGCCAGTGACGAAGAGTGACCAAGCCACAGTCACCGAGAAGTGCAGTGACAACAGAGGGGTGGGTGACCACATGCAGCGCGCATCACATCACCGGTCCAGATCACGACGCGGCCTCGCGGCGGCCGTGGCGGCCGGCGCACTGACCGTTTCCATGCTGGGCGGCGGCAGCCCGGCCAGCGCGGATCCGTCGCCGGACAGGGCGCTGGTCGAGAATATGGCGACAACGTTGTCCTTACCGACTCCGCCCGGTTCCGCGAAGCAGGTCAAGGTGCTGGTATTCCACGCCTCGGCCGGCGACGAGGCACCGTACACGAACGCCGGGATCGCGGCGATCGAGAAGATCGGGCTGAGCGGCCCGGAGTCAGCGCGGTTCGCCACCGTGGCCACGGCCGACCCCCGGGTCTTCACCAACGGCAAGCGGCTCGGTTCCTTCCACGCCGTCGTCTTCCTGACCGGCGGGGGCGACGTCCTCGACCCGGCGCAGGAAGCGGGCCTGGAGGCGTACATGGAGGCGGGCGGCGGCTTCCTCGGCATCCACGACGCGGCGCGCACCGAGCCGTACTCGGACTGGTTCACCGGTCTGGTCGGGGCCCGTCCGGCGGCGAACAGCCCGACGTCCGTGCAGCGGGCGACCGTCGAGATCGGGGACCGGATCCACCCGGCCACCAAGAACCTGCCGTTGGAGTGGAAGCGCCCGGACAAGTGGCTCAACTGGACGGAGAACCCGTCCGGCGACGTGCACACCGTGGCGCGCGTACGGGAGTTGACGTACCAGCCGGGCGCGAGTGCCAACGGCTGCGACCACCCGGTCTCCTGGTGCCGTGACTACGACGGCGGCCGGTCCTTCTGCACGGCGATGGGCGGTACGGCGAACAGCTTCGCGGAGACCGACTTCCGCGACCATCTGCGCGGCGCCCTCGCCTGGACGAACCGGACCTCGCAGGCCGACTGCAAGGCGACGATCACCTCGAACTACACCGCCGAGCGGGTCACCGAGCCCAACCAGCCGGGCCGGAACGACCAGATCGGCGAACCGCACGGCCTGGTGACCGCGCCGGACGGGCGGGTCCTCTACATCGGGCGCGGCGGGGCCGACAGCTCCGCCCCCGTCGTCATCCACTGGAGTGACCCGGACACCGGCGAGGGCAAGGGCGAGATCCACGTCTACGACCCGAAGACCGGGAAGGTCACGCTCGCCGGTGCGCTGGACGTCTTCGGCAACAAGGGCGGCGGCGACGAACTGGTCAAGGTCGAGGAGGGGTTGCTCGGCATCGAGCTGGACCCGGACTTCGCGTCCAACGGGTGGGTGTACCTGCACTACACGCCGCACGCAAAGATCGACCGCGACAAGCGCATGGCGACCCGGCAGGTCTCCCGCTTCACCTTCGACTCCGCGACCGACAAGCTGGACCTGGCCTCGGAGAAGGTGCTGCTCGGCTGGCCGGTGCAGATCCACAGCTGCTGCCACGCGGGCGGCGGCATGGCGTGGGACTCGCAGGACAACCTGTACATCGCGACCGGTGACAACAACTCCTCAGGCTTCAGCGACGGTTACTCCGGCAACAACCCGCAGCCGAACTACCAGGGCGTCTCCTTCGCCGACGCGCGGCGCACGGCGGGCAACACCAACAACCTCAACGGGAAGATCCTGCGGATCCACCCGGAGGACGACGGTACCTACACCCTGCCCGAGGGCAACCTCTTCACCGGCGAGGAGCCGGACGAGGGCGGCGGCAAGACCCGCGGCGAGATCTATGTGATGGGCGTGCGCAATCCGGCCCGGATCTCGATCGACACCTCGACGGACACGCTGTACGCGGGCTGGGTCGGCCCCGACGCGGGCTCCCCGTCCACCACCTGGGGCCCGGCGAAGTACGACACGTTCGCCGCGATCACCAAGGCGGGCAACCACGGCTGGCCGTACTGCATGGGCAACTACCAGCCCTACCGGGACCGCAACCTGCCGGATCCGACCAAGCCGCTGGGCTGGTACGACTGCGACGCCCCGAAGAACGAGTCGCCGAACAACGACGGTCTGGTCAAGCTGCCACCGGTGACCCCGAACACCATCTGGTACTCGCCGCAGGGCGGCGGGGTCGACTACCCGCGCGACGAGAACGGCGTACCGAGCTACAAGGCGGACGAGGGCAAGGAACTCCTGCCCTGGCTCAAGGGCGGCGGGCAGGCCACGATGAACGGCCCGGTCTGCCGCTACGACGCGCAGAGCGAGTCCACCGCCAAGTGGCCGGCCTACTGGGACGGCAAGTGGTTCGTCGGCGACTTCTACGACGGCACCCAGCCCCGGCACGCCGTGCTCACCGACCCGAGGACGGCCGGCAAGGGCGGACTGCCCACGCACGCCGAGTCGTTGAAGGAGATCATCCCGGTCGGGGCCGACGGCATCCGCAATCTGATGGACTGGAAGTTCGCGCCGGACGGTTCGCTGTACGTCCTGGACTACGGGCGCGGCTTCTTCACCTCCGACTCCAAGTCCGCGCTGTGGCGCGTGACGTACCAGGGCGGCGGTGCGACCCCGGCCGCCGAGGACCTCGTCGGAAAGGCGGCAGCGAAGTGAGACACCACCCGTACCCCGCACGCGGGCGGCGGCGTCCGCCGAGCTTCTGGGTGGCCCTGCTGGCCTCCCTCCTGATGGTCCTCGGGCTGACCTCGACGGCCGCGTACGGCAAGGGGGACGACGCTCCCCCGGCGGCCGCCGCCGACCAGGTCCTCACCTGGACCGCGGGCGACCCGATCGACCGTTATCTGTCCGCTCCGAAGACGGCGGTGGCCGGCAAGGCGACGATCGTCTTCGAGAACAGCACGGCGACCGGCAACACGACGAGCATGCCGCACACGCTGACGTTCGGCGTTTCGGACCCGGAGTTCAACAACGACGTCCAGCTGAACATCCTGGCCAACCCGGGCGACGACGAGGGCGGCAAGCACAGCGTGGAGGTCACGCTGTCGCCCGGCCGGTACTTCTACCACTGCACGATCCCCGGCCACGGCATGATGCAAGGCATCCTGACCGTCACCGAGGGCGGCGGCGAGGACACCGAGGCCCCCGCGACCTCGGCGAAGGTCGACGGCGACAGAGACGGTGACGGCGCGTACATCGGCCAGGCCACGGTCAGTATCGAGGCCACCGACGAGGGCTCCGGCGTCGACACCGTCGAGTTCGCGCTCGGGGCGGACGGCGAGTGGCAGCCCTACACCACGCCCGTCGTAGTGAACGAGGTCGGCGAGCACACGGTCCGCTACCGGGCCACCGACATGGCCGAGCTGAAGACCGACGGTGTCATCGACCGGCGCGAGCGCAGGGCGATCTACCGGGCCGCCAAGCTGTCGGGCATCGGGAAGCCGGGCCAGGTCGAGGGCTACACCAAGCTCTTCGACGGCACAGCTGCCTCGCTCGCCAAGTGGAGCCACGTGGGCGGCGGCGCGTTCGGGCTGAACGAGGAGGAGGGCTCGATCACCAGCTCCACCACGGTGGACGGCATGGGCATGCTGTGGTTCCCGACCCGTGCGTACGGTGACTTCTCGCTGAAGCTCCAGTGGCGGGACGACGCCCCGGGCGCGGGCAACGCCAACGGCGGGGTCTTCGTCCGCTTCCCGAAGGTCCACGACCACCCGGAGGAGTCGCGTCCGGAGTGGGTCGCCATCAAGTACGGCCATGAGGTCCAGGTCAACGACCGGCCGGACGGCGACATGTACAAGACCGGTTCGGTGTACGGCTTCGACCGGGTGGGGCTCGGCGGCGCCGGGGTCACGCCCAAGGGAACCTGGAACGACTACGAGATCAAGGTGGTGGACCAGCACTACGAGATCTACCGCAACGGTGTCCTGATCAACGAGCTCGACAACACCCGCGGTCAGCTCTTCGAGCCGCCGCGGGGCGACGACCCCGGCACCGACGGCCGGCGGTTCGCCTCCGGTTACATCGGGCTCCAGGTGCACGGCGTCAGCGACGTCATCTCGTACCGCGACATCCGGGTCAAGGAGCTGAAGGCCCCCGGCCCCTTCCGCTCAGGTGGCCGCGGCCGCATGCTCCGGCGTGCGGGCGCGGCCACCGGGGTGTCGGTGCCGCCACACCCAGAAGACCGTGCAGGAGACCAGCGCCCAGCCGGTGAGGACCAGGTACGGGAAGACGAACTGGTGACCCTGGTAGTAGACGGCGGTGTGCTGGGCGTTGACGGAGGCTCCCGGCGGCAGCCAGCGGCCGATGTGCCCGAGCGCCGAGGGGAGCAGCGGCCAGGACACCGCTCCGCCGGAGGACGGGTTGCCGAGCAGCACCATCACGCCCCAGGTCGGGATCATCGCCCAGCGGCCCATCAGGGTGTTGAACATGGTGAAGACCATGCCGGAGGTGAACATCGTGAACGCCAGGATCAGCCAGGACTGGACGAACGGCAGGTCCACCGCCCCGAGCCACCAGTCCACGGCCGCCGCGATGGCGAAGCCGCCGAGCAGGGCGTACGCGGCGGTGAAGACGATCCGTTCGGCCGGATTCAGGCCATGGGCGTGCACGCTGAGCTGGATCGCGCCGAGGAAGCCCATGATCACGGCGGCCAGCGAGATGTAGAACAGGGCGAGCCCGCGCGGGTCGCCTCTCTGGAGCGGCTTGATGTCCCGGACGGTGAGCTCTACCCCGGTGGCGTCCCCCACCTCCGACCCGGCCTTGCCGAGCAGTTCGGCCACGGACGCGCCGGAGGCCCCGGCCACGTCGAGCGCCACCCCGCCGCCGTCGGACGCGCGCACGACGGCGAAGACCTTCTGCTCGTCCAGGGCGCGGCGGGCGTCGGCGACGTCCGGGTAGTCGCGCACTTCGAGGGAGGCGTCCAGGGCCTGCTCCATCCCCACGACGAAGGCCTCACCGTGCTCGGCCGCCGGCCGGGTGACCAGGGCGGCGGGGATGCGGTGCGGAGTGGGGTCGGCCATCGCGTACGTGTAGGAGCCGGCGAAGAGGCCGGCCGCGGCGGCGACGATCAGGACGAGCACGGTCGCCGGGAGGAACGGGCTGTTCTTGTACGCCTCCCAGCGCTCGCGGAGGGTGGGCGGACGCGCGTGCGCGCCGTGCCTCTCGCTGCTCCCGCCCTTCTCGCCCCTCTCTCCCCTGTCGCCGCTCCCGCTCACTCCATCTCACCGTCGTCGTCATCGTGGCGGGCGCGGCTTGGCTGGACGCGCTTGGGCTCGCCGGGCATCTTCGGGTACTCCGGCGGATAGGGCATGTCGCCGAGCCCGCGCTCCTTCTCGTCCCGGTCGGCCAGCTCCAGCAGCCCGTCGAGCCGAAACGCCTCCTGGTCCATGTCGGCGTGGACGTCGCCGAGTTCGGCGTAGCGCGCCGGGAGCGTGACGATGTCGAAGTCGCGCGGTTCGGCGTCGTCGATCTCCTCCCAGCGCAGCGGCGCGGAGACCGGGGCGTGCGGGAAGGGGCGTACGGAGTAGGCGGAGGCGATGGTGCGGTCGCGGGCGGTCTGGTTGAAGTCGACGAAGATCCGTTCGCCGCGCTCCTCCTTCCACCAGGCGGTCGTCACCCGCTCGGGCATCCGCCGCTCCAGCTCGCGCCCGGCGGCGATGGTGGCGCGCCGCACCTCGGTGAAGGTCCAGGCGGGCTCGATGGGCACGAAGACGTGGATGCCCCGGCCGCCGGAGGTCTTGGGCCATCCGCGTACGCCGTGGTCCGCGAGGACGGAGCGCAGCTCGTGGGCGGCGGTGACGGCGTCGGCGTAGTCGGTGCCGGGCTGCGGATCCAGGTCGATGCGCAGTTCGTCCGGGTGGTCGGTGTCCTCGGCACGGACCGGCCACGGGTGGAAGGTGAGGGTGCCGAGGTTGGCGGCCCAGATCACGGCGGCGAGCTCGGTGGGGCAGATCTCGTCGGCGGGACGGCCGCTGGGAAAGGCGATGCGCGCGGTGGGGATCCACTCGGGGAGGTTCTTCGGGGCGCGCTTCTGGTAGAAGAAGTCGCCCTCGACCCCGTCCACGAACCGCTGGAGCGTGGTCGGCCGGTGGTTCAGGGCACGCGTGATCCCGGGTCCGACCGCCAGGAAGTACTCGGCCACGTCCCTCTTGGTGTAGCCCTTCTCCGGGAAGTACACCTTGTCCGGGTTGGACAGCCTCACGGCCCGTCCGCCCGCGTCCAGCTCCACCGCTGCTCCCATGACGGCCACCGTAGGCCGGTCGCACATATGCCGCACATCGGGAGACATGGGTGGGTACACGGCCCAGAATCGGGTCATGGACCTGCCGGTGATGCCGCCCGTGAAGCCGATGCTCGCCAAGTCGGTGGCCAAGATCCCGCCGGGCATGAGCTACGAGGCGAAGTGGGACGGCTTCCGGGCGATCGTGTACCGCGACGGCGACGAGGTGGAGATCGGCAGCCGCACCGGAAAGCCCCTGACCCGCTACTTCCCCGACCTCGTCGACGCCGTACGGGACAGTCTCCCGCCGCGCTGTGTGATCGACGGGGAGATCGTCGTCGCCCACGAGGGCCGGCTCGACTTCGACCGGCTCGGCGAGCGCATCCATCCGGCCGACTCCCGGGTCCGGATGCTGGCGGAACAGACCCCGGCGAGCCTGATCGCCTTCGACATCCTCGCGGTCGACGACACCTCCCTTCTCCCCACCCGGCAGGCGGACCGGCGGGAGGTGCTCACAGCGGCGCTCTCCGGCGCGGACGCGCCCGTCCTCCTCGCCCCGTCCACCACGGACATCGAGGTCGCGCGCCAGTGGTTCGAACTGTACGAGGGGGCCGGGCTCGACGGGGTCGTGGCCAAACCGCTCGATCTGCCCTACCGGCCCGACACCCGGGCGATGTACAAGATCAAGCACGAGCGGACCGCCGACGTCGTGGTGGCGGGCTACCGCGAGCACAAGAGCGGCCCGGTCGTCGGCTCGCTGCTGCTCGGCCTGTACGACGCCGAAGGCGTACTCCAGCACGTCGGGGTCTGCGCGGCCTTCGCGATGAAGCGGCGCGCCGAGCTCGCCGAGGAACTCGCCCCGCTGCGCGCCGAGTTCGCCGAGCACCCGTGGGGCGCGTGGACGGACGCGGCGGCGCACGAGCAGTCGCGGCTGCCGGGGACGCAGAACCGCTGGTCGGGCAGGAAGGACCAGTCCTGGATTCCGCTGCGCCCCGAGCGGGTCTGCGAGGTGGCCTACGACCACATGGAGGGCGACCGGTTCCGGCACACCACCCAGTTCCGCCGGTGGCGCCCGGACCGGTCCCCCGCCGGCTGTACGTACGCGCAGTTGGAGGAGGTCGTCTCCTACGACCTGTCCGAGGTGCTGTCAGGCGGCTGACTCCGGGTCACCGGTCGGCGTGGCGCAGGGCTCGTCCGACACGCCGGGGGCCGCCGTCCCCGTGTCGCCTGACGGGGACGGTGACGCGGTGTCGGCGGGGCAGCCCGGGCCGGTCTCGCCGGGGTCGGGGTCGGGCGGTGTGGTGGGTCCGGTCGGGTCGGGGTCCGGGCCCGGGTCGGTGGGACCCGGGTCGGTGGGATCGGGGTCGGTGGGACCCGGGTCTGTCGGATCGGGGTCGGTGGGATCGGGGCTGGGGCTCGGGCCGGGGTCGGTGGGATCGGGGTCGGTGGGATCGGGATCCGTCGGATCGGGATCCGTCGGGTCGGTCGGGTCGGGGCTCGGGCTCGGCGAGCCGGGGTCCGTGGGACGCGGTGTGGGCGTCGGGCTCGGCGGCCGGGTGGACTGCGGGCCGACGACGACGCCTCCGTCGCCCTTGCCGGGACGGTCCGGCGCGCCGGGGCCACCGACCGGGGCCCTGGGCGGGGTCTTCCCGCCGGGTCCGGGGCTGACCGGGAGAACGCCCCTGCCGTCCGCGACCGGGTGGCTGCCCTTGCGGTAGAACTCCAGCCAGGACAGCACCGTCCGCAGATAGGTGTCGGAGCGGTTGTAGCTCAGGATCGCCCGGTCCAGGTCGGCTCGGCGGGTCAGATCGCGGGGTCCGGCGCAGAGGTAGTGCCCGGCGGCGAGCGCCGCGTCGTAGATGTTGTTCGGGTCCCGGCGGCCGTCGCCGTTGGCGTCCGCCCCCCAGGCGGCCCAGGTGGACGGGATGAACTGCATCGGCCCGACGGCCCGGTCGTAGGCGCGGTCGCCGTCGTACGCCCCGTTGTCGGTGTCCCGGATCAGCGCGAAGCCGTTCCCGTCGAGCGCGGGGCCGAGGATCGGGGTGAGCGTCGTCCCGCGCGCGTCGACCCGCCCGCCGGACGCCTGGCCGGACTCGACCTTGCCGATCGCCGCGAGCAGCTGCCACGGCAGCCCGCAGCCCGGGTCGCTGCGGCCCACCGCGCTCTCGGCCTTGCGGTAGGCGGCCAGCACCGTGGCCGGGATGCCCGCCTCGGACCGGGCACGGGCCACGACGGGATCGGGTTTCTTCCCGGACTTCAGGGGCGCGGGCGGCTTCGGGGACCGCAGCGGCGGTAACTCGGTGTGGTAGACGTCGTCACCCGGCACCTCGGTCCACACGACATCGTCCGACGACGCCGCCTTCTCCTGCCGGGACTCGGGCAGCGCGAACCCCGGGGCCTGGGACGCGGTGAGCGCGGTCATCGCGGCGACGGCGGTGGCCGTTGTGCTCAGCCGGCGGCGCACCGTGCGGTTGAAGCTCATGCGGTCTCCCTCTCCGGGGCTCAGCGAGCGAACGTGTCGATGGCGGCGATCAGCCAGGTGTCCCCACGGCGAACCGCGTCCACGGCGAACATGGCCGCGGCGTACGTCGTCTCCTCGTCCTTGCCGGTACGGGTGTTGCTCTGGTCGGCGAAGACCAGCAGCCGGGCGCGGTCGCCGTCGAGGAACTCCACCCCGCTCTCGGTGACGGTGGTGGTCAGGACGAGCTTCTGCTTCGGGGCCTGCTCCCGTACGTCGGCGAGCATGTCCTTGTGCTGCTGCACGGCCCGGCCGGTCAGATAGGTGCTCGCCGCGCGGTCGGACCGGGCCGGCGAGGCGTAGTCGTACGAGAACACCGCGCCGACGGCCTCACTGATCCGGCCCTTGACCTCACTGGTCCGGCCGATGTCGGTGAGCGCGGTGTTCTGCCGGGCCGGCTCGTCGCGGAGTCCGTCGGCGGAGGCGAACGCCCAGGCGGCGAAGGCCCCGAGGAGAACGGTGAGGGCGCACAGCACGACGGGGAGCGTGACCCGGAGACGGGATGCCTTGTCGCGTGGACCATCCGTCGGGGCATCAGGAGCGGTGTCGGCCCCGGCAGCGGCATCGGCATCGGTGTGGCGGGCGGTACCGGTGCTTGCCACGGCCTGCGGTTCGACATCGGTGGCGACGGCGGTGTCCGGCTCGGGTGCCGGATCCAGCTCGGCCCCCGGCGTACGCGATGGTGCCGTGGCCAGCCGGCGGCGGCGGTTGACGAGGTGACGGGTCGTCGACATGGGCGGGGTCCTCTCCGGGGCGTGCGGGG
>NZ_NEUE01000182.1:0-30826 GCF_002910905.1 Streptomyces sp. SM11 | reverse complement strand
GGAGGTCAGCCGGCCGTACCGCCGACGGGCGCCTGGCCCAGCGCACTGAGCTTCCACCCCTCGGCGGTCCGGGTGAGGCTTCCGAGCAACCGGCTCTCCTTCACCGCCGGTTCGCCCTTCGGCGCGGTCACGGTGACCCGGAGCGCCACCATCACCCCCGCCCGGCCCGCCCGTTGGTCCAGCTCGGTCACCGCACCGGAGAGAACATTGGCGGTGCTCACCGTCTTCGCCTCGGCGATCTGCTTGGCGAACGCGTCGCGGCCGTCGATGAGTTGCCGGTGCAGATCACCAGTGGTGGACTGCTCCCAGCTGTCGAGCCCCTTCTTCAGCGAGCGGTGATCCAAGGTGTTCATGTTCTGCACCGCCTGTTCGCCCGCCGCCAGCGCGTCGTCCCGCGCCTGCGCGAAGGACGCCGCGTCGTCGTGCCTGGCCTCGTAGCGCAGCCAGCCGCCCCAGCCCGCCGCTCCGGCCGCGCACACCGCCAGGGCCAGCGCGGCGATCACCAGCGGATTCCTGGTTCCCGCCCGTCCCGCCCCCGCCGGTGCCGCGTCCCTCGGTGCTGTCCGCTCCCGTGCCATGTGCTGCCTCTCCCCTGCCTGCCGAACCGGACCGGTGCGCCATCGCTTCCGGCCCGCCGTCATGTGGAGCCGATCTCGACGATCCACCAGCGCCCGTCACGCAGTTCGGCGGTCACCATGAGCTGCGCGGAGGCGGTGGTGGGGGCGCGGTCCCGGCGCTCGTAGACCTGGTCGAGGAAGACCAGGAGGTGGGCGCTGCTGCCGGTCAGCCGGGTCACCCCGGCCTTCACGACCTCGGTGGTGAGCGTGAGCTTCTGGTCGGTGGACTGCCGCTCGACCTGGCCGAACAGTGCCGCGTACTGCTGGAGCGCCTTGCCCGCCAGGACCTCCTTCGCCGCCGCCCTGGTGGCGGCGGTGGCGGCGGGACCGTACGAGAAGATCTTCGCGAGGGCGCTGCTGACGTCTCCGGTGACGCGGACGGTCGCCTCCGCGTCGGTGAGCGCGAGGTTCGCGGTGGCCGGAGTGTCGCGCAGGTGTCGTCCCTCGGCGTACAGGGCGCCACCCGTGGCGATCAGGGCGACCGTCAGCAGCGCGCCGAGGACGCGCGGCCACCGGCGGGGGGACGCGTCCCCCGTGTCCCCCATGTCCCCCGCGGCCGTTTCGGCCTCTTCCGCCTCTTCCGCCTTTTCCGCCTCTTCGGCCTCTTCGGCCTCCTGGTCGCCGGACCCGTTGCCGGGGCTGTCGGCGCGGTCCTCCTCCGGGTCGGTTCCCGTCGTGTCCGGGTCCACGTCCGTGGCGTCCGTGGCGTCCGTCGTCGTGCTGTTCACCGTCGGCGTTCCTCCCCGCGGCCTCATCCGGCGCCGCCCGTTCCGATGGCCGTGAGCGCCTTGACCTTCCAGCCGTCGGCCGTACGGGCGAGGGTCGCCGCGAACCGCTTGCGCTGGGTGCCGGGCGCACCGGTGCGCGGGGTGACCTCGACGTCCACGGTGGCGATCAGTTCCGCCGTGCCCGTGCGGTCGTCCAGTGCGGTCAGCGCCGCCGATGTGACCTTGCCCCGCGCCGTGTCGCCCGCTGTCGTCAGGGACTTCGCGTCGGTGCTCCTGGTCCGCTTCAGCTGATCGTGCAGCGGGCCCGTGGAGGAGTCCAGCCAGGCCCGCAGCCCGGTGTCGACCCGCTTCGCGTTCTCGCCGTCCAGGCTGTTCAGCGTCGCGAGATGCCGCTTGCCCTCGGTCAGGGCCGTGTCGCGGGCCTTCGCGTAGGACAGGGAGCGGTCTCCGCGCGCCTGCCCGTACGACCAGGCCCCCAGGCCGCAGAGCAGGGCGGCGACGAGCAGCACGGCCCAGCCGGCCCGGCGTCGGGTGCGGGGGGTCATGAGCCGCCTCCCAGGCCGAGCAGCCCGGCCATGCCTTCGGCCGGCTGCTGTGCGGTCGCGGGGCCGCCGGCCACCGCTCCGGGCAGCTTCATCGAGCCGGGAACGGCGGGCTTCGGCACCGGGCCGCCCTTGGGGGCGTTGGCGCTGCCCCGGACGTTGATGCCGGTGCCGGGCGAGGACGTGCAGCGGGCGGCGGTGTTGACGGCGGGCCCGGCCGAGGTGTTGAGGCCGTTGCGGTAGACCGTGCCGCCGTAGCCGGCGGTGCAGGGCAGCGGTTCGAAGAAGGTGACGGACATCCCGAACCGGGCGCCGTCGTCGTCGACCGCGCTCGCTCCTGCGGCGGCGACGGCGGGCAGCTTCACCAGGAGTTCCTCCAGGCCTCGTTGGCGGGTGACCGCGACCTCCGAGGTGGTGAGGAGGTTGGCGACGACGACGCCGAATGCGGGGTCCAGGTCGCGCAGCAGTCCGCTGATCTGGACGGCGGCGTCCGGGGTGGTCGCGATGAGGCGGCGCAGGTCGGCGTCGGAGCCCTTGAGTTCGGCGGCCAGTTCCTTGGCCCCCGAGGCGAAGCCCTTGAGGGCCTGCCCCTGTTCGGCCTGGGTGCGCAGGACGCGCTCGCCGTCGGCCATCAGCCGGGTGGTGACCGGCAGGGCCTTGTCGGCGGCCTCGATGAAGTCGCCCCCGGTGTCCAGCAGGACCTGGAGGTCGTCGCCGCGCCCTTCGAAGGCGGCCCCGAACTCCTCGACGACGGTCCGCAGGCTCTCCAGGTCCACCGAGCTCGCCAGGTCGTCGACGCTGGTGAGGACTTCGGTCGGGGGCGCGGGGATGGTGGTGTCGGCCTCGTCGATGACCGAGCCGTTGCCCAGGAAGGGCCCGTCCTTGCGGGTGGGCCGCAGATCGACGTACTGCTCGCCGACCGCCGAGAGGTTCGCGACGACGGCGCTGAGGCTGTCCGGGATCGGCGGGGCGTCCTTCTCGATCCGCAGCTCGGCCTCGACGCCCTCCTCGGTCAGCTCGATGGGGCCGACCCGGCCGACGGAGACACCCCGGTAGGTGACGTTGGAGTGGGTGTACAGGCCTCCCGTCTGCGGGAGTTGGACCGTGACGGTGTAGTAGCTGCGGAGTCCGACGTAGTGGCCGAGATCGGCGTACCGCACGCCCAGATAGCCGAGGACCAGGACGGCGATGACGAGGAAGGCGAGGTTCTTCAGCCGGATGGCGAGGGTGATCACGGTGTCGCCTCCTTCTCGGTCTTCGGCGTGCCCGACACGGCGGGCAGTGGCAGCGGGAGCGCGCTGCGGGCCGCCGCCGCGCCTTCGCCCTCGGCCGGAGGCAGCGGGATCCCGGGCTCGTCCGGGATGAGCGGCGGGATGATCTGCGTACCGGGCAGGGCCGTCACATCCAGGTAGACGTTGAGGTAGTCCCCCTTGACGCCGCGCAGCACCTCGTCCGTGAAGGGGTAGGTCAGCAGCACCTGGAGGGAGTCGGGGAGGTCCTGGCCGGAGTCGGCGAGCGCCTTGAGGGTCGGGGCGAGCGCCTTGAGGTCGGCGATCATGTCGGCTTTGCTCCGGTTGATCGTGTCGACGGCCACGGTGGAGAGGGTGTCGAGGGAGCGCAGCATGGTCAGCAGGGAGCCGCGCTGCTTCTCCAGGACCTTGAGTCCGGGGCTGAGCCCGGTCAGGACCGTGCCGACGTCCTGCTTGCGGGTGGCGAGGGTGGCGGCGAGCCGGTTGACCCCGTCGAGGGCCTTGGTGATGTCGCCCTTGTTCTCGTCCAGGTTGGTCACGAGGGTGTCGACCCGGTTGAGCATGGAGCGGATCTGCGGTTCCTGTCCGGCGAGCGCCTTGTTCAGCTCGGTGGTGATGGTCTTGAGCTGGTTGACGCCGCCCCCGTTGAGGAGCAGGGACAGTGCTCCGAAGACCTCTTCGACCTCCGGGTTCCGGTTGGTGCGGGAGAGCGGGATGCGGCCGCCGGCGGCGAGCGAGCCGCGGGCGGTGCCCTCGGGGGGCGGGGCGAGCTGGATGAACTTCTCGCCGAGCAGGCTGGACTGTTCGAGGCGGGCGTAGGCGTTCGCGGGGAGCTCGACCTTCCCGTTGACCCGCATGGTGACCCGGGCCCGCCAGCCGTCCGGGGCGAGGGCTATCTTCGTCACGCGTCCGACGGACACGTCGTTGACCTTGACCGAGGACTGCGGGGCGAGGCTGAGGACGTCGCCGAACTCGGCGGTCACCTCGTACGGGCGGTCGCCGAGGTCCGCGCCGCCGGGCAGCGGGAACTGTTCGATGCCGGTGAAGGCGGGAACGTCGGGGCGGACCACGACCAGGGAGATCAGGGCGCCGGTGGCGAGCAGGGCCACGGCTCCCACGGCGGCCCGTACGACGGGTCTGCGCCGGGCGTCGTCGTTCATCGTCGCGCCCCCTTCTGCTTGCCGGGCTGCTTCTCGGGGGTGCCGTAGACCGTGCCGACCGCCGGCAACGGCAGGACGGGCAGGGCCTCGCGGCGGTTCGCGTCGACGGGGGCGAGGCCGGTGAGCCGGCCGGCCGCCGCGGCGGCCCCGGGGTCGACGAGCGGTCCGCCCATGGACAGTTCGTTGAGGTTGGTACGCCCGTTGAGGGTGCGGTTGGCCGGGTCGTAGGCGTTGAGCACGTTGCCGGCGGCGAGCGGGAGGGTGTCCATCGCCTCGGCGAGCGAGTCGCGCTGGTCGACGAGCGCCTGGGTGACGGGCACCAAAGCCTCGACGTTCTTCTTGAGCGCTCCGCGGTTCTTCGCGATGAAGGCCTTGACCTGGCCGAGGGCGGTGCCGAGTTCCTTGAGGGCCGCGCTGAGGTTCTTCTTGTCGTCGGCGAGGAACGAGGTGACCGTGTTCAGCTGCTGCTCGGCGCTGCGGACGTTGCCGTCGTTCTCCTTGAGCATGGTGGTGAAGGTCTGGAGGTGGGCCAGGGTGTCGAACAGGTCGCCGCTGCTCTTGTCGAGCGTCTTGGTGGCCTTGCCGAACTGCTCGATGGACTCCCCGATGGCCTTGCCGTTGCCGTCGAGGTTCTTCGCCCCGGTGTCCAGCAGCCGGGCGAGCGCCCCTTCGGCGTTGGCCCCGTTCGGGCCGAGCGCGGTGGAGAGTTCGGTGATGGAGGCGTACAGCTCGTCGACCTCGACCGGGGTGGCGTTGCGGGCGGCGGGCAGGACCGCGTCGTCGGCGAGCCGGGGGCCGCCGTCGTAGGCCGGGGCGAGCTGGATGTAGCGATCGGCGACGAGGCTGGGGGCGACGACGACGGCGTGGGCGTCCTTGGGCACGTCGATGCCCCGGTCGAGGCGCAGGACGACCTTCACCTCTTCGCCGCGCGGCTCGACGGATTCGACGGTGCCGACCTTGACGCCGAGGACGCGCAGGTCGGATCCGGCGTAGACGCCGGTGGCGCGTTCGAAGTAGGCGGTGACGGTGGTCTTCCCGTCCTCCTCCAGGGCGCTCACACCGGTCCCCGCCGCGACGGCGACGAGGGCCAGTCCGGCGGTGATGCCGATGATGCGGGTGCGTCTCATGTCAGCGGCCCCCTTGCTGCCGGGGTGGCATGCATCCGGTCGCCGGGGGTGTGCCGGCGGGAAGGTAGTTCTTGGGCACGACGCCGCAGACGTAGTTGTCGAACCAGCGCCCGCTGCCGAGGGTGTTGCCGACGAGCCGGCTGTACGAACCGGTCATCGCGAGGACCTTGTCCAGGCTCTTGCGGTTCTTCACCAGGACGGCGGTGACCCGGCCGAGGGACTTGAGGGTCGGCCCGAGCTGCTTGTCGTTGTCCCGGACGAGTCCGGTGAGCTGGGTGCCGAGGTCACGGGTGCCGGTGAGCAGCAGGTGGATGGCGTCGCGGCGGGCCCGGATCTCCCCGAGCAGCAGGTTGCCGTCCTCCAGGAGCGTTTCGAAGCTGCTCTTCTTCCCGGCGAGCGTCTTGGTGAGCTGCTTGCTGCTGCGGAGCAGGGTGGCGAGCTGGGCGTCGCGCTCGGAGACCGTACGGGAGAGGGCGGAGAGTCCGTCGGCGGCGCTGCGGACGTGGGGCGGGGAGTCCTTGAAGGTGGCGGATATCGTCTCGAAGCTCTTGGCGAGCTGTTCGGTGTCGATCTCGCCGATGGTCTCCCCGAGCCCGTTGAACGCCTGGGTGATGTCGTACGGGGAGGTGGTGCGGCTCGCGGTGATGCGGGAGCCGGGGTCCTGCGGGACGTCGCCGAGGGGGTCGACGGCGAGGTACTTCTCGCCGAGCAGGGTCTTGATGGCGATGCCGACGGTGGAGGAGTCGCCGATCCAGGCGTCCTTCACCCGGAAGTCGATCCGGACCTTCGCGCCGTCGAGGGAGACGCCGGTGACCTCGCCGACCTTCACTCCGGCGATCCGTACCTCGTCGCCGTCGGTGAGTCCGGCGGATTCGGTGAAGTCGGCACTGTAGGAGGTACCGCCCCGGACGAAGGGCAGGGAGTCGGCACGCCAGGCGGCCAGGCCGACCAGTGCCAGGACGAGGAGCCCGACGACGGCGACGGCGACCGGGTTGCGTTCCCGGATGGGGGTGATTCTCATGCCAGGCACCTCGGTTGGGTGATCGCGATGCCGGTGGGCGGCGTGCTGCCGTCGTCATGGGTGACGCCGCTGACCTTCGCTTCGCAGAGGTAGAGGTTGAGCCACGATCCGTAGGACGTCAGCCGGCTGATGGCCGCCATCTTGGCCGGGGTCTTCTGGAGGAAGTTCTCGATCTGCGGGGCACCCTTCTCCAACTGCCCGCTGAGCCTTCCCAGTTCGCGGATGTCGTCCTTGAGCGGCTTCCTGCCGTCGTGGAAGAGGTCGGCGGTGACGGTGGTGAGCGCGCCCATCGCGGTGACGGCCTCGCCGAGAGGTTTGCGGTCGCCGGAGAATCCGGTGACGAGCTTCTGGAGGGTGACGACGAGGTCGTCGAAGCCCGCTTCCCGGTCGTTGACCGTCTTGAGGACCGTGTTGAGGTTCTTGATCACCTCGCCGATCACCTTGTCCTTCGCGGCGACGGTGGTGGTGAGCGAGCCGACGTGCCGCAGGATGCTGTCGACGGTACCGCCCTCGCCCTGGAGGACCTGGACGATGGAGCCGGCGAGCTGGTTGACGTCGGGCGGCGACAGTCCTTCGAACAGGGGCTGGAAGCCGTTGAAGAGCTGGGTGAGGTCGAGCGCCGGGGTGGTGCGGGAGAGCGGGATGGTGTCCCCGGGCGCGAAGGCCCGGCCGACGGGTCCGGGGCCCCGGTCGAGGTCGACGTACCGCTGGCCGACCATGTTGAGGTATTTGATGGACGCCGTCACCGAGGCGGGAAGGGCGCGCCCCTTGCGTACGGCGAAGGCGACCTCGGCGACCCGCCGGTCGGCGACCTTCACGGACTCGACCTGGCCGACCTTCACCCCGGCGATGCGAACGCTGTCGCCGGGGATGAGACCGGTGGCGTCGGTGAACCGCGCCTTGTACGTGGTGGTGTCCCCGACGCCCGTGTTGGCGATGGAGAGCCCGAGTACGGTGGTGGCCAGGACGGTGACCATGATGAAGACGAGGGACTTGGTGACCGGTCCCGCGAGCGAGCGGCGTTTCACTTGAGCTTCACCTCCGCACCGCGGAAGGCCGGGCCGATGAGCACGCTGCTCCAGTCGGGCAGGGCCTCTGGCCGGACCTTCAGCGAGGGTGCGACAAGTTCGTTGACCAGCCGGGATTCCTGAGGCGAGTTGGGCAGTCCGAGCGCGGCGTCCGTGCCGTCGCCGCCGTCGTCCGGGGCCGGCGGCGGCGCGGTGACGTCAGCGGCCCGGCGGGTGTCGGCGGTCGGAACGTGCTTGCCGACGTACGGCACCGAGTAGCAGCGCGGTCCGCCGGTGGCGTTGTAGACCGGTTTGTCCTTGCCGGGGACGTATTTTCCCTTGGAGGGAACGGACTTGACCGAAACATGCAGTCCCGGCTGATCGGTTCCCTTGCCCAGCGCCTTGTCCATGGCGGGCACGAAGCCGGCCATGGTGCGCAGGGTGCAGGGGAACGACTCGGCGTATTCGGCGAGGAGTTCGAGGGAGGGCCGGCCGGCGGCGGAGAGCCGGATGAGGTTGTCCTTGTTCTCCCGCAGGAAGGAGGTGACGTCCTGCGCGGCTGCCGTGGTGGTGCCGTACAGGCCGGCGAGCCGTGCCTCCTGGTGGGCGAGGGTGGAGCTGGTGACCGTGGCGTCGGTCAGTGCGTCGAGGACGTCCGGCGCGGCGTCCGCGTACAGCGTGCTCACCTTGACGAGTTCCTTGATGTCGGCGTTGAGGGTGGGGAGTTGGGGGTTGAACTTCTTGAGGTGTCCGTCCAGCGTGGTCAGCGTCTCGCCGAGGCGTTCGCCTCGGCCCTCCAGGGCCCGGGAGACGGCGTTGAGGGTGGCGGAGAGCTTCTCCGGCTTCACGGCGGTCAGCAGCGGCAGGACGTTGTCCAGGACCTGTTCCAGCTCGATGGCGTTGCTGGAGCGGTCCTGCGGGATGACGGCACCGGCCCGCAGGGCTCCGCCCGTGGGGATGCGGGGCGGGACGAGCGCGACGAACCGGGCGCCGAACAGGGTGGTGGGCAGCATCTGGGCGGTGACGTCGGCGGGCACCTGGTCGAGCTTGTGCCGGTCGATGGCCAGGGTGAGGCGGGCGCCGTCGCCGTCGGTGGCGATGGAGCGGACCTGCCCGATGACGACTCCGCGCAGCTTCACATCCGCGTTGTCGTGCATCTCGTTGCCGACCGAGCCGGTGCGGACGGTGACGGTGGCGTCGTCGGTGAAGTCCTTCTCGTACACGGAGACCGAGACCCACACCAGGACGGCGGGCACCAGCAGGAAGGTGACTCCGGCCAGGCGCCGGCGGAGCGTGCGTGTGCTGGATCCTGGCATCAGCCGGCCACCTTCACCGTCGTCGTGGCGCCCCAGATGGCGAGCGAGAGGAAGAAGTCGGTGACGCTGATGAGGACGATGGCGTTGCGCACCGACCGTCCGACCGCCACGCCCACACCGGCCGGTCCGCCGGTGGCGTGGAAGCCGTAGTAGCAGTGGGCGAGGATCACCAGCACGCTGAAGATCAGCACCTTGAGCACCGACAGCAGCACGTCCTGCGGGGAGAGGAAGAGATTGAAGTAGTGGTCGTAGGTGCCCGCCGACTGTCCGTTGAAGAAGATGGTGATGTAGCGGGAGGCGACGTAGGAGGAGAGCAGCCCGATCGCGTACAGCGGGATGATCGCGACGACTCCGGCGATGATCCGGGTGGTGACGAGGTAGGGCATGGACCGCACGCCCATCGCCTCCAGGGCGTCGACCTCCTCGTTGATCCGCATCGCGCCGAGCTGGGCGGTGAAGCCCGCGCCGACGGTGGCGGAGAGCGCGAGTCCGGCGACCAGGGGGGCGATCTCCCGGGTGTTGAAGTAGGCGGAGATGAACCCGGTGAACGCCGAGGTGCCGATCTGGTTGAGGGCCGCGTACCCCTGGAGTCCGACGACCGTGCCGGTGAACAGGGTCATGGCGACCATCACACCGATGGTGCCGCCGATGACGCCGAGTCCGCCGCTGCCGAAGGCGACCTCGGCCAGCAGCCGCTGCACCTCCCGCAGATAGCGGCGCAGGGTGCGCGGAATCCAGACGAGTGCCTGGACGTAGAAGGTGAGTTGGTCGCCCGATCGGTCGAGCCAGCTGAGCATCGCCATGGGTCAGCTCCCCTTCGCGGGGACGATCTGGAGGTAGATCGCCGTGAGGACCATGTTCACGAAGAACAGCAGCATGAAGGTGATGACGACGGACTGGTTGACCGCGTCGCCGACACCCTTGGGGCCGCCGCGCGGGTTGAGGCCCCGGTAGGCGGCGACGATGCCCGCGATGAAGCCGAAGATCAGGGCCTTGAACTCGCTGATGTAGAGGTCGGGCAGCTGGGCGAGGGCGGAAAAGCTCGCGAGGTACGCGCCCGGGGTGCCGTCCTGCATGATCACGTTGAAGAAGTAGCCGCCGAGCGTGCCGACCACCGAGATCAGGCCGTTGAGCAGGACGGCGACGAGCATGGTGGCGAGCACGCGGGGGACGACGAGGCGCTGGATGGGCGAGACGCCCATGACCTCCATCGCGTCGAGTTCCTCACGGATCTTGCGTGATCCGAGGTCGGCGCAGATCGCGGACCCGGCGGCTCCGGAGATCAGCAGCGCCACGATGATCGGGCTCGCCTGCTGGATCACCGCGAGGACGCTGGCGCCGCCGGTGAAGGACTGGGCGCCGAGCTGCTGGGTGAGGGAGCCGACCTGGAGGGCGATGACCGCGCCGAACGGGATGGAGACGAGGGCGGCGGGCAGGATCGTGACGCTGGCGACGAACCAGAACTGCTCGATGAACTCCCGTACCTGGAAAGGCCTGCGGAAGATGGCCCGGGCCACCGCGACGGCGAGGGCGAACAGCTTGCCGGTCTCGCGGAGCGGGGCGAGCAGCCGGGACGGGCGGCGCTGCTCGGGAGCGGGGCGGGCGGGGCTCCCGGGGCCGGTGGCCGGCGGGGGCTTCTCGGGCGGCTCGGGCGGCCGCACCGGCATCGGGGCGGTCACGCGCGCGCACCTCCCGCGGCCGGGGTGTAGCTGTTGAGGATCGCCGTACGGGCGGCCTCCGGCAGCTGGCCCATCATCGACGTGACCCGCTCCCGGCGGCGCAGCGCGCCCTGGCGTACGGGCATGCCGGGCGAGGGCTCCAGCTGAGGGACGACGGTGCGGGGCCCGGTGTGCAGCAGGGCGGTGTCGCCCTGCTGCTCGGCGGCGAGGGTGGCGGCGTCCTTCTCCTCGGACATGCCGATGGGTCCTTCCCGGCGTCCGGCGAGGAACTGGGAGACGACCGGGGTGTCGCTGGTGAGCAGCACCTCGCGCGGGCCGAAGGTGACGAGGTTGCGGCAGAACAGCATGCCCATGTTGTCGGGGACGGTGGCCGCGATGTCGAGGTTGTGGGTGACGATGAGCATCGTCGCGTCGATCTGCGCGTTGAGGTCGATGAGGAGCTGCGACAGGTAGGCGGTGCGGACCGGGTCGAGTCCGGAGTCCGGCTCGTCGCAGAGGATGATCTGCGGGTCCAGGACCAGGGCGCGGGCGAGGCCGGCCCGTTTGCGCATGCCGCCGGATATCTCACCCGGCAGCTTTCCCTCGGCACCGAGGAGCCCGACGATGTCGATGCGCTCCATGACGATGCGGCGGATCTCGGATTCCTTCTTGCGGGTGTGCTCGCGCAGCGGGAAGGCGATGTTGTCGAAGAGCGACATCGAGCCGAAAAGGGCCCCGTCCTGGAACATGAGGCCGAAGAGCTTCCGGGTCTCCATGATGTCGCGCTCGGAGCTGTTCACCATGTCGACGCCGTTGATGAGGACGCGTCCCTGTTCGGGCTTGAGCAGCCCGATGATGGATTTCAGGAAAACGGTCTTTCCGGTTCCGGAAGGACCGAGCATGACGCTCACTTCACCGGCGGGCAGGGTGAGGCTGACGTCCTGCCAGATGTTTTGCTTGCCGAAGGACTTCGTCAGGCCCTCGACGACTACTTCGATTCCCATCGACCCTCCCTCGAAGTGGCGGTGAACGTGTTCATCGTTATGCGCTCCGGCTCTGAGAAAGGCGATGGCGGCTCGTCACACATGCACCGGGGGGCGCACGTTATGTCCGCCGAAACCGCCGGGGCAAGCCGTTGAACAGCGGAGATCGACGAACGCGGTGCTGAGAATGGATCACTTGTCATTCGGTGACAAGGCCGGTTCCCGTCCTTGTCGAAATCTGCGCAAGCACCGGTACGTTCTCCCCGGGGTGGCCCGGTACCGGAGCGGAGCGAACCGGGACCGAGCATGCCCGGCGAGCAGGCGCTCAGGCACTTCCGATCGGCATGCCTGGGACGCTACGGGCCGGTAACCTGACTTCGCAATACTGGGTACAGATTTTCCTCGGCGAGAATTCATGTGCTGCGCAGGATTGTTGTCGGGTGAGTAATCCGGCTGCCAAACCTGTCGGATGATGAGGAACAACACGGTCGGCGGCCCGCCCTGGGACCAGAAACGAAGAGCCCTTCCGGTCCTGTGGAACCGGAAGGGCTCGGTCGTGCTCACGGTCGGCGGCCGTCGCGCCGCCCGTGGTCACCGCTCGGGCTCGGGCACCTTGGGCGGGCAGTCCGGCCCTTCCGGGTTCGTCGCCACGCACAGGGGCGCCTGGGTCATCTTGGTGTAGTTGTCGGCCTTCTCGCCCGGGCTGGAGATGGCCGCGGTGAGGATCGGGTCGAGGTCCTCGGTCACTCCGCACCCCTCGAACGGCGGGATGTGGGCGTACCCGGTCAGGGTGCCGCCGTACGCCACGAGGTAGCCGGCCGGCGGATAGCTCTGGCCGTAGCCCCGCAGCACCTGCTCGAAGGGCCGTCCCGTGCGGCATTCGGGCCCCACGTCCAGGGGCACCCCGTTCACCTTCACGTCGGAGAGCCGCATGACGAGCTGGGCGGTGACCGTCGTCTCCTCGGGGTAGGACGGCGTGTTGGTGACCGTGTGGGTGTGGATCGCGGCCGGGGGGCCCACCTGTTCCAGCGTCATGGTCGCGGTCGTCGGCATGAATCCGTAGGTGAGGAACGTGGCCTTCGTCGGAGGGAGTTGGCGGCGCCCCTCGTAGTCGAAGTTCACCTCCGACGTGACGTCGACGGTCGAGGCGCAGGAGTCGTTGATGTAGCGCTTGTTCAGCACCACCTTCATGAACGCGGGCCCCAGCGCCGCGGCTCCGTCCAGCTTGGCGGCGTTGGCGTAGCCGGCCGCGTAGGTCTCCGCGGTGGTCATCACCCATTCGGGCGGGATCTCGATCGGGCAGCTGCCCGGGTCCCCGTCGGCGAGGGCTTCGAGCCGTTCGTCGGTGAGGGCGTCGACCTTCTCCCGTGCGGTGGGTGGCAGGCCCTCGTCCGGGCGGCCGGGCGTCGGCTCCGGTGCGGGGCCGCTCTCCCCGGGGCGGGGGGCGGGGGCCGTGGGGTCGGTGTCGCCGCGGACCGTGACCGCGGCGAGTTCGGGCTCCTGCCCCGGGACCGGTTCGCAGGCCGCGTCGAGTCCCGGGGGCGTGGTCGGCTCGCCGTCTTCCGTGAGGGAGGTGAGCGAGAGGCCGAGCGCGGCGGGGGCCAGCGTCGCGCGCCCGGAGCTGCCGAAGGAGACCGTCGGCACGTCCCCGGTCGCGGTCAGGGCCAGTTCGCCCTCGTCGGGCAGGGCGACGGGCGGGGCGGTCAGGTCCTGCCAGGAGGCGTCGGCGGACCGGTCGCCGACGGTGTTGCGGACGGTGAGCCGCGCGACGGCCGACAGGGTTTCGGCGTCCAGGTCACGGTACCGGGCGAGCGCCGTGGGCGGCAGGCTCACGTCCACCGAGACCTGGCCGGGGCGGATCTCCTCGCCCGTACGGACCGAGGTGGGGAGCACCGCCGAGACGACGACGTCCACCTCCTCGGGCCCGGAGGGGAAGGGGCAGGCGTAGCGGAGGGCGACCTCCGACTTCTGTTCCGCGGCGGCCGATTCGGCGCTGGGGACGAGCGCGGTGGCGACGACGAGCGCCCCGCCCACGGCCCAGTGGATCGGTCGTCTCGCTGCGGCGCGTGCATCGACGGTCATACGGAGGTGTCCTTCCGGCGCGCGTGGGCCCAGGGGGTGTCTTGTCGGTCAGGCCGGGTCAGGGAGCGGGGTCTGGTGCCGTGCATCGCAATGCGGAGGAGGGAGTCATGGCGGAGCCATGGCGACCGACGACAACGCCGCGAGGTGCGGTGCCAGGGCACGCGAGCCCGGCCTGACCGGCAAGCCCCCCGGAGGATGGGGTGGCTGCGGACAGCGGGTCCGCTTCTCGGCGACGGTCCCGTGGGCGGAGGCCGAGCGGACCGCGAACGGACGTCGAACGGGGTCCGGCCGTACGCCGACCGGGATCGGCCGGGCTTCGGATCCCCCTACCGACGGGTACGGTACGCACGCCGACGACGCCTGGGAAGGGCCGGGTTCCCGATCGGACCGGTGGCCCGCGGACTTTGGCAGACAGTGACAGTCCGCCGTCGCGTCCTTGTCGTCGGGTGCGCGAAAACGGGGGTGTGCCCGGCCGTCGGGTGCGTACGGCCGGGCACGACGCTCACGTACGGAATGTCATCGGCGGTGGGTCACCCGCTGATGACCGGGGACTGGCCCGACGCCGTGTTCACGATGGTGTACAGGCCCTGGAAGCTGGCGGAGGTGCCGACGATGCCGCAGCCGCCGCCGGTCTTGTTGGCGATGGTCAGGGTGAGCCCGCCGCCCGCGGTGCTCAGGGTGCCGTTGCTGCCGCCCGCGCTCGGGTTGTTGTACTTGGCCGCGACCTTGCCGGTCACGTCGAAGGTGCAGGGGCCCAGGATGCTGTTCCCGGACACCTTCGCCTTGATCGCTCTGATCTCACCGGTCGTCTGGCCCGTGGAGTTGGTGCCGGCGCCCGCCGCGTAGTCCAGGCCCCAGATCTGCCACGGCGGCGTGGCGGACACCGTCCACGTGGAGCTGAACGGCCCGGTGCACGGCGAGTTGAACGAGATGTCCGAGATGGACGCGAGGTTGGCCGGGCTGCCGGCGACCGGGGAGGTCGGAGCATTGCCCGAGGCTTCGGAGGACGCACACTGGATCTTGTTGCCGTTGTTGTCGGTCAGGACGGTCACTCCGGCGCTGCCTTCGAAGTCACCGGTCGGGCTGATCGTCCAGCTGGTCGGTGCGGCGACGGCCGAGGGGGCAGCCAGGATGACGGCTGCCGCGGCGGCACCGATCGCGGTCAGGACACCGGTTCGCTTGAACATGGGGGTACTCCCTTTTCTCGTCCCGTTGGGGATCTGACTGAACGTGACTGGGGTGCTTGCATGTTGTCCGCGGTACCGGACGGTGCGGCACTCCGCGGGTCCATGGGGGTGGACGTGTGGGCGGGTTTCGCGTCACCTCCTCGTGTCCGGGGGGGGAGGGCCTACCGCTTCGCGGAGTGCCAGAATTCCGACAGCTTCCTTCCCTCGTCCGGCGCGAGGCCGGCGGGGTCGTAGGGGCTGCCGAAGTACGTCGTGGTGGCGTCCAGCGTCACGCTGTTCTTCCCGGCGGCGGACGGGAGACCGGTCTTGAGGTTCACCGCCCAGTTCAGGAGGCCGGCGCCGCAGCCACTGGCGCCCGGAACGGCGAAGGTCGCGTCGCCCTGGTCGGCGCCGTCGAAGGTGTAGCGCCCCATCTCGCCCTCGTCGTCGTTCGGGGTCCCGTCGGCCGAGAACCGCTGAAGCGAGAGGCTCGGCGCCGTCACGTTCTGCGGCTTCAGGAGCACCGGATTCGCAGTGGTCCCGATGTAGCACTTGTCACCCAGGAACGGATTCTTGAGGTGGATGCGGACCGGGATGGTGAGAATGGGCTCACCGGTGGAGAAGGCGGCGCTCATATTGAAGTCGCGCGGCGCTCCGGCCGGTTCGATGGTGGCCGTCACACGGTTGAGATTGTTGTCCGTCAGCTGGCGGCAGATTCCTGATACGAAGGGAATTCCGCTGGGGCACATCAGCCCGATCAGCCCGCCGGGGATCTCCGCCGGGTCCGCGGTCAGCGCACCCTCGGGCGGGGCCACCAGCGAGGCGGTGCCGCCGGCGCGCTGGATGACTCCCAGCTGCAGATCGGTGCGGCCGGTGGAGACCTCCGTATTGCCCAGCGTGATGGATCCGGTGGCCGAGCTCGACGCTATGCAGGTGGCGATGGTGTTGACGCCGTCCGCGGCGAGCATGGCGGGCGCGTCGACCGGGCAGCGGTCGAAGGGCGCCCAGTCACCGTTGAGCTGGGTGGCGGCGGTGGCCGATCCGGTGGAGAGCACGGCGCTGAACGCCGTGAATGCCGCGAGCAGACCTACGCGGGTTCGATTGGAATCGGATCTCATGTCGTCCCCTCTGTCGGCCGCTGTGGCGCGGCCTCGTGCACGAAGTTGACCGGTTCTGCAACGCATGCCCGCACCGCGACGAGCGTCGACGGTGATGGAGCCTCGGGTGGGCCCGGGGGCGGAGTGTCCGAGCATCAAATTTCGGGCAAATTTGTGACCGAATTGATCGATGCGTGATGTTACTCGCGGGAAACAGGGCGACACAATCCGTCCGCATAAGATTCTTTACGCCGCGCTCTTTTTGATCCGGAAATGAGTATCGACGCATGGTCGCCTTATCAAGGTATGCGTATCCGAGGGCGCGGAATTACGTACCGGCGACCGGGACCCCGCGCGTGGTGCGTACGCGGCGGCGCCGGAGCGACGGGCCGCGGAAGCCCCGACTCCGTTCACCCATGGACGGCACGCAAATCAGCCAAGCGGCCGGAAACACCCGCCCGGGAGAGGCCGTTCACCCACGTTCTCCGTGGTGAGCCGTCTGCGCTCGCGGCCGCCACAAGGGTCGGCCGACGCGGTGGAGACCGCACCGGGAACAACTCGGGGGCCGCGAAGCACCTTTGTTGTCATCGCCGGAGCAGGCGGCCGAAATTCATTGTCCGAAAGCGCGCAGTGCCGCCCGACCTGCACGGAAGTCGCACAGTGCGGCCAGGATGTGTGCCCCCTGCACTTCGATCTCGTCCAAGTGGTGTGCAGCGCCTGGTCCTTGGTCTATCTTCGTCGCGAACTTGGTACGCACCTGCCGGTTCGTGGGAGCGCTTTCCCCCACCGCCTCACCCCACCACCGGGCGCCGAGAGCAAGGGGACATGTCATGGCACATCTCATACAGCCGATGGATACCGAAGACCCGCTGGGGCCACTCCCCCAGGAATTCGCGGCGATCATGCGGCCCGAACTGCCGAGCCTCATCAAGGAAATCGGCGTCGAGGTCACCCGGGCCTATCCGGCATACGCCCGACTGCTCGACGGCCCGAACGGGCAGGCCATCCGGGTGGGCGTGGAGCAGAGCCTCGCCTCCTTCGTCGATCTGGTGGCCGAGCCCTCCTCCCCCACCACGCTCCGGGACGACATGTGCCGGCGGTTCGGACGGTTCGAGGCGTACGAGGGCCGGAGCATGGACACCCTCCAGGGGGCCTACCGGCTGGGCGCACGGGTGGCGCTGCGGCGGGCGAAGAAGGTCGGGCAGAGCTATCACCTGTCCCCCACGTTGATGCTGAGCTTCGCCGACGCGCTCTTCACGTACGTCGGCGAACTGGAATCGCTTTCCCGGGAAGGCTTCCTGGAAGTGCAGTCCCAGTCGGGCGAGCACAGCGAGGCGCTGCGCCGCCGTCTGCTCCACCTCATCCTCGCCGGGCGCCCGGCACCGGGCAGCGCCATCGCCGATCTGTGCGAGCAGGCCGGATGGTCGCTGCCGGAGGAGGTCACCCTGATCGCCGTCCGCGCCCCGGCGGAGCTGGACCGGCTCGGCGCGGACCGTGACCTCCTCGTCGATCTCAGCGCCCCGCAGCCGCACCTGCTGATCCCGGGAGCACTGGACGACGCGCGAAGATCCATGCTCGAACAGGCCCTGCCGGCCGGCCGTGCGGCGATCGGGCTGACCGTCCCCACGGCGCTGGCCTGCGAGTCGATCCGCTGGGCCCGCCGAGTACTGGAGCTCGTCGACTCCGGCGTGATCGACGACGCTCCGCTGATCCGTTGCGAGGACCACCTCACCACCCTGTGGCTGCTGTCCGACCCCGCCCTGCTGGACCAGCTCGCCCAGCGGGAGCTGGCCGCTGTCGCGGGGATCAGCGCGACCCGCCGTGACCGGCTGGTCGAGACGCTGCGGATCTGGCTCGACACCCGGGGCACCGCGGCGCAGATGGGGGCGCTGCTGGATGTCCATCCGCAGACCGTGCGCTACCGCATGCGGAGCCTGGAGACCATCTTCGGCGACCAACTCGTCGATCCCGAGCACCGTTTCGCCACCGAGGCGGTGCTGCGCGCGCTGCGCCTGCGCTCGCGTTCCACCGGCGCATCCCCCTGATCCGGATCACGTTCGGCGCGGCGGGTCAACTTACCGGCGCGTAAGGCGAAATAGACGGTCAGTCCCAAACGGTTGCGACACGGAGACGTATCCGACGAGAGATCCGGAACCGCCTCCCGTACACAGGAAGGAGCCTGCCGCTCATCAGGCGACAGGCCCCGTGCACCGCCTCCTGGCCAACCATCCGAGAGGGAACGCCCCATGACCGCCTCGCACCTCCTCGTCCCCGTGCCGATCCCGGACCGGGTCGCCGCGCTGATCGGTTCGTGCACTCCGCCGCACATCCTCCGGGCGGAGTTCGACGCCGGCTGCGCGGCCCGCGAGATCCGCAGGTTCCGCGGCCCCCTGCTCGGCATCGAGGACCAGGCCGACCGCGAGCAGGCACTGTCCGACCTGGCCCGCGCCAACAAGGTGCTGGCCGCGCATCATCCGTGGCTGACGGTGCTGCCCGGCTCACCCTTCTGAACCGCTCCTCCGCTTCGAGCCCGTCAGCGACGGACCGGTCTTGCGACGCGCCGCCGCTCCCCTTACCTTACTCCAAAGTAAGTTTACTTCGGAGTAAGGACTTGGCGTGGACGGAACCAGCAGCAGCAACCTCACCGACGACCTGACCGGACTCGACTTCGCGGCGGTCGCACCCGACGAGTTCGCACGGATCGTCAAGGGCCTGTCCGCCAAGCAGCTCGCCGAGATCATGCGGGGCGAGCTGCGCACCCGGATACTCGGCGAGGTCTTCGGCCGGATGAAGCAGCAGTTCCGGCCCGACGCGGCAGCCGGTCTCACCGCACTGGTCCGCTGGAGGATCACCGGGGAGAGCGACGTGGTCTACGAGACCGCGATCGCCGACGGCGCCTGCGAGATCACCCCCGGCCGCTCCGATGCCGAACCCCGCACCACGCTGGTGATGACCGACGCCGAGTTCCTCAAGCTCGTCTCCGGCAACGGCAATCCGGTCACCATGTTCATGACGCGCAAGCTCAAGGTCGCCGGTGACGTCGGCCTCGCCTCCGGACTGACCCGCTACTTCGACATCCCGAAGTCGTGAGGGCATGAGCTTCTTCTCCCTGGCCCTGACCGAGGAACAGCAGGACCTGCGCAACTGGGTGCACGGCTTCGCCGCCCAGGTGGTCCGCCCGGCCGCCGCCGAGTGGGACGCCCGGGAGGAGACCCCCTGGCCCGTGATCCAGGAGGCCGCGCGGATCGGTCTGTACGGATTCGAATCCCTCGCCGACCTGTACGGGGACCCCACCGGACTGTCCCTCCAGATCGCCAACGAGGAATTGTTCTGGGGCGACGCCGGCATCGGCATGGCCCTGTTCGGCACCTCGCTCGCGGTCGCCGGAATCTTCGCCTCCGGCACCCCGGACCAGCTGGCCGAGTGGGTACCGCAGTGCTACGGCGACGAGGACGACCCGAAGGTCGCCGCCTTCTGCGTCTCCGAACCGGGGGCCGGATCCGATGTCTCCGCGATGACGACGAGGGCCCGCCACGTCGAGGCGGACGACACCTGGGTGATCTCCGGCCAGAAGGCGTGGATCACCAACGGCGGCATCGCCGAGGTGCATGTCGTCGTCGCCTCCGTCGACCCGTCTCTCGGCTCCCGCGGGCAGGCCGCGTTCATCGTGCCGCCCGGCACGAAGGGGCTGACGGCGGGCCGCACGGTGAAGAAGCTGGGGCTGCGCGCCTCGCACACCGCGGACCTCTTCCTCGACGAGGTCACCGTTCCGGGGCACTGTCTGCTCGGCGGGAAGGAGAAGCTGGACGCCCGCCTCGCCAGGGCACGTGAGGGCGGCACCGCCAAGGGCCAGGCGGCGATGGCGACTTTCGAGGTCAGCCGCCCGACCGTCGCCGCGCAAGCACTCGGCATCGCGCGGGCCGCCTACGAGTACGCCCTGGAATACGCCGGTGAGCGCGAGGCGTTCGGCAGACCGATCATCGAGAACCAGTCGATCGCCTTCGCCCTCGCCGACATCCGTACGGAGATCGAAGCCGTACGTCTGCTGACCTGGCAGGCCGCCTGGATGGCCCGCAACGACCGCGCCTTCGACGCGGGCCAGGGTTCGATGTCGAAGCTGCGGGCAGGTGAACTCGCGGTCGCGGCAACGGAGAAGGCGGTCCAGATCCTCGGCGGCGCGGGCTACAGCCGGGAACATCCGGTGGAGCGGATGTATCGCGACGCCAAGATCTACACCATCTTCGAGGGGACCAGCGAGATCCAGCGGCTGGTGATCGCGCGGGCGGTCTCGGGGCGGCACATCCGCTGAGGAGGAGAGCGTCGACGACGATGGATCCGGCGTTTCCCCCGGTCGGTGACGTCCGGCACATGTGATCCTCGTCGCGGCGAACGCGTACGAGAACGCGGAACGGAACCGTGGAGATCGCCGTCCGGCCGGAACGGCCGGACGGCGTCACCGAGCGCGTCGGGAAGGGGGCGCAAAAGTCTCTCGGCACCCACCACACGCCGCCGACGTGCGGCAACGGAGTCCGGATCGCCCGGTCGTGACGATCCGTGGCGATGGGTGGCGACACTGTGGAGAGGTTCGCGGCGCGGGAGGACGGCGTACCGGTGCCGCTTCGAGGCCGGGAGCCAACGGTGCGCGTGATGGACCCACACGGCTGACCGGTGCCCGGGCCGCTTCCGTAGCACTAGCCTCTTCACATGACCTCCACTTCGACCGAGCCGATGCCTGCCCGCCCGATGGTTGTGCTGAACGCGCAGATCCGCGCTCTGGTCGCCGGCGGCGGGGTGGCGTCGCCGGAGGGCCGCCGGGAGTACGAGCGGCTTCTCGTCGAGTGGGTCTCGGCCGTACGGGGCGGACCCGCGGAAGCCGTCTGACCCTACGACGGCGGGTTCCGGCCGGGAGCGGTGAGGGACCCGGAGCAACAAGGACCATCCCCTCCGGGGAACCCGGCCGGGATGTCGGCGATAGTGATCGTCCGTCCGCGTCCTCACCCCGGGAGAACCTCATGACCGCCGCGTCACCCGCCGGCGCTCGCCGCCCGTCCCTCCTGCTCGTCACCGATCTCGCGTACGAGGCCCGTGGCCGCCGCTACTGCGACGAGGACATCTACCTCGGCTCCCGGCTCCGCGAGGCGTTCGACGTCGCGCTGTGCCATCCCCGGGACGCGGCCGCGCTGCTGGAGGGCTTCGACACCGTACTGATCCGCAACAGCGGACCCGTGCTGCACTGCCGGGAGGCGTACGACGCGTTCCGCGCGCGGGCGCGGGAGCTGCGGACGCCGGTCTACAACCCGCTGGGCGGGCGCGGTGACATGGCGGGCAAGGAGTATCTCGTCGAGATGAGCCGGGCCGGCCTCCCGGTCATCCCCACGGTGGACCGGGCGGCGGAGCTGCCGGAGCTGCCCGACGTCCCGCAGTACGTGGTGAAGCCGAAGCTGGGGGCGGACTCGGTCGGGCTGCGGTTCGTCACGGCGGCGGAGGCCGGGGCCGAGCTGGAGCGGGCGGCCGAGGGCTCCCTCCTCGTACAGCCGCGGATCGACTTCCGCCACGAGGTGTCCTTCTACTTCGTCGACCACGACTTCCAGTACGCGCTGTACGCCCCGGACCCGGAGCGGCGCTGGGTGCTGGAGCCGTACCCGGCGAGCGCCCGGGACCTGGAGTTCGCCCGGCGCTTCATCGCCTGGAACGCCCTCACGCACGGGATCCAGCGGGTCGACGCCTGCCGGGCGCCGGACGGCGAGCTGCTGCTCGTGGAGCTGGAGGACCTCAATCCGTATCTGTCGCTCGACCGGGTCGGCGAGGACGTACGGGAGGCGTTCGTGGCCCGGCTGAAGACGTCGATCGCCTCGCTGCCGCGCTAGTACTGCAACCGTGCTTGCAGTACTAGGGCCTTTCGTCCGGATCGTGCCGGGGCTCGCGTGCCCCGGCACGATCCGGACGAAAGGCCCTGACCCCGTCCGGCCCGCCCCCGCATGCGGGGGCGTGGGGCCGGTGTGAGGGTGCAGAGGTGACCACTGCCAGCGAGCAAGCCCCCGCCGCGCAGAGTGCCGCCGCGCCGCCGCCCGTCCTCGACCGGCGGCGGCGCAACATCGTGTTCGCGACGATCGTGCTCGGCATGCTCCTCGCGGCACTGGACCAGACGATCGTGGGCACGGCCCTGCCGACGATCGTCTCGGACCTGGGCGGCGCCGCGCACATGTCGTGGGTGGTCACCGCGTATCTGCTGGCCGAGACGGTGGCCACCGTCCTGGTCGGCAAATTCGGCGACCTGTTCGGGCGGAAGCTGGTCTTCCAGATCTCGGCGATCATCTTCATCACGGGATCGTTCCTGTGCGGCCTCGCGTCGGACATGCTGCTGCTGATCATCTGGCGCGGTATGCAGGGCATCGGCGCCGGCGGCCTCATGGTCACGTCGATGGCGCTGATCGCGGATGTGATCCCGCTGCGCGAACGGGGCAAGTACCAGGGCGCGATCGGGGCGGTCTTCGGCATCTCGACCGTGATCGGGCCGCTGATCGGCGGGCTGTTCACCGACCATCTGACCTGGCGCTGGGCGTTCTACGTCAATGTGCCGATCGCCATCGTGGTGGTGATCGCCGCCGCCCGGAACATTCCGTCGGTGAAGGCCGCGGGCCGGCCGGTCATCGACTACGCCGGAATCGCGCTGGTCACCGTCGGGGCGAGCGCGTTGATCCTGGCGACGAGCTGGGGCGGGAACGAATACGCCTGGGGCTCACCCGTGATCATCGGGCTGTTCGTCGCCGGACTGATCGCCCTGACACTGTTCTGCCTGGTGGAGACGCGGGCGAAGGAACCGATGCTGCCGATGCGGCTGTTCCGTAACCCGGTGTTCGCCGTCTGCTCGATCCTCAGCTTCATCGTGGGTTTCGCGATGCTCGGCTCGATGATCTTCCTGCCGACCTATCTGCAGTACGTGGACGGGGACTCGGCGATGCTCTCGGGGGTACGGACTCTGCCGCTGGTCGCCGGTCTGCTGGCCGCCTCGATCTTCAGCGGCAACGTGGTGAGCAAGACGGGCCGCTACCGGGTGTTCCCAATCGTGGGGACGCTGATCATGGCGGTGGGGCTGTTCCTCCTGTCCCGGATGGGGCCGGGGACCGGCGTCTGGCTGGAGTCCCTGTACATGGTGGTGCTGGGGCTCGGTATCGGCCTGGCCATGCAGGTGCTGACGATCGCCGTGCAGAACACCGTCGATTACGAGGACCTGGGCACGGCCACCTCGGGCGTGACGTTCTTCCGGACGCTGGGCAGCGCCTTCGGCACGGCGGTGTTCGGCACGATCTATGCCAACGCGCTCAAGCCGAACCTCACCGACGGCATCGCGCGAGCGGTCGCAGCCGGCGGCGATCCCGCGGTCCTGGCCGGCGCCTCGCAGAGCCCGCAGGCGCTGCACGCGCTGCCCACCGCCCAGTCGGAACCGCTGGCGCTGGCCTACGCGGACACGCTGCACACCGTGTTCCTGTGGACGGTGCCCATCGCGCTGATCGGCTTCGTCGTGGCGCTGTTCCTGAAGGAGGTGAAGCTGCGGGACTCGGCACGGCTCGGGTCGACGGACATGGGCGAGGGCTTCGCCCAGCCGGGCAGCGGGGACTCGGAGAAGCTCCTCGAATTCTCGGTGGCCACGATCCTGCACGGCGCGGGTCCGGACACCGCCCGGCGCATCGTCGCGGGTTCGGACACCCGTCTCGACATGGCGGGCGCCTGGGCGGTGATGCAGGTGGACCTGTTCACCCGGATGGTCGGCCATGCGGGCCTCGGCCTGATCGCCGCCCGGCACCGCATCCCGCCGGAAGTGCTGGTGCCCGTCTTCGACCGGATGATCGAGGAGGGCTATCTGACGGGCGACGGGCGGCTCTTCTCGCACACGGCGGCGGGCCGCCGCGAGGCGGCGGTGATCTCCGGCGCCTGGGGACGCTGGCTCAACGACCGCCTGGCCGAGGACGGCGCCCGCCCTGACGACCATCAGCTCCGGGCCACCGTGGACGTGATCGCCAAGCGGCTGCTGGCGGAGGACCTGGCGCAGGAGCTGTCGCCCGCGGCCGGACCCGGCGGCTCGACGCGGCTGGGGGCTCCGGTCTGAGGCAGCGGCTCGGCCCTGCTCCCGGTCCCTGGCCCCGGCCGCTCCCGTACGGGCGGGTCAGCACTCCCGGAAACGCCGGTCAGTCGACGAAGACGGCCGTCGTGTAGACCCAGGCGCCCTCGTGGCGGGCGAATCGGCTCTTCTCGTGGAGCGAGTCGGGGCGTCCGTCGTCGGTGTAGTGGGCGCGGAAGGTGACCGTTCCGGCGGAGTGGAAGGCGCTGCCCTCGGTGGTGTCCAGGATCTCCAGGCGTACCCACCGCATCGACGGGTCGAAGTCGACGCCGGGCGGCCGGGTCTCGGGGTGCCAGGTGCGCAGCAGGTACGCCGCGTCCCGGACGACGAACGCCGCGTACCGGGAGCGCATCAGGGCCTCGCAGGTCGGCGCGGCGGCGCTGCCGGAGTGGAAGCGGCCGCAGCACTCCCCGTAGGTGGTGGGCAGGCCGCAGGGGCACGGGGAGGCGGAGGTGATCCGCGGGGCGGCGGGTCCCCGGGGCCGGGAGGTGCGTCGTGACATGGGTCCATTGTGACGCGCGGCGGCGGACTCAGCGGGCCGGGGCGAAGCGGCGGCGGTACTCGGTGGGCGTCAGCCCGGTACGGCGGCGGAGCTGGGTACGCAGGCTGGTCGCCGTGCCGAGTCCGCTGGCGCGGGCGATCACGTCGAGGCGTTCCTCGCCGCGCTCCATGAGGCGGCGGGCGAGGGTGACGCGCTGCTCGGTGAGCCAGGCCAGCGGGGTGGTGCCGAGCTGGGCGCGGAAGCGGCGGTGGAGGGTGGCGGGGCTGACGGCGGCGCGGGCGGCGAGCGCCGCCACGTCCAGGCCGTCGGCCAGGTGCTCGGTGGCCCACTCCAGGAGCGGCCCGAGCGAGGCGTCGGCGGCCTGGGGAACGGAATGCTCGACGAACTGGCGCTGGCCGCCGTCCCGGTGGGCGGGATGGACGAGCCGTCTGCTGACGGCCGCAGCGGTCTCGGCCCCGTGGTCGGTGCGGACGATATGGAGACCGGCGTCCAGGGCGGCGGCGCTCCCGGCCGCCGTGATCACCTGCCCGTCGTCGACGAAGAGGACGTCCGGGTCGAGATCGACCCGCGGATACCGGGCGGTGAAGGCGTCCGCCCAGCGCCAGTGCGTGGTGGCCCGCCGGCCGTCCAGCACTCCGGCGGCCGCGAGGGTGAAGGCTCCGGTGCAGAAGCTGACGAGGCGCGCGCCGCGGTCGTCGGCGCGTCTGATCGCGGCCAGGACGTCCGGGTCGGGCTCCTCCAGCGGGTCGGGCCGGTTGGGCACGATGACGGTGTCCGCCAGGTCCACGGCCGTCAGCCCGGGGACGCCGGACAGCTGGAAGAAGCCGGAGTGCATGCGGACCGTGGGAGTGGGCGAGCAGAGGGTGAAGTCGTACCAGCCGACGGGCAGCTCAGGACGGCGCAGGCCGAAGAGCTCGGTCGCCACACCCATCTCGAACGGGTTGGAACCGGCCGAGACGATCATCACCACCCGGTGCGAGGATTCTTTCGCCATATGCGATTCGTAGCACTCACGGACGGCGGGGTCCAGCGCGCAGGATGGAGCCCATGAGCAAAGAGAACGCGACGCAGCCCGCCACCGAGCCGATGGTGCTGAGCACCGCCCTTGCCTCCTTCGAGGCGCTGTGGAGTCCGCGCATCGTGACCCGGGTCAACGACTACGACGTACGCGTGGCCAAGGTGTCCGGCGAGCACGTGTGGCATGTGCACGAGGACACGGACGAGTTCTTCCTGGTGCTGGACGGAACGCTGGACATCGCTCTGCGCGACGGCGACGGCGACGGACAGGCCGGTGGGAGCGGCGGGGACGGCGAGCGGTCCGTGACCCTGGAGCAGGGCGCGGTCTTCGTCGTCCCGCGCGGTGTCTGGCACCTGCCCCGTTCCGGTCGCGGTGCCTCGATCCTGCTCTTCGAACCGTCGGGTACGTCGACGGTGGGCGATGCGCACGACGCGGTGCCCGGACATGTGGACGTCACGACGGGACACGCTCTCGGCGCCTGAGCACGGAGCTCCACCGCCCCGGCCCGCCCGCTGCGTGCACGGGGGCGGGGCGGAGGTCAGGGCTTGCGGGCGACGCCCGCGTATCCGGGGATCGGCTCGTCGCCCGGGACGTCGATGACCTCGCCGAGCTCCGGATGCCACGCGGCGGAGAGCGTGACGCCCGGCTCGACCAGTTCGAGGCCGTCGAAGAACGCGGTCAGTTCGGCGTGGCTGCGGGGCCGCAGTGTCATGCCGCGCGCCTTGTACATGGCCCGTGCCTGCGCGGCGCCCTCCGGGTTGAAGTCGCCGGTGGTGTGCGAGAGCACCAGATAGCTGCCGGAGGGGAGCTGCTCGACCAGCTTGTCGACCAGTTCGCCCGCGCCGTCCTCGTCATCGATGAAGTGCAGCAGGGCCAGCAGTGACAGGGCGATCGGCCGGTCGAAGTCCAGGACCTTGCCGGCCTCCGCCAGGATGGTCTCGGGCTTGCGGGCGTCGGCCTGGATGTACTCGGTGGCGCCCTCGGGCGTGGAGCGGAGCAGGGCCGCCGCGTGGGCGAGCACGATCGGGTCGTTGTCGCAGTAGACGATGCGCGCCCCGGGGGCGACCTGCTGGGCGATCTGGTGGAGGTTCGGCTCGGTGGGTATGCCGGTGCCGATGTCCAGGAACTGGCGCACACCGCTCTCGGCGAGCCAGCGGGTGGCCCGGTGCATGAACGCCCGGTTGACCCGTGCCATGTCACGGCCCCGTGCGTCCAGCGCGAGCAGCTGACGCGCCATCTGTTCGTCGACCGGGTAGTTGTCCTTGCCCCCGAGGAACCAGTCGTACATCCGGGCCGGATGCGGCTTGCTGGTGTCGATCTCGATGGAGTGGGGTTCTTGCCCGGTCATGGCGCGCTCCGTGGTCAGGGGGCCGTACGTCGACGATGGGAATCAAACGAAGGGGTGTGCGGGAACGTGCCCAAGTGGCGTGCCGGGCCCGGCCCTTCGGTGCGCGGACAGAATATGGGGTGTGGCCTCAGGTGAGAAGGAAGTCGGCCTGGCCGGCCTTGGCGCCCTGGATGAACGCGGCGATCTCGCCGTGGGAGTAGATGAGAGCGGGGCCGTCCGGGTCGGCGGACTGGCGTACGGCGACCCGCCCGTCGGCGAGCTTCATGGCCTCGATGCAGTTGCCGCCGTTTCCGCCGCTCCACGGCTTATACCAGCCTTCGGAGCCGAGGTCACCGGCAGGCATGCCGTTGTATATGTGGTTCATCACAGCTCCTTGCGGAAGTCCCGGAGGATTTCCTTCGTGCGTTGTGCAGTTGCGGCCTGAGCCGCCATGCGGTCCATGACTTCGAGGTAGGAGGCCACCTCGGGGCGGGCGTCGAAGTAGACGGCTCCGGTCAGGTACTCGCTGTAGACCATGTCGGGCAGTTCGGGGACGGCGAACCGGAAGAGGACGAACGGCCCGTAGGTGCCCGGGTGGTGGCCGGTGGCGAACTCCGCGATCTGGAGCGTCACGTGGGGAAGCTCCGTGGCTTCGAGCAGCTTGTCGATCTGCCCGCGCATCACCTGCGCGCTGCCGACGGGCCGCCGCAGAACGGTTTCGTCCATGATCGCCCACAGTCTGGGGGCGTCGTCCTTGGCCAGCAGGGACTGGCGCTCCATACGCAGCGCCACATGGCGCTCGATGTCCTCGGGGCGGGTCTGGCCGACCGCTCCGGTCCGCATCACGGAACGCGCGTAGTCCTCGGTCTGGAGCAGTCCGGGCACGAAGTGCGGCTCGTACATGCGCAGCAGGCTCGCCGCGCCCTCCAGACTGACGTACATGCTGAACCAGTCGGGCAGGACGTCGTGGAACCGCTGCCACCAGCCCGGCTTGTTCGCCTCCTCCGCCAGCTCGACGAAGGCGTCCGCCTCCTGTTCGACGACGCCGTACGCCTTCAGCAGCGACTGGACGTAGGGGATCTTCAGCCCGACCTCGGCCGTTTCCATTCTGCGTATCGTCGCCGGGGCGACCCTGAGCACCTTCGCCGCCTGGTCACGGGTCAGGCCGACGCGCTCGCGCAGATCCTGCAGGCGCTTGCCGAGAACGACCTGGCCCACGGTCGGGGCGGACCGCGGTTCGCTCACTTCAGACCTCCCCATGCGCTGTTTTGCGAGCAGTGTGTCATGCGTGAGCCCCCAACGACACAGTCACTCTGAAAATTTCAGAGTGCCCCTTGCCAAGTGTCATCGTCAGGGGGAGAGTTGGCATTCGAACCAGTTCGCTCAGTCATGCCCACTCCCGAGCACCCGGGGAACGAAGCGTGACGCAGCCCCCACTGTGAGGAATCGGTCGTGGCACCTGGCAGTGCGCTCATCCCCCGTCTCATGGACCTCAGCCCCGGGACGGAGGCGCTCCGTTACTGCTTCGCACTGCCGGCGCACCCCGAGTCGGTGGCCGGTGCGCGCGAGCTGACGCGAGCTCGGCTGGACGCCTGGAAGCTGGGCCGAGACGCCTGTGACGCGGCCGTCCTCATCGTCTCCGAGCTGGTGACCAACGCGGTCGTGCACACCGCGAGCACCCGGGTGGTGTGCGAGCTGAGCCGCCCCGGCAGACGACTGCGGATATCCGTGCAGGACCAGGGGCACCAGCCCGGCGGCCCGCGGTTGCGTCGCTCCTCCGACGACGAGCACGGCCGTGGCCTGCTCCTCGTCGACGCGATGAGCAGCGCCTGGGGATCGCACGACGCCGGGGACGCCTCCGGGCGCATCGTCTGGGCGGAGCTGCCGCACGAAGCCGGGCAGCTGTCCGGCACGGAGCGGCCATGCTGAGGAACGCGCTGTCCCGGCTGCGCGCGGCGCACCGGGCCCGGACGCCCGAACAGGCCCGCGGCGGCCGGGTGCGGCTGGCCCTGCCGGCCTCGATGTCGGCCAGCCTGGGCTGCGACGCGGTCGGGGTGCCCGCCCGGCACGGTTTCCGCCTCATGTCCCATCTGCCGCGCACCGGATGTGTCTTCGCCGACGCGGACCGCTGGTGGTGGATCGTCCCGGCCGGCTCCGACCTGGATCTCGACTGGCCCGCGCAGGTGACGTACGCGCGGGACGCCGATGTGCCCGGCGGCCGGCCCCGGTTGATCCACTCACCGGACGGCCTCACTCCGTACACCCCGCCCATCCCCCTCTTCCTGATGGTCTGTCAGGTGACCGGGGTGACGCCGAGCTGGGCCGCCGCCGGCGCGGCGAGCGTCGTGTCCGCGCCCTAGGTGTACTGATCACGGCCGCGTCCGTCCCGCCACTCATCCGGTCGGCATGCCTCCGTGGGGCTGTTGACCACGATCGGCACAGGCCCTTCACTCCCCCGGCGTCGGACCTCCACGATGCCGGAATCGGCGTGGTTCCCTGATCGGGCCTCGGTCGGTCGGACCGAGTCCGCCGATCCGGTGATCCGGTCACTGCGTCACGTGTGAGGCCGGTGACATGGACAGCACTCTCGTCGCTGTCCCGACGAGTGGCTCAGGGCCGGTCGAGATACGCGAGCCCCGGATGGACCTCGGTGTACCGGTCGACCAGCCGCCGGGCCACCGCCACGGAGTCGACCAGCGGGTGCAGTGCGAAAGCCCGGACGGCCGCCGCGCGTGAACCGCTCTCGGCCGCCTCAAGCACCGTCCGCTCGACGGCCTTCACCGCGGTGACGAGGCCGACCGCGTGGTACGGGAGGGGCGAGACGGCCACCGGGTGGGCTCCGTTGGCGTCGACGAGGCAGGGCACCTCGACGACGGCGTCCGCATCCAGGGCCGAAAGGGCCGTGCGGTTGCGGACGTTGAGGATCAGGGAGGTGCGTTCGTTGCGGGCGACGGCGCGCATCAAGGCGAGCGCGACCTGTTCGTAGCCGCCGGACTCCAGGTCGCTCTCCTCCCGCTCCCCCGCCCCGGCGACCTCGCGGCTCTCCGCCATGTACGTCGCCTCACGTTCGGCGCGGCTGCGGTCCCAGGTGGCCAGGGCGGGGGTGCCGGGCTCCCGCATGCGGGCGTAGAAGCCCTCCTGGTGATCCCGGAGGAAGGCGCCCCGGGTCTGTTCGGCCTTCTGGTAGGCGTCCACGACTTCACGGTTGAAGTAGTAGTAGTGCAGGTACTCGTTGGGGATCGCGCCCAGCGACCGGAGCAGGTCGGCACCGAAGAGGCGGCCCTGCTCGAAGGAGTCGAGCAGCTTCGGGTCCGCGAGCAGCCGGGGCAGCTCGTCCCGCCCGTCCACGTACAGCCCCCGCACCCACCCGAGGTGGTTGAGCCCGGCGTAGTCGATCCAGGCCCGGTCCGGGTCGGCGCCCAGGACGCGGGCGATGCGCCGCCCCAGCCCGACCGGCGAGTCGCAGATCCCGATGACCCGGTCGCCCAGGTGCCGGGACATGGCCTCGGTGACGAGTCCCGCCGGGTTGGTGAAGTTGATGACCCAGGCCTGCGGAGCAAGCCGGGCGATGCGCCGGGCGAGGTCGATGGCCACGGGGACGGTACGCAGCCCGTACGCGATGCCTCCGGCGCCGACGGTCTCCTGGCCGAGCACCCCTTCGTCGAGGGCCACCCGTTCGTCGGCCGCGCGTCCGGCCAGTCCGCCGACGCGGATCGCGGAGAAGACGAGGTCGGCGCCGCGCAGCGCCTCGTCGAGTTCCGTGGTGGCGACGACGGCGGGGGCGTCCGCGATGCCCCGCCCCTGTTCCGCCAGGACGCGGGCGACGGCGGTGAGCCGGTCGGCGTCGGTGTCGTACAACGTGACCCGGGAGACGCGGCCCTCGGCGTGATCGCCGAGGAGGGCCCCGTACACGAGAGGCACCCGGAATCCGCCACCGCCAAGAATTGTCAGCTTCACGCTGCTCGATGGTACGGGCAGGTCCGGGCTCCCCGTGCTGCCCTCACCGACACGTCCGGAGTCCCGGCTGCTGCCCGCGCGCGGGCACGTCCGGGCCTCCCCGCGCTGCCCGCCTCCCGCCCCGTCCGGGCGTGCCGACGCGGCGGCCC
>NZ_NEUE01000181.1 GCF_002910905.1 Streptomyces sp. SM11 | reverse complement strand
TTCGATTCCGGCGGCGGCGAGCCCGGCCGGGGCGGTCTCGGCGAGCGGTACGCCGTACTTCGCCAGCCGCAGCGGCATCATCGACTCGACCGGGGCCTTGCGCCGCCAGCTGCGGCCGAAGCGGGCCTGGAGGCGGGCCTGGTAGATCAGCCGGTCCTGTTCGAGCTTGATGACCTGTTCGTAGCTGCGCAGCTCCCACAGCTTCATCCGCCGCCACAGCTTGAACGTGGGGACGGGGGAGAGCAGCCAGCGGGTGAGGCGGACGCCTTCCATGTGCTTGTCGGCGGTGATGTCCGCGATCCGGCCGACCGCGTGCCGGGCGGCCTCGACGGAGACGACGAACAGTACCGGGATCACCGCGTGCATCGCGGTGCCCAGCGGGTCGGGCCAGGAGGCGGCGCCGTTGAACGCGATGGTCGCGGCGGTCAGCAGCCATGCCGTCTGGCGCAGCAGCGGGAACGGGATCCGCATCCAGGTGAGCAGGAGGTCCAGGGCGAGCAGGACGCAGATGCCCGCGTCGATGCCGATGGGGAAGACCAGGGAGAACCTCCCGAAGCCCTTCTCCTCCGCGAGCTCGCGCACGGCGGCGTAGGAACCCGCGAAACCGATCGCGGCGATGAGCACCGCACCGGCGATGACGACCCCGATGAGTATGCGGTGCGTGCGTGTCAGCTGCATCGCTGTCCTCGTTGTGTCCCTGCTTTCACCAGGCGGCCCTTCCGTAGTTGCAGTCGGAGTGACCCAGGCACCACTCCGAGGTGTCTGGACCGCGCCATACGTCTACGGCGGGCAGTTCTATTACGCCGTAATAGTCCTGCGTCCTGAGGTTGTGGACTTCCCCGTGGTGTCTTGCTGCCCTCCTCGCGGCGGCTGGTGCCGGTTGGGCTCTTCCTCGGCCGGCCCGGTTGGAGTTCTGCGGGGCAGAACTCCAACCGATTCCACGCGCCGGATCATCGGGTGATGTGGGGGCCCGGTGCAGTGGTGTCTGACTTTTCAGCGAACTGAGCTTCTGCTCGTCGCTTGCGGGTTCGTACTTCATCGAAGTTGAGTGAGCCCTCGCGCGATCTGCTGCACGACGTCCGGCGGGCACCGTTTCAGGATGGCTGCGATCACGGAATCCGGATCCGTCCACACAACCTCGGACGGGGCAGGCGCAGCGTCGTTCGCCGGCTGCTCGTCGTTGCTCTCCCAAGCTTCTGGTGCCGAGCCGGGAGTGCGCCTCGCAACGTGCGGGGTTGCTTCTTGGTCGCCGCCGGAGGCGGGCTTCATTACGCCGTAATAATCCTGGGCCGGGGGAGAGGGCGCCGGAATGACGGAGGGCTGCGGGGGAGTGGGCTTCGCTTTCCCGGTCGAGACGCTCTCCTGCTTCTTCTCCTTGAGGCGCTTCAGGTGGTCCGCCTGGTCTTCCGGCTTCTTCTTCCCTACTCGGCGCAGCAGGGCAGCGGATTCCTCGCCGGACTGCAGTTTCTCTTTGAGCTCCGGGGTCAGGCCGAGAAGCGCGAGGCGCTGCGACACCCACCCTTGCGATCGGTGCAGGCGGGCGGCGAGGGCCTCTTGTGTTCCGTGGACCGTGAGGAGCTGCTGGAGAACCTTCGCTTCGTCGAGAGGGTCGAGGTCCTGGCGGTGGACGTTCGCGACGAGTGCCGATTCCAGTATCTCGTCGGGGTTGCTTCCGAGGTCGTCGTCGAGCATCACCTTGATCTCAGTGAGTCCGGCTTCGCGGGCGGCAGAGAGGCGAGAGTTGCCATCGATGACGACGTACGTGGTGCCCTCCTCCAAGTCGTCCTTGCGGTCGGGGTTGCCTTCCAGGTAGGCGAACCGGCCCATGATGCTGATGGCGGTCTTCTGGCCGTGGTCGCGGAGGCTGGCCGCCAGGGCGCTCAGGTCACCCAGTTCAGACCGGGGGTTGTCCGGGTTGAGGCTGATCGAGGCAAGGGGGAGTTTGAGGGGCGGGGGTGCACCCTCGGTCGGAGCGACGGCGGTTGCGTCGATCGCTGCCCGGCGGGCGCTGATGCCTCCTCGTGCCTGGCCGAAGGATGTGCCGGTACCGAGCAGCTTGGCCTTGTTGGTCACGAGATCTCCCGGGCGAGGGCGCGCATGCCGACGGACTGGTCGCAGCGAGGGGAGTAGGCGAGGAGAGGCTGCTTCATTCGGACGGCCTCCTTCTGTTCCTTGAGGTCGCCGATGACGCCGACGACGCGCGGATCCTTTATGTCCATCCATGACTGCAGAGAGGAGGTGGCGATGTATCCGCGTCGGGCGTCGTAGTGGTTGACGACGATGCCGAGGTACTCCAGCTCGAGGTGCATGTCGCCACGGAGGTCTTCGATCTGGGAGGTGAGGAGGTCGTAGGCGTCGGCGGAGCTGTCTTCGGCCTGGACGATGATGAGGATGCCGGAGTTACCAGGCGTTTCGCCGGTGCGGCGGCGCCCGTAGTAGGCCGCGGCGTCCATGCTCAGCCCCAGGCTGGGCGGACAGTCGATGATGACTGCGTCGTAGTCGTCCTCGACAGCTGCCAGGGCACGTTCCAGCGCGGCCTCGCGGGCCCGGACCCCGGAGAGTTTCACGTCGAGGAGGAAGGCGTCGGTGCAGGCGGGAAGGAGGTGCAGCCGGTCGCCGAAGCGAGGGTCCTCGATGGTGACGATGAGGTCGGCGATGTTCCCCTTCGCTTCGCCGGCCATGTGCTTGGTGAGGCTGTCACCGTCTATGGGTAGCGGCATATGACCGAGCTGCTTCGTGAGGTGACACTGTGGATCGAAGTCGACGAGGAGCACGCGGAGTCCGAGACCCGGCAGGTCCTCGTAGTCGAGCGGCGAGACCGGCTGCTCGGCCGTGCCGGGCAGGGCCGCGGCGAAGTGCTTGGAGATCCGCACAGGGTGGAGCTGCTCGCTGTCTTCCGCGAGTGCTTCGCCGGTGCCCGCGGCGATCGCCGTCTTGCCGACGCCGCCTTTCTGGTTGCACGCGACGATCCGCTTCGGGTGCTCGGGACGAACGATCGCGGGTGCCGGGTTGGTCTCCAACCACACCTGCACGGACTGGGTAAGACCTTGGATGAGGGAGACGCCGCGGGCGGTGCAGTCGGTGCGGAACGCGTCCCACTGGCCCGGGGGGAGGAACGTGGCGAAGGCCCTGGCGCCCGTGGTGTCTGCGGCGGGGAGGTTGGATCCGAGTTTGCGCCACGCCTCGATGCCGGCTTCGACAGCGTGCTGGATGTCCGTGCCGTGCTGAGCGGCCCGGACCTTCAGATCCTGTTGCAGCGTGGGGGGCAGCTTGGAGACGACCTTCTCGCGGTCGCCGGAGTCCGATGAAGTCATGGGCGTACCTTACTAACACCAAAGATCCATTCCAGCACCGGCACGTTAGTTTTTACGATGACGGGCAGCCAGGACCGCATTATTACGCGGTAATAGAGGGCTCGACCTGCTGCTCGCGCGACAGCTCCGGCAGCAGAAACGGCTGTGCGCCCCGCTGGCGGCCTCCGGCCGGGATGGATGGCCGGAGACACCACCCACCCCGAGATCGGCCGCCTGAGCCACCCTTGAGGCTGTCCGATTTTCCCGAACAGGGCCATATTTCCGCTTAGCCCGATACGGTTGTGCTGTGTGTCCTTTGACAGTGAAGTTAGCCGTTCCGTTCTCGTTGACCTGCGGCGACTGGATTGGTTGGCACACGATCAGGTGAGGCGGGTTGGTACGTAGCCGAGACCCGACGCTGATGGGTGAACCCTGGTCGCCGTACTGGGTGACCCTCCGTCACATAGGGAGCGAGGGCAGCCGTACTGGCCCTGAGGGCCAGCGGGCATCGCCGTGCAGGGGCGTCACCATAGTCCGCAGCGGCATGGTCACCAGGCGGCCTTCGGGTTGTTCGACGAGTACGTCGTTGTCGAGCGGATGCCATCCGAGGCGCTTGTAGAGCGACACGAGGGGAGGCCGGCAGAACAGGAGTGCGTGCTGAGGACCCATCGTGCGGGAGTGCTCCAGGGCAGCTGTGAGGACGAGCCGAGCCAGGCCATGGCCTTGCATGCTGGGTGCGACGGCCACCCCGCCGACGCCCACTACCTCTGTCGCGGCGCCGCTGATCGCGACAGGCAGTCGCAGCAGGCCAGCGTGTGCCACGAGCCGGTCTTCGTGTCTGATGCCGAAGTGCTCTTCTTTCGGCAGCCAGGTCAGACCGGTCGAGGCGACACCGAAGGGATCATCGCTGTTGCCAAGGATCTCTTCCTGGTCCGCCTTGGTGTACTGGGGGAGCCGCATCACGGTCGGTGCCACAGAGGATCGGTTCTCAGACATTGCCACATGATGATCTCTCCGCCGAGCACTGGCCAAGCGATTCTCCGCCGACATTGCAGGGCTCGCATTGGTCCGGTGCGATGTCCTGGCCTGGGGCGACTGGGTTGGATGTCAAACGATCAGTCCTGGTCTGCCGCCTCCGCGAGGTGGTATCAGTCCTGGGTGATCGCCCAGGACTGATAGTTCCGGAAGATCCGGGAGAGACCGTCCGGCTGCTCTCGTACGGTGAAGAATTCCCCGATGAGCCGGTAGAGCGTAGTCACCTCGGCAACGTTGGTCCGCGCGGAGAGCGGGTGGGTCCAGTCTCCAGGGGTGAGGTGCAGGGCTGGTGCGTTCTCAGCTTTCAAGATCGAGTAGTTGGAGGGCGTGGTCGGCTCGTGACTGGTAGTGGTCGGTGGCGGCGGCGGTGTTCGTCCAGCCGGCCTGGCGGATGAGGCCGATGGCGAGATTGCGGAGGGTGGCCATCGCGCGGGGTGCGGTGCCGGTGCGGACGTGGGAAGCGTCCTCGGCGAAGGTCACGTCTCTCACATGGTGCAGGGCTTCGACCTGCCAGTGTCCGCGGATGAGTTCGGCGATTCGGTCCGCGGCGGCTTGTTCGGGAGCGAGGCTGGTGACCGCGTAGATCGTCGTGATGGTCGTCTTGCCGGTGGTGCGGTTGGTTCGGCGGCGCTTGACCTTGATGGCCTGCACGGCGTGCGGGAAAGGGAGTCCGGGCTGGACGGTGCAGACCTTGAGGCGCCGGATCTCGCGTCGGCCGTGGCCCTGTTCGCGGGTGCGGTGCTGGAGCGGGACCTCGCGCCAGGGCAGGCGCCGCAGCTGTCGGCGGAGGTTCTTCTGGTTGCCCTTGACGACCAGGATGTAGTGCCCGCCCCGCGTGATGACGTGTTCGGCGTGGCCGGTCCGGGTGTGCATCGCATCGGCGGTGATGACGTATCTGCGCAGGTCGAGCCCTTCCAGCAGCAGGGCGAAGGCGGGGATCTCGTTGCTCTTGGCGGCGATCTGCCG
>NZ_NEUE01000180.1 GCF_002910905.1 Streptomyces sp. SM11 | reverse complement strand
CCCGGTAGCAAGCAAGTACGAGTTCATCGATGAGATGCGGCTCGACACGGTGGAGTACGCATATAGCGTCGAGTTCATGTGCGATCACCTCGACGTGTCCAGATCCGGCTACTACAGCTGGCGCGGCCGCCCGGAATCCGCGACGGCCCAGCGGCGCGACAATGTGAAGCTGCTCATCCGTAAGGCATTCGACGATGCTGACAGCACGTACGGCTACCGGCGCGTCCACGCCCAGCTGCACCGCTGGGGCCATACCGCGGGCCTGGAGCTGGTCCGCCGGCTCATGCGCGAGCTGGGCCTTGAGCCCTGCCAGCCGAAGCCGAAGCCGAAACGCTTCGGCCTCACCCAGCACGCACCCGGCCCGGTACCGGATCTCGTCGGCCGGAACTTCACTGCCGACGCGCCGGGAGTGAAACTTGTCGATGATATCACCTACATTTCGACCGGAGAGGGGTGGCTGTATCTGGCGACCGTCATCGACTGCTGCACCAAGGAAGTCATCGGGTACGCGATGGGCGACCACTATCAAACCCCTCTCATATCCCGGGCCATCCGCAATGCGGCACGGAACAGAAAGTTCACGCCAGGTGCAATATTCCACTCCGATCGTGGAAGTAACTACATGTCAGCCGAGTTCGGGAAGACGCTGGGTCAGCTCGGGCTCCGCAAATCAGCCGGCCGCACCGGAATCTGTTTCGACAACGCCATGGCCGAGTCGTTCTTCAGTGTCCTGAAGAACGAACGTGTATCACGGATGACTTACCTGACCCGCGAGGCAGCCCGGCAGGACATCACCCGCTACATCGAATTCTGGTACAATCACAAACGCCTTCACTCGGCAGTTGGCTACCGTCCTCCGCGCGAAGTACACGCCGAGCATCAGAAGTTGCGAATCGCCGCGTGAAATCAACGGCCGACGCCTGTCCGAAAAGCGCGAGACCCCTCACTCTGAGACGCTTCGCACTCACGAGCGGAGCCACAACCGGATCACGGCCACGGTCACCGTGCCGTGAAAGGCGTATGCCCGATTGTCGAAGCGCATGGCCACTGCCCGATTGATCTTCAACTTTCGAACCGGTCGCTCGACTTCGTTACTGTGGGCATACGATTCGGAATCGAAGCAGGTAGGCTGACGCGCCGCGCAAGACAACTCACCGGAGCCCGCCAAGGAGCGTCCGGGAGGTGATGCGCACCGCACCTGACGCATTGCCCGACGCGACAGATAATCTCATCGGTGGCCCAAGACGTCGCTGCACCGTCGGGACGTGTGCGACTGCGCAGGCGCCAGGGGTGCTCCGAGGCGCGGGGTCCGCGTCGGGTGTGTGCCTCCTCGGGGTGGATGGGTGCCGACTGTTTTCGGAGGAACTGCTGGTGGCGCAGATCGACTTCCGTCTCGTCCAGACCGCGGTCATGGGAGGCCGGGATTCGGACCAGCCGGTCATCCTGCCCGAGGAGCCGCACAATCTGGATGACTTCCGCCGCCAGTTCGGCAAGGACGACTTCTGGTGCGGGACGCTGCTCGGTGGCTGCGGCGAGCGGCTGATGACCAAGCGCTACGAAACGAAGGTCTGTCACTTCTCCCATTTCCCGGACCGCGACGGAAGCCGGGCGGCGTGTCATCGCACGGCCAACGGCGTCGACAGCGCGGATCACCTGTTTGCCAAGGCGCATGTGACGCAGTGGCTGGCGGGCCAGGGGCACGCGGCGCAGGCCGAGTTGTGCAGCCTCGGACACGGGCCCGGGGATGCCGTGGACTTCGTGCTGCGTGCCACGAATCAACGCCTGCGCTTCGAGCTGCGGCCCAACGACTACCGCAGCTGGCGTGGAACGGCGGACAGCCTGGCCGCCAAGGAAGGGAACGTCGAGTGGGTCTTCGGGCTGGAGAGCGCCATCACCCGGGACATGACGGCCCGCTACGGCTACGCCCTGCAGGTGCGGTGCGAAACCGACGGCAACAGCCGCCGGGTTCTGATCGGCACCGTCACCGAGAACCGCCCCGTCGCCTGGTCCCCGCTCGAGCGGTGCCGGATGACCGGCACCGGCCTCATCACCCCCGCCCTCGACGAACTGCGTAACCGCGGGCTGATCCGCGAGGGCGCCGCGCGCCACGACGCTGTGGCCGGCAGTCTGCCGCTGCGCGGCGCCGAGATCGTCTTCGCGATCGACGGCGAGGCCCGGCCGGACACCGACTCACCCCTCGTGGAGGGCGGCCGGTACCTGATATCCGGCTTCATCAAACCGGCCGGACACCGGATCCTCAAGGCCCAGCTCTCCTTGCCCCACGACACGCCCCGCCCCACCGAGCAGTACGTGTACCGGCTGGCGGGCACGGTGCGCCTGCTGGTCACCGAAGCCGACCAGCCGGGTGCGAGCACCCGCTGGGCGGTGCGCGCGGACAGCCTCATCCAGCTCAATGGCCTGGACGCGGAACGCACCGGCCTGTGGCGTCCCCCCGTCGCCCTGGACGAGCCCCTGCCCGCGCCGAAGCCCGCCACGCGGCCCGCCCCCACCGTTCCGGTGCAGTCCCAGGGCAGCCGCACCGCGACTGTATTACGGCGGGCCCTCGAAGACGTGGCCCGGGAGGGAGCCACCACCACGTGGAAACAGCTCGCCGAGCAGGTCGGCCTGGATCTCGCGCACCTGCCCGACCCCAAGCGCCGGGACCTCCTCGTGGAGGTCGACAAGCCGTGGGCCCGGAACCGGTCGCTGTTGTGCGTCCTGGTCCGCGCGCCCTCCGGCCGTCCTCTGTCCTATCTCGCCACCGTGCTGCGCCTGATCCAAGTCCCCGCCCCGGCCTCGGACTCCGCGCTGCACCAATGGAGCGAGGAGCAGATCCGCGCGGCACATACGGCGTACGGCCACCGCACTCCTCCCGTACCGGCATCGGCTTCCGTCGCGGAGGCGCCCCGCCCCGCGGAAGCGCGGGCCGCACAGACACAACTGACCTTCCTCAAGAACCAGTTGACTGTGGGCCGTGCCACGTTGCCCCGCGCCACCGGCCGTCGCGCCGCCCGCCTGGCCGCCACGGTCAAGGACGGCGAGCAGCACCAGCGGCTCTACGAGACTGTCCGGCAACGCAGGCACGAGCTGCGCGCGTGGCAACGCGAGAGCGAGCGGCTCCTGGACGACCTCGATCGCCTCATCGGCCGCCCTCTGCCGGCGTCGGCTCCCGCGAAGAAGAGCACCCCCGCCGTCCCACCCGCTGCGAAGAGCCCCGACTCGCCGGGACAGGACCAGCACACTCTCCAGGCACAGACGGCAGCGGACATCGCCCGCCTGACGCAGCTGTTCAAGCAGGCCCGCGACGCCGACGACCTGAACGAGACCAGTCGGATCCGCCAGGAGGTCTCACGGATCGCCGCGGATCACCTGTCCGGCGAGCCACGGCAGAACCTCCTGCTGCTCCGCACCGACCTGAAGACCTGGATCAACAGCCGTGAAGCAGCAGCCACCCACGCGGCGCTGCGCACCTTGTTCACCGACCTCGCGACGGCCGGCCCCGCCCCCACGCCCCTCGCCCTGCGCAGTGCCCTGGCCCACTCGAAAATTCTCCAACGACGCTGCCCCGGCCCCCTGCCGCAGGACCTCCACACGGCACTCACCCGCCTGAAAGCCCAGGTCAACGGCGAATCGGCGACTCCAGACGACGGAGCCAGCCTGCCGGCTACCCACCCGTCACCCAGCAGCGCTCCGCCTTCCGAATCTGCCGCTTTCGCAGAAGCCCGAGCGGAGTTCACCTGGCTCGTGAAGGAGATCCGTGCCGCGCAGGAGGCCGGCGACCTGGCTACGGTCCAGACCGCACGCCACCTCGCCGGACCCATCTACGGTCGGCGCCTGTCGCCCGAAGACCGTGCCACCTACACGCCGTTGATGCGCGAGGTGAAGGCGTGGTGCCAGGAACAGGATCCGAACACGGACCCGAACCTGCGCCGTATCCGTCAAGTCCTCGCCGAACTCGGCCGTGCCGACAACAGCCTGGCCACCGAGCAACTCGCCGCATTCCTCGACGAGATCAGCTCGCTGCGCCGCCGGCTGGGCCGGCGCCTACCGGTGCTCGAAGAGGTTCAGGCCAAGCGGTGGAAGCGCCAGCTCAAGGCCCGCACCTCGAGCGCGTCGCGTCGTGCCGCACCGCGCGCGGCGGACCCGGTCAAGGCCGTCCCTGGTCCCAAGGCCACCGTGCCGTCTCCCCCGGACCGTCTGCCGATCGAGACCATCGACAAGCTGGCCGCCGTCGCCCGGGACGTGTTCAAGGACGCGGCGCGCGGCGGCGGGTCACTTCTGACGTGGGGTGACCTGCGGCTGCGGATGGCAGGCGTGCTGCCGCACCTGCAGCCGGACGACCAGGGTGAGCTTCTGGTCGCCGTCGACCGGGAGACACCGGTCGGTGAACCGCTGCTGTCCACACTCGTCGCGAGCTCAGACGCCTCGCTGCACTGGCTCTACCGCCACGTCCGCTTCAGCCTCGGCCGCGAACGCATACCCGAACCAGACCTTCCTGCCCACTGGGCCACCGAAGTCCTGCGCCTGCGCCAAACCTGGCGTCACCGCTGACCTGCCGCACTCAGCGAACGGCGTCCGCACCCAGCCCACCCGCCGTTCAGCTCGGTCGCGGACACCCGCCGGACCCGGCTCGCTGCACCGGTCGGCCACGACTGCACGCGGCTACGGGGAGATACCGAGCTCGTAGTAGGACACCCCGGCGTACACGGTCACGGTGCCGTCGTCGTGCATCTATCCCCAGGGACACGCGGTGTGCCGTGGCCACAGTCCGCGGTACCGCACGGGCAGGGACGGTCGCACCCGGCCGGTTCCCGGTCCTGGGTGATCACGTCGCGTTCCCGGGGTGCTTTCCTCGCCATCGCTGACTACAAGAAGGACTTGGGGGGGGCTCGCCGAGTCGCAGGCGTGGGGTGGCCTGAAAGAGCCACCCCACGAAGTCACCTACTATGCCTGCCGCTTCACGTACGCGACTGCGGTCATGCCGGCAGAGAAGACGAACGGCACGACGGCCCCGCCGGAAGCAACAGCGGTGAGGGGGGACTGTCCGAGAGCGGCAACGCCGACTCCGGTGGTAAGCCCAACAATCATGGAGATCAAGGCGACAACGACCACGTGGTACACGCGGTGGTCGCAGGTAGCGGTGGTTGCGGACAAGGAAGGCCCTCCCAGGCATCGTCAGAGCGCCGTCACAGAACCAGGGCAGGAGTCAACCTGCCGCCGGATCCGAGTCACGACGTCGCCGCCCAACGGGCGTCGCCATAGGAGAGCGCCGGCCAGGCGCCCCTATCGGGACTCTGCCGCCGCGTCGTGATAGTCGGCCATCTGCACCGATGCACCTCGCCTTTCAACGGTCTCGTCAACCACGTACATAGTAGCCACCACCACTGCCATACGCATGAGTCAGCGGGAACCATCTGGGGCTGGCGGGCTCACCGGTGTCGAGCGACCGAGGCGCTTGGAGCCCGGTGCCGCGGTACGGTCCGTTAGCCTGTCGGTATGTCAGAGCGTGTCATGCCCGGTCGCACGGACGGCCTGATCACTCTGGGTGCCGCGAACGCTCTGTGGGTCGATCTGACGGCAGACGGTGCGGTGCCGACGGCTTCTGGGGCGTTCACCTGCTCTCCTGCCCACGCCCGGGGGGGCTACGTCCTGCTCGGCGGCCATGCGGTGGCGACGGTGCGGGCGAGCGGCGGTCAGTGGAGTGTTCGCGAGGTCGAGGTGCGCCGGGCGGCCGCGGAACTGAACGCGGTGGGAATGGATCGGCGGGATCTGGTGCGCGTCGGTCCGTTTCGTGGGGGGCCGAGGCGGATGCACAACGAGGAAACGCCGTTGCGTTGGCGCCGGCGCATCACGGAGGCACTGCAGGAGCCGGGCGGCCCCGAGCGGGCGGCACGACGTGAAGTCGGCGGGCCGTACCATCTGGCGGGGGTCGACTGGTGGCAGATGCTCGTGGAGCAGACCCGCGACGGCGCACAGCGGACGTGGTGGCTGCCGCGCGCTGTGGTCAGGCTGCTGGATGCGGCCGAGCACACCGAAACGCAGTGGTTGCACGCCGCGCGGACCCGCCAGGCAAGCGCGGCCGTCACCGAGCCGCCCTCCCACCTTCGCCAGGCCCAAGACGCCGACGGCCGGCAGACGACGAGTCCCCAGGGCCCCAACGCCTCACTGCGCCCGTACAACAGAGAGCTGGACGGCCAGCTGTACTCGGTGCTCAGCAGGAAGCCCGGCATTTCCCGCAGGGTGGCCGGGTGGGCCTGCGCCGTCTGCCGCACCGCGCCCGCCGCAGTCCTCGACCACTGCCACGAACACGGCTACGTCCGCGCCCCCGTCTGCCAGTCCTGCAACACACAAGAACGCCCCGACCACCTGTACAGCAACGACATCCGCGTGGCGAACCGCTACACACGCCTCTTCCACACCGACACCGACGACTGGCTCCGTCACTGGCACCGCTGCCCCGGCTGCCGCGCACGCACCACCCTGCCCCTGCCACACCTCGCCGCATGGACCGCCCACACAGCCTGCCGATCACTGCGCCCGACCCACCAAGTCCCCCGCGGACGCAAGCCCTGCGGCGTCCTGCGCGTGTCCTGGACGGGCAGCCAGCAGGCGCCCCGTTCCTGCCTGCTCACTGTCGCCGTCGACTCCTGCCCCTCCGGCGAGCACCGCATCCTGGCGCAAGTCCCCTACCGCGAAGCCGCCGAGCGGTTTCGTGTCTGGTTGGCCGAGACGGCCCCTGCCGTGGCCGCCGCGGCCGGCCCCGACCGCCTGGATGGCCTCCCTGCCCAGTCCCGGCCAGTCATCGCGGACACCAGTGGCGAGGGCCTGGCACTGTTCTGAGCGGGTACCGGGAGACCTGCCCCCAACGTTCGCCTCGCAGCTCTTGAAGAGCGTATTGTCCGCGCGAGCGGAGGTGAGCTGGCAGACACACCCGGCGCGGGTGTACCGCCGCTGTGCTCTCTCCACGCGAGCTCAGTCCTCCGGCCGCAACCGCTGACGAGCCGCCTCAAGCCGCCAGTCGCAATCGGGCGCGAACAGCTCGGGCAGCGGCTTGTCCAACGTCCCGACGATCAGGGCTGGTGCGTTCTCAGCTTTCAAGATCGAGTAGTTGGAGGGCGTGGTCGGCTCGTGACCGGTAGTGGTCGGTGGCGGCGGCGGTGTTCGTCCAGCCGGCCTGGCGGATGAGGCCGATGGCGAGATTGCGGAGGGTGGCCATCGCGCGGGGTGCGGTGCCGGTGCGGACGTGGGAAGCGTCCTCGGCGAAGGTCACGTCTCTCACATGGTGCAGGGCTTCGACCTGCCAGTGTCCGCGGATGAGTTCGGCGATTCGGTCCGCGGCGGCTTGTTCGGGAGCGAGGCTGGTGACCGCGTAGATCGTCGTGATGGTCGTCTTGCCGGTGGTGCGGTTGGTTCGGCGGCGCTTGACCTTGATGGCCTGCACGGCGTGCGGGAAAGGGAGTCCGGGCTGGACGGTGCAGACCTTGAGGCGCCGGATCTCGCGTCGGCCGTGGCCCTGTTCGCGGGTGCGGTGCTGGAGCGGGACCTCGCGCCAGGGCAGGCGCCGCAGCTGTCGGCGGAGGTTCTTCTGGTTGCCCTTGACGACCAGGATGTAGTGCCCGCCCCGCGTGATGACGTGTTCGGCGTGGCCGGTCCGGGTGTGCATCGCATCGGCGGTGATGACGTATCTGCGCAGGTCGAGCCCTTCCAGCAGCAGGGCGAAGGCGGGGATCTCGTTGCTCTTGGCGGCGATCTGCCG
>NZ_NEUE01000179.1 GCF_002910905.1 Streptomyces sp. SM11 | reverse complement strand
TGGAGGCTGGTCTTCGCGAGGCCTCGGTAGCGGGATCTGCGCAGACCGCAGCGTCCGACGGCCTGGGAGATGGTGCCCTCGACACCGGCACGGATCTTGTACCGCTCCTTCCAAGCCTCGGTTCGCTGCTCGGCTCGGGCCGTGCGGACGGTTTCGTGTTCGTCGCGGCCCTGCCGGAGGTTGAGCTCGCGGCGTCGCGGCGAGGGTGAGTTGACGCAGTCGCGCAGGTGAGGGCAGGGGCGGCAGTCGGCCGGGCTGAAGCGGACCCGGATGACGGGCAGGCTCTGCTGGGAACGCCGCTCGGCCCACTGCGTACTGACGACACCGTTCGGGCAGGTCACCTGTTCGCGGTCCCAGTCGATGGTGAAGGCGTCCTGCCCGAAGGGCCCGTCGGCCGACGCGTCGGTGCTGGCAGCCATCGGACCATGCAGGACGACGCCGTGGTCCCTGCGGGCGGTGACGACCTGGCCGGCGGTGGGGTATCCGGCGTCGACCCAGTGCTCACCGGGCAGGCAGTCCCGCCCGGCCAGCGCATCATGGATCTCGGGGATGGTCACGCTGTCGTGGACGGTGGCGAGGGTGGTGGCCACGTTCGTGATCAGGTTCGGCGTCTGCGGCTCGCAGGTCTCGGTGAGGTGGACCTTGTATCCGTCCCATAGAGTGTCCCGCTTGACGCTGCCACGGGCTTCGGTGTCATAGAGGGTGACCAGGCGCAACGCGCCCGGCGTCCGGTCTTTTGGGTCCCGCCGCCTCACCTCGCCCTCCACCCGGTGGAAGTGCTGGACCCACATCTGCCGCAAGGTCTCCACCTCCGCCAGGACACCGAGACCGGCCGGTGCGTCCGCTGCGAAGACCGCTTCCAGCAGACGCGTCCCGTCACGGCCGATCCGCGCTCCCACCTCGTCGCGTCTGGTCCGGGCCTTGGGGAACCGGGAGTCCTCCGCGCGGGTGGCGTAGTGCTTGAACCAGTCCGGCTCCGCGATGTCCGACAGCCAGCCCGGGGCGGCCTGGGCGAGCGCGTTGAGCGCCGAGCGCAGGGTTTCGGCGACCATCTCCAGCCAGGACAGCTCACGGGCGGCCGACAGCACGTGCGTGGCGTCGGTGCGGGCCCGGCCCGCCGTCTTGAGCAGGCCCTTCTCCCGGGCCGCGATCAAGATGCCGTCCAGCACCCGCCGCCCGGCATCCGCCTCCACCAGCCGGTCCCTGAACTCCGACAGCACCGAGAAGTCGAATCCCGGGTCATCCAGTGCAAGGCCGAGGGCGTATTTGAAGTCGATCCTGGCCCGCACCGCCTATGCGGCCTGCCGGTCGGTCAGCCCCTCCACGAACTGGAGCACCAATACCAGCGCCAGCCCGGCCGGGGACCAGGCAGGCCGGCCCCGGACAGGGAAGAGGTCCGCGAACTCCTCGTCCGTGAACAGCGGCCCCAGCTCGTCCCGCAGCCGGATCGCCAGGCTCCCCTTCGGGAACGCGGTTCGACGCCCTGCTCCAGAAGCAGAGTCGCGGTCGAATGGCGGAGGTCGTGGAAGCGGATGCGACGGAGGCCGGCCTTGCGGAGGAGCGTGGTGAAGGTGCGGGTGAGGTTGGTCGGGTCGATCGGCCTGCCCTGTGGCGTGGTGAACACGTACCCGTTGTGCTGCCACTCAGTTCCTGCCGCGTGCCGTTCGCGCTGCTGCTGCTCGTGGTGGTGCTTCAGCGAGTGGAGGCAGCGGGTGGGGAGGGCGATGCGGCGTTCGGAGGCACGGGTCTTGGTGGGCAACGTGGTGAGTCCGCCGGTGCTGGTGCGCTGCAATGTGCGGCGGACGGCAGCGGTGCCCGCGTCGAGGTCGAGGTCTTCCCAGCGGAGGCCGAGGAGTTCGCCCTTGCGGAGGCCGGTGCGCAGGGCGAGTTCGTACAGGGCGTGGAGTCGGTCGCTGCTGGCCGCGTGGAGGAACTGCTGGACCTCGCTCGCGGTGAAGGGCTTGAAGCGCCGGGTGCGGGGTGCTGGGGTTTTGACGTTGCGGGGCAGGTCGTCTTCGCGGGCGGCGTGTTCCAGGGCGGACTTGAGGACCGAGTGGACGTAGGTCACGGTCAGCGGGGAGAGCCGCTTGTTGCAGCACTGGCCGATGGCGCAGCAGGAGCGCCGGTCGGTGTCGCGTTCCTGGGTGCAGCACTGGCAGGTGACGCGGAGGCGGTCGAGGAAGGTGCGGACGTCGCGGGCGGTGAGGCGGGCGAGCTTCTTGGCGCCGAGGCCGGGGTTGAGATGGAGGCGGACGCAGGCAGCGTATCGGCTGTGGGTGTTCTCCCGTACCTGGTGGACGGCGACGTCGTTCAGCCAGTACTTCAGGTACGCGCTGACGGTGATGTCGGTCGCCGCGACGGGCAGGCCGAGGTTGCTGGCGGCGAGCTTCTCGGTGAGCTTGGCCAGGGCGTCTTTGCGGGTGGTGCCGTAGACGCGGACGCGCTTGCGGGTGTTTCCGGTGGCGAGGACGTATCCGGCAGCTTCCCAGCGGCCGTCCTTGCGCTGGTAGACGGTTCCGTCGCCGTTGGCGCGGGAGCGGGTCCGGCGGGATGAGGCGGGGCGCGGCGTGGTCATCAGGCGGCTTCCTGGTCGAGGCGGGTGCGGATGAAGTCGGTGAGGGCGTGGGTGGGGATGCGGCGGGCGCGGCCGAGGGTGATGGAGGCGAGTGGTCGGGTGCGGAGCAGGTCGTAGACGGCGGAACGGCCGAGCTGAAGGCGGGCAGGAGGCCGGTTCCGGCGTACTGCCAGTGGGAGATGACCAACGTCGTGTCCGAGCCCACGCGCTGACCGGCGATGTTGCCGAGACGGTGACCGGCGGCCAGGTCAGTGGAGTGTTCGGCCTGGTCACCGATCCGACTTCCGCCTGTCTGGCCGGCCTGCGCCCCACCCTTGGCTGGGGCCTGGGGGTAGGGTCGGCTGGTTCGCCAGGTGGTGCGTTCGGCTCGGAGGTGGGCGAGGGTGGTGGAGTAGCGGCGGGTGCGGGTGGAGAAGTGGCCTCGGAAGCCGAGCATGTGGGCCCATTGGTGCAGGCGTAGGTGGGCGTGCCGACGTTTGGCGGCGAGGTGCCAGGCTGTGTGGATCATGCGGCGGGCGTGGTCGGTGATGTCGTACTTGTGCAGTTCGGCGAGGAGGCGGAGTCGGCGGTCGAGGGTGCCGGTGGTGGTCTCGGCTCCCTTGGTGGCGTACTTGGCGATGTAGGCGGCGACGTGCCGATCGGTTACGGGGCCGTCTCCGGTGAAGTCGGTGCCGCGGATTGCCCGGACGTCGATCTGCCGCCCGAACCGAAACACCAACCAACCACTGGGGCCTTCGTCCTGGGGCTTCCCTGCGTGGTGGACGCGGGTGCGTGCGGCGGCGGCACGGATGGCCTGGTTGAGGAGCTCGGTGGTTGCCCAGGCGGGCGGGGTACTGGCGGGACCGGTGGGTCCGTCGAGGCGGATGACGGCGTGGAAGTGGACCTGGCCGCGCTTCTGGTACTCGGCGACCTTCGCGCACGAGAGCGTGGCGTGGTCCCGCAGGACCCGCTGTGCCAGCCCTGCCGCCTTCGCGATCTCCCGCCGCAGGTGGGTGGTGAAGCGTGCCCACAGGGCCGGGGCGTGCGCGTTCCACAGCACCGCGCCCGCGTAGTCGTAGCGGTCGGGATCGAGTGGGGTGCCGAGGAGCGGGTCGTCGTCGGGGTGGGTGTGGCCGCAGTGGCAGCGGCCGGTGTCGGGCTGGTTGTGGACGGGGCCGAAGCCGGGCGCGGTGAGGGTGGCGAAGACGCGGGGGTGTGCGGCGACGCTGGTGGGGACGGTCTTGCCACCGCGAAGTCCCGCGGTGATGAGTTGGTAGGTGTCGTAGCGGTAGACGGTGGAACAGGCGGGGCAGCGGGTGGCGCGGCGGTTGCCGCAGCGGACCAGCAGCTCGCCCGCCGGGAGCCGGCCGGAGTCGAAGTGGTCGAGGATCTCGCCGGTCGCGCTGTCCAGACGGGTGCGGTGCCCGGTCAGGCGGATCGGGTGCGCGCAGCCGCCGAGTCCGGTTATCTGCCGTGCGAGGGGTGCGAGTTGGCCGGTGGCGGCGAGCTTCGCCAGCCTGCCGGTCAGCCTGGCGCGGCGCTCCAGCGCCGACCGCCCGGCCGCCGAGGAGGCGACCTCCGCCGAGCCGCTCGGCGTGGTGAACGCCTGCGACGGGCGCAAGGTGGTCGGAACGAGCGCGGGGTACGGGAACTGGAGCTGTGAGGGGATGCGGAACAGGGCTTTTTGGCGGGAGTGCGGAAGCAGCACGACGTGACGGCTGGCAGGCCGAAGTGATCGGCTCACAGGGGAACGGGGCGCCTCGAAGGTGGGCGCGGAGGCCGGACCAGTGGGGGCTTGGTCGGCGCGGGCGCGGTGGTGATCACCGGCGGGTGCGTGACGTTAACATCGCCCCACAGGAACATTCAAGTGCATCCCTCCTCATTCCTTTCTGTGGGGTCGGGACGCGGGTAGTGTGAGGCCGGTTTCCCGGTTTGGACGGGCCGGATGTTGCTGGTAGAGAGCGTGGAAGGCGGGGGTGACCAGGCGTGGTGACGACGCGGCGCGGGCGCGGGCCGGCGGGCAGCGGGGTACCGCTGACGTTCGAGGTCATCGCCGAGACCCTGCGCGAGCGCATCCGCTCCGGCGGGCTGCGCCAGGGTGACGCGCTGCCGACGCAGGCCGTGTTGATGCGGGAGTTCGGGGCGTCGAGCCTGACCGTGCAGAAGGCCATGGTCCTGCTGAAGCAGGAGGGGTGGGCGGTCTCCCGCCCCGGCAAGGGAGCCTTCGTCGCCCACCACGACCACGTCGACCGCGACGCTGATGACCTTGACGCCCACGAGGCGACCGTGCCCGCCATCGGGACGACGGCCCGCGTCGAGGCGCTGGAACGTGCGATGGCCGAGGCCGCTCAGCAGATTGCCGACCTTCGTGGCCGCATCGAGGCCCTGGAGTCGGGCAGCGGCGAGCGGGGCCGCTGACCCACCTGGGCCGCGTGGCTCAGGACCGGACAAGCGTGGCCCGGGGGGCGTGCGTTCAGATTTTCTCTACGAGATTCAAGGCGGCCCCCCGCCGGAACTGGCCGAATGTCGCCGACCGACCCGACGTCGGGCACGCAGCCGACACACGCGCGAGGTGCTGACGGGCAGCCGCCCGTTTGATGCCCTCTGGGAGCAAGTGTGGCGTACGGACTCCTTGCCGCGTCGCGGAGCAAGCTATCGCCTACGACCGTCCTACGGCCGGATCGCAGGCAAAGGCCGACCAGGGGGCCGACCCTCAATATCCCTCGCCGGGCTCACCGAGGGCGGCGGCCGGCGTCGCCTCCGGCGGGGAGCGAGCTCCCGGCCGCCCGTGGCAGACCGACCCCCGCCCCGGTCCCCGCGCCGCCAGACTGGGCGACGCATCAGCCCGGCCGTACGCCGCCTCTCCCGCTCGGGCCCGATCACGCCGGAAGAAGCCGACCCTGCGCTGCCCCGGCCGGTTGCCGCTGGTTTGCGGCACCGCCGCCGCATCAGGATGAGGGGGACCCTGGGGCGTGCGACGCCGGAGTGGCTGCGATCGCGGCAACGGCACACGACCTGAACTACGAAGTCGCGCTCTTTGCCCCCCGTGCCATATACCATCGGCGCTATGGACGGCGGGCGCTACTCGATCGAGATCGAGCCGGAGGTACGGCTGTGGCTGGAGAACATTCCCGCCCATCACTACAAGCAGGCCGAACGCGTCGCCGACCTGCTCGCCGAGCAGCCCACCACGCTCGACGAACCGCACTCCCGCCATCTGGGCGGCAAGCTCCGCGAGCTGCGCTTCCGCCTCGGCGATGCCCATCAGCGGATCACCTACTGGCTGGCGCCCGGCCGACGTGTTGTGCTGCTCACCGTGTTCCGCAAGACCAAGATGCGCGAGCAGGCCGAAGTGGACCGCGCCCACGCCGCACAGCGATTGTGCGAGGCAGAGCATGAAGCCGCCGCCGAGCACGGCCTCTACAGCCGCAACCTCAAGGAGTACCGATGAACCACAGCGAATGGAGGACCCGTCGCCACCGCCAGCTGCTGGGCGAACACCTGGACGCCGACCCCGAGTACGACCGGGTCTACGAAGAGGCCGGTCTCGCCATGACGTTGGGCAAAGCCGTCTACAACCGGCGTAAGCAACTGGGCCTGAGCGAGGCCGACCTCGCCGAGCGCATGCACGTCGACGTCGATGACATCGAAGGCATCGAGACGGCCACCGAGCTGCCGCCCATCGCGGTCATCATGCGCCTGGCCCGCGCACTGGACCTCACGGTGGACGTGCACCTCGCCGGCGGAGACGAGCCCACCGTCACCATCGTCGCCCCAGCGGCCTGAGGCGGAGAGGAACCATGCAGGACCCGCCTTCCGCGCTCGCCCGTGAGCTCGGGCAACTCGTCCACGACCGGCGCATCGAGCTCGGGCTGTCCCAAGCCGAGCTGGCCGAGCGGTGCGGGATGAAACAGCCGCAGATTTCCCGCTTCGAAGACGGCGGGACCGTGCCCACGCTTCCCCTCCTCCGCCGCCTGGCTCAGGCTCTCGGCGCCGACCTGACCATCAGCCTCACCCCACACGACAAATCCGCTTGACACGCATTCAGAATTCCTGGAATTCCCCAGGCGGTGTAGACCACCGACGGCAGTAGTGACGGCAACAAGCGCGGACACCAGGGCACAGCCACGGACGCCAGCGGAGCGAGAACCCGCCAATGACCTGCGAAAACGCAAGTTGGGAGGGGTCGCGTAGCACACGTACTATGTGCTGACCTGGGTAAAAAGGTCATCGGCAGGAACGGTCGTCGCGTCACTAAGATCATGATGACAACACCGTTGCGTTAGCGCCTTGAGCGGCTGTTGAGGCCGTGCTCGAAGAACGCGACGGTGGTGCGGACGGTGTAGTTCTGGGCCTTCTGGGGGTGCTGTCCGGCGTTCGGGCCGTACTTGCTGGTGGGGTTCTTGCGGGTGCGGGCCTTCACTCGTTGCCGTCGGTGGGTGGGCAGGAGGTTGTCCAGGGCCGCGTGGCCGATCGTGCCGACCAGGTCGACCAGGTCGACGAGGGTGCTGGGGAAGATTCCGTGGCCGGCGGTGACGGTGTCGGTTGCGGCGGCCAGTAGGACGGTGAAACTGATCCGTTCCATGGGTACTTCCGGCCGTCCGGTCAGGGCGTCGTCGCCGGCGCGGATCAGAGCCTGGTAGGCGGTGAGCAGGGCGTAGACCTCCTGGTCGAGGCCGTCGATGCTGCGGGAGCGCAGGACGCGGCCGTCGAGCATCGTGGCCTTGATCGAAAAGTACGTGGTTTCCGCCTGCCACCTGCGGTGATAGAGATCAACGAGTTCGGCGGCCGGATAACGGACGGGGTCCAGCAGATTTGTGATCAGCCGCCACTGCTCGGTGCGGACGGTGCCATCGGCCAAGGTGACGGTGAGGGTCGCCTCGATCACGCGCACCGGCAGCAGTACCCGCAGGACGCCGTAGCCGATGCGGGCGATGTAGGAGCCGTCGTCCAGGTGCTCGGCGGGGGTGGGGACGCGGCGGGCCCCGGAGCGCACCAGGAACCGCGCCCCGCTCTGATGGACGGCATCAAGGAACTCGTTGCCGTCGAAGGCGGCGTCGGCCAGCAGGAGCATCGCCTCGTCCAGGGCGCTCAGAAGCCGCTTGGCATAGGGGAGTTCACCCTCGGACTCCGGTCCGAAGGAGGCGGCTATGAGCACGCGGGTGCCGCACTCGACCAGGGTCAGCAGCCGCAGCAGGGGATAGCCGAACTCCAGCCTCTCCCCGGCCCGCTTGGGGTAGCGCCAGGCGAGCGTCTCATCGTCGGGGTGTGCAGCAGGGTCCCGTCGACGGCCACCGTGCGCAGGCCCCGGTAGAAGGACCCGTCCTGCCCGGGGCGGGCGACGGGCCCGGCAAGCGTCTCGAACAGACGCCGCAGAGGGGCGGCCCCCACCCTGCGCCTGGCCCGCGTCAGCGAGGAGCCCGCGGGACGCACCAGGGCCAGCGGGGTCAGGGCGGCCGTCAGCTTGGACCACACCGTGCGGTACGAGTGGTGCTCGAACAGCGCGAGAGCGAGCACGAAGTACACCACCACCCGCGAAGGCAGCAGCCGCAGGCGCCGCTCGACCGTCCCGGTCTCCTCCAAGACCGCGTCCACCAGCGCGAAGTCCACGATCTGGGTCAACTCCCCCAGATGACCCGGCGCGAACACACCCTGGGCTGTCTCGATCGTGGACGTGATGACAGACTCTCCTGCAACGGGACCCCTGACCTTGATCGACTTTCTTCGCCGATCGTTGATCTATCAGGTGGTCCCGTTGCGCCGTTCAGCAGGGCTTGACGTACAGCTCAGGGGCCAAACGCAACGGTGTTGATCATGATGAAGGCCGCAGATCTTGAGGCTGCGTTCCTTCGTCCGGACCCTCAGATCCACATCGACGCGATCGAGGCTTGTGCCCCTCCGCTGGCAGAAGGGCAGAAAGCGCGCATCGCTGTGGCCCTTCGAGCTGGAAGCCGAAGGCGTACCGAAGCTGGTCGCGCTGTGACATAGAGCAGCGGAGCCCGCTGACGAGCCTTCGATGCGACCTGGCGGGGGCGCAGCGGTGAGCGCGTGGGCACCGGCCTGACCCAGCTCGATGGTGAGGGCAACGGATTCGCCACAGGTGCACGGCCGCTCTGGCCTTACCCACGTGCCCGCTACTGTGCACCAGCCGACCCATCGTCGCTGGTCAGTGGGGTAGCGTCAGCGCACAGTCAGTAATGTCCGGGATCAATGTCAGATACTGTCCTAGGGCCTGTATCCAGTTGTGATCAATGGATGGTCCGCGCGAGGTCCTTGATCCAGATCATGGAGGCGCGGAGATGGAGTCCGGCGAGGTAGCTCTCGGGGTTCTTGTCGTAGCGGGTGGCGATGCCGCGCCATGCCTTCAGCCTGTTGATCAGGCGCTCGACGGTGTTGCGGTCCTTGTAGAGCTCGGCGTCGTGGGTGAGAGGACGGCCGCCCTGGCGGCCTGGTCCTTCTTCTCCGGGATGACTGCCTTGATGTTGCGTTTGCGTAGGTAGGAGCGGTTGCCTCGGGAGGAGTACGCCTTGTCTCCGGCGACCGCGTCGGGCCGGGTTCGGGGACGGCCGACCGGGAGGCGAACCCGCATCTTGTTGAGCACGGGGATGAACTGCGGGCTGTCGGCGGCCTGTCCGGCGGTGAGCGTGAGGACGAGCGGTCTGCACTTGCGGTCGGCAGCGACGTGGACCTTGCTGGTCTGCCCGCCCCGCGAGCGGCCGAGCAGGGCGGCCTTCAGGCGGAGCTTGCGGCGTCGCCGGACGCGTCGCCGTTCGACCCGCCCGGCCTCGACGTCGGTGTCGTGCCCGACTTGTTCCTCGCTGTCGCCCCCTTTGAGCGGGTCCTCTCCTCCTCGGCCGCCTTCTCCAGGGCGTCCAGCGTCTCCGGATCAAGGCGCATCCCGGCGGCGTCGTGGTGGGCACGTGCGGTGGTGGAGTCCACACTGACCAGCGAAAGGTCCACCTCACCCCGCTCCGCGGCCTTCGCGATCAGACCTTCCAGCAGGTTCTCGAAGACCCCGGCGTCCCGCCACTGGCGGAACCGGTTGTACACGGTGGGCCAGGCACCGAACTCGGCAGGCATCTCCCGCCACTGTGCGCCCGAGCGGAACTTCCAGACCACACCCTCGAACTGCTCGCGCAGTTTCGTGGGGTACGGCCCGTACTCGCCGATCGGCAGGTACGGCTCCACGTACCCCCACTCCTTGTCCGTCAACTGTCTCCGCGTCATGCACACCGGACTACACGATCCACCCCCGAAGCGAGGGCGAATCCCGCAGATTGATCACGACTCGATACAGGCCCTAGT
>NZ_NEUE01000178.1 GCF_002910905.1 Streptomyces sp. SM11 | reverse complement strand
CTCAGCTCACCGAGGCGGGCATCCGCCGCGAGACCGTCCTCGGCGGACGCCGTGGAGCGGGATCTTCCGGTGTTCTTCGCGCAGGTGTCGGCCGACCTGCTGCGGTCACCGGCGTCGCCCGCCGAGGCCTGGGTGGACTTCGAGCTGCGGTCCGCCGAGTACTACAGCCTGCTGGCCGAGCTGTCCGGCAGCGGGCCGGACCGGGACGCCGCCGAGGGGTTCCTGCCCGCCGGGATCGCGGACCGGGTGCGCGCGCTCCGGCTCGACGACACGCGTCTGCGGGTGTCCCTGCGCGGCTACCAGGCGTTCGGGGCGCGTTTCGCGCTGGCGCAGAAGCGGGTCGTCATCGGGGACGAGATGGGGCTCGGCAAGACCGTGCAGGCCATCGCCGCCATCGCGCACCTCACCGCCCACGGCGAGACCCACTTCCTCGTGGTGTGCCCGGCGAGCGTGCTGATCAACTGGACCCGGGAGATCCAGGCCCGCTCCACGCTCCGTGCCGTTCCGGTGCACGGCGCGGAGCGGACCGAGGCGTTCGCGGACTGGCGGGAGAGCGGCGGGGTGGCGGTGACCACCTTCGACGCGTTGCACCTGCTGCCGGAGGGGGCGGCGGCCGAGGTGCGGCCCGGGATGCTGGTGGTGGACGAGGCCCACTTCGTGAAGAACCCCGCGGCCCGTCGGTCCCGGGCTGTCGCCGGCTGGGCGGAGGGCGTGGAGCGGGTGCTGTTCCTCACGGGCACCCCGATGGAGAACCGGGTGGAGGAGTTCCGCAGCCTGGTGCGCCAACTGCGCCCCGAACTCGCGCCGGCGGTCAGCGGTACGCACGGCGCGGCCGGTTCGCGGGCCTTCCGCCGGGCCGTCGCCCCCGCCTACCTGCGCCGCAACCAGGTGGACGTGCTGGCCGAACTCCCGGCACTGGTCCACGTGGACGAATGGGAGGAGTTCGGCGCCGAGGACCGGGACGCCTACCGCGAGGCGGTCGCCTCCGGGCGATTCATGCGGATGCGCCGGGCCGCCTACGCCGTGCCCGAGGCGTCTGCCAAGCTGGAGCGACTGCGCGAACTGGTCGGCGAGGCGCGGGACAACGGCCTGAAGGTGGTGGTCTTCTCCTACTTCCGCGAGGTCCTCGGCGCGGTCGGCGACGCCCTGGGTCCGGAGGCGTACGGTCCCCTCTCGGGGAGTGTCCCACCGGCCCGACGGCAGGAGCTGGTCGACGCGTTCTCCGCCGTGGACGGGCACGCGGTGCTGCTGAGCCAGATCCAGGCGGGCGGCACCGGGCTGAACATGCAGGCCGCCTCCGTGATCATCCTGTGCGAGCCGCAGATCAAGCCCACGCTGGAGCACCAGGCCGTCGCCCGCGCCCACCGGATGGGGCAGGTGCGCACGGTCCAGGTGCACCGGCTGCTGGCCACGGACAGCGTGGACCAGCGGCTGGTGGAGCTGCTGGCCCGCAAGGACCGGCTGTTCGACGCGTACGCCCGGCGCAGCGACCTCGCGGAGACCACCCCGGAAGCGGTGGACGTCTCCGACGGCGAGCTGGCCCGGCGCATCGTCGAGGAGGAGCAGCAGCGGCTCGCCGACGACAGCCGCCGCCCGTGACCGCGCCCGCCCTCCCTGCGGGCCCCGTGACGGACGGGGTCAGTGCTGGTGGTCCCCGGCGCCCTTCTCCGCCTCCTTCTCGGCGCTCTTCGTGCCGGCCTTCTCCTCGGCCTTCCTCTCCGCGCCGCCCGCCACGTGGTGGGGTTCGTAGCCCGGGATCGTGCCGTCGGGCTTCTTGATCAGCAGGAGCCCGGCCATCCCCATGTCGGAGTGGCTCTGGACATGGCAGTGGTACATCCACGCGCCCGCGCCCACGCGTTCGCCCGCGATGAACTGGAGGCCGAAGGAGTCGGCGGGCCCGCAGATCTTGTTGTCGATGACCCGGCTGGGGTCGTCCGGGCCGGTCAGCAGGCCGGTCCGGTTGTCGGCCCAGCGGTGACCGTGGATATGGAAGGTGTGGTAGTACTCACCGTGTGTGATCATCACGACTTCCAGCCGATCGCCCACGGTGGCCTCGAAGTTGGTGCTGTTGTGCTCCGCCTTGTTGTTGATCGTCATGTCGTTGAAGACGATCGTGAACGTCTTGTCGGGCAGGATGTCGCCCTTGCGGCGCACGATGACCGGCCCGTAGAGCCCCTTGCGGATGCCTCCGGTGCCGTGGTCCGTGCCGACGACATGGTCGTGGTAGTGCCAGTAGCCCGCGCTCCCCGGCTCCCAGGTGCCGTCCTTGCGGCGGCCCGGGGCGTGGGTGCGCCAGGTGTACGTCCGGGTGCCGCCGGGCTCGACGTGGCTCCTGTTCATCCGGGTGCCGTCGTTGGCGATGTCGTAGTCGACGCCGTGGACATGGAGGCTGGCGTCGACGTCGGCGAGGTTCTCGAACTCGATGTGCAGCGTGTCGCCCTCGTTGATCTCGACGAGGGGGCCGGGGATCGAGGCCTTGCCCTTCTCGAAGCCGTAGCCGAGCTGCCCGTCCGCCAAATTCTCGGCGTACATCTTCAGTCGGCGTACCACGCCGCCGGCCGGGGCCGTACGCGGCGGGATCTCGGCCGAGCTTGCCTCCACCGCCCCGAGCGACAACGATGTCACCCCGGTCGCGGCCGCGGCTGCGCCACCGACCAGCATCCGTCGGCTGAAGGTCCTTCGGTCCATGTCGAACTCCCCACTGCGATAAGGGAACTGACGGAACCGCCGATACGGAACGGGGCTCGCGGGATCGCCGGAACGGGCCACACCGTAGCCGGGGGACTTCCGTTTATCCACACTCGGGACAAAGTTCGTCCGATTACCGCCATAGCTCTTGGCGGGCCGCGAAAAGAGGCTCTCCTGTCATATGTGTGGGGGCTCTGAGCTGGGCTGATACGTGAAACACGCCGCTCTCTGTGAACCTTGAGGTGTCTAGCAACAAGGTTGATCAAGCAGAGAAGCGGCGTGTCTATCTTCAGCATATGGAAGCGGACCCTGATGGTCGAAAGGCCGTGGTCGAAGGGGTCCGCTTCGACGGGAACGAACAGTGCGTGATCGTGTCGGTACGGCCCGAAGCGCGGCGGCGGCAGCGGTGTGGGATCTGTGTCCGGCCCGCGTCCTGGTACGACGGTGGCCGGGGACGGCGCCGGTGGCGGGCCCTGGACCACGGTGCGGTGCGGGTGTTCCTGGAGGCTGATGCGCCTCGGGTGGCCTGCCGGGAGCATGGGCCGACGGTCGTCGCGGTGCCCTGGGCCCGTCATGGTGCCGGGCACACCCGCGCTTTCGACCAGCGGACCGCGTGGCTGGCCGCGGAGTGCTCGAAGTCCGCGACGGCGGTGTTGATACGGACGTCCTGGCGGACGGTGGGCCGGATCGTCGAGCGCTACGTCGCCGACCGCGACGGGGCCGTCGACCGACTGGCCGGGCTGCGGCGGGTCGGGATCGACGAGATCTCCTACAAGCGCGGCCACCGCTACATGACCTGCGTGGTCGACCATGACACCGGACGAGTGGTGTGGATGGCCGACGGCCACGGCAAGGACGTCATGGACGCCTTCTTCGACCAC
>NZ_NEUE01000177.1 GCF_002910905.1 Streptomyces sp. SM11 | reverse complement strand
ATGCCGCTCTGCGGGCCCGCCTGGTGCTGTGGACGGCCGAGGGGCGGCGACGCAAGGACATCGCCGAACTCGCAGGAGTCGCACCGAATACGGTGGACCGCGCCAAGGCCCGTTACCTCGTGGGCGGGATTGCCCAACTGGCTTCCCGGAAACCCGGCGGCGGACGCGATCAGGTCCCCGCGACCACTCGGGCCCGGGTGATCGCATTGACGAAGACAACCCCGCCGACGGAATCGGGGCTGTCCCACTGGTCCACGCGGACGCTGGTCAATCACATGAAGCGGCGCGAGGGCATCTCGGTGTCCTGGCACTACGTCGCCCGCATCTGGCGGGAGGAGAACCTCAAGCCGCACCGGAACGGCACCTTCAAGATCTCGAAGGACCCCGCATTCGCGGACAAGGTCGCCGATGTCGTCGGCCTGTACCTGGCCCCGCCCGGCGGCGCGGTGGTGCTGTCCATTGACGAGAAGACGCAGATACAGGCGCTGGACCGAACCCAGCCGGTACTGCCGGTCACCTTCGGCGCGGGCGAGAAGCGCACCCACGACTACGTACGGCACGGCACCACCAATCTGTTCGCCGCCCTCAATGTCCATACCGGTGAGGTGACCGGCGAGTGCAGGCCGAGCCGGAACGGGGCAAGCTTCCTCGCCTTCCTGAAGAAGGCGACCAAGCCGCACGCCGGCAAGGAGATCCATGTCGTCCTGGACAACCTGTCCACGCACACCACGCCGGAGGTGAAGGCATGGCTGGAGAAGAACCCCCACATCCGCTTCCACTTCACTCCCATCGGTTCCTCATGGTTGAACCAGATCGAGATCTGGTTCGGGATCCTGACTCGGCAGTCCATTCGCCGGGGCACGTTCTCCAGCGTCAACGTCCTGGTCAAGCAGATCCGCGACTACATCAACTCCTGGAACGAGGACGCGAATCCCTTCACCTGGACCGCGTCCGCCGAAGAGATCCTCGCGAAGGTCCGCGTCGTCCAGACCAACATGAAGAAACTCGTTAATAACAACTCAAACTGACACGATCAGGATCACGAGACACTAGGGTGAACAGGTTTGTGCGGCTACTGCGTAATCGAGTAGGGCTGCGAACGAATACGTAGTCGCCCCGCTGTTCCGGCGGGGGCCGCCGGGCGCGGTGCCGGGCCGGCCCGGGAGTGAGCCGCGGGGCGTCAGAGGGCCCGGTGGCGTCCCCCGCTGAAGGGGCGGCGCACGAACCCGGTCACGGCCGGGGGACGAGGTCCAGTTCCGCCAGCGCGGCCGCGGCATGAGCGCCGTGGCCCGATGAATGGCTCTTGGCCAGTGCCCGGTTCAGGTGATACGTGGCGGCGTCCCGGTCGCCGTGGAGCCGTGCGGCCTGCCCCAGGCCGATCTCGGCACGGATCTCGCCCCTGGTGTAGGCGCGTTCGGCCGACACCGACAGCGCACGCTCGTACAGTTCCGTCGCCCGCTCGGTGCGGCCGCCGGCCAGAGCGGTCCGGCCGAGCCAGGTCAGCGTCTCGACGACCTCGGTCCACAGGCCGAGTTCCTCGGCCATCACGAGACCTTCGCGGTGCAGGCGTTCCGTCCGAACGCGGTCGCCCTCGCGTTCGGCCGCGAGCGCCAGGGACCGGGTGGCCCGGAGCTGGCCCCAGCGGTCGCCGACCTCGCGGAACAGCGCGGCGCCCAGTTCCGCGGATCCGTCCTGGGCCGGGGCGTGACTCGCGAGCTCGACCAGTGCCGCGGCCTCGCCCCAGCGGTCCCGGGCGGCGCGTGCGCCGGCCAGGCTCGCCTCCACCAGCTGCCGCCCCTCACGGTGGTGGCCGCGGCCGGTCAGCCCGGTGCCGACGAACCACTGCAGCCGGGCTCTCAGCACCGGGTCCCCGTCACCGGCGGTGAGGTCCTCGCCCGCTGGACCGGGCGCCGCGCCGCTCTGCGATGTGCGCAGCTCGATGCCGGCCAGCCAGGTCCGGGCCGTCCGGAGCGCGGCCGGGGCGGCCCCGCCGCCGGCCGCCAGCGCAGCCCGGAGCGACCTGCGGGCCTCGGTGAGCCGCCCGCGCAGGAACCAGTACCACGCCAGCGCGTTCACGAGCCGTACCGCGTATCCGGCGGCGCCCTGGGTGACCGCGAGATCCAGGGCGCGGCGCAGGTTGACGGTCTCCGCGTTGAGGTGCTCCAGGCAGCGCCGCTGGTCAGGGCCGCGCAGCCGCTCGCTCTCCCGTTCGGCCAACTCGGTGCAGTGGCGTACGAACCGCGTGCGTACGGCGCTCTCCTCGCCCGCCTCCGCCAGCCGCTCGGCGCAGTAGGCGGCCACCGATTCGAGCAGTCGGAACCGGTTTCCCTCACGGACCACCAGCGAGCGGTCCACCAGCCGGGAGAGCAGGTCGGGGATCCGTTCGGCGGGAAGGCCGTCGCCGGCGCAGACCGCCTGGGCGGACGGCATGACGCAGCCGTCGGCGTGCACGACGAGGCGGCGCAGCACGGTGCGCTCGTCCGTGCTCAGCAGCTGCCAGCTCCAGTCGAGCATGCCCCGCAGCGTCTGCTGACGGTCCGGAAGTCCGCGCACCCGGACGTCGGGCTGGGTGAACCGGTCGTCCAGGCGGGCGGCGAGGTCGTGCGGGCTCAGCGTCCGCAGACGGGACGCCACGAGTTCCAGGGCGAGCGGAATACCGTCGAGGCGACGGCAGACGGCGGAAACGGCCGCCGCGTTGTCCGCGTCGAGGACGAAGCCGGGCGCCGCCGCGGCAGCCCGCTCCACGAACAGTTCGACGGCGCTGGACCGGGCGACCGTCTGCGGATCGGTGTGCTTCGGCAGCGCCAGCGGCGGTACCGGATGCACCACCTCGCCGGGGATGTCCAGGGCTTCCTGGCTGGTGAGCAGGAAGTGCGCCGCGGGTACGGCCGACAGTACGGCGCCCGCGAGCACGGCGACCGGCTCGACGAGGTGCTCGCAGTTGTCCAGCAGGATCAGCAACTGCTTGTCGGCCACTGCCTGGCACAGCCAGCCCACCAGGTCGTCCAGGTCCGGCTCCGTCGCCGCGGTGTCGCACAGGCCCAGCGTCGTGATGACGCGTTCGGCGATGTCGTCCGGGGCCGACGTGACGCCCAGGCCGGCCAGTTCGACCAGCCACACCCCGTCGGCGAACCGCCCGGCCGCGTCGCGCGCCGCGGCGATCGCCAGCCGTGTCTTGCCCACGCCACCGAGGCCGGTGAGGGTGACGAGGCGGGTGTTCGCGCCGGGGTTCAGCCGTGCCAGCAACTGATCGGCCGCCTCGCGCCGGCCGATCAGCGGAGTCAGCGGGGTGGGCAGGTTCGTACGGCACGACAGCGACCCGATCGCGGGCGTGGCCAGCTGCGGCTCCTGGCGCAGGATCGCCTCGTGCAGTGCGGAGGCTTCCGGACCGGGTGACGCCCCCAGTTCCTCGGCCAGCTCCCGCCGCAGGTCCTGGAAGCTCTGCAGCGCGTCGCCCTGCCGCCCGGCCCGGTACAGGGCGCGCATATGGGCCATGCGCAGCCGCTCGCGCAGCGGGTGGCGCCCCACCAGGGTCCCCAGCTCCGCCGCCAGCGCCGTGTGCTCGCCCAGGGTCAGCCGCACCTCCGCGTGGTCCTCGACCACGTCGAGGCGCAGCTCTTCCAGCCGGGTGATCTCGCCGCGGGCGAAGAGGGACTCGGCCACATCGGCGTAGGCCGGGCCGCGCCACAACGCGAGCGCGTCGGCTAACAGGTCCGCCTTCACCGCCGGTTCCCGGTGGGCGCGGGCGCGGTCGGCCAGCTCCTGGAACCTCCGCGCGTCGACCACGTCGTCCGCGAGCAGCAGCCGGTAGCCGGCGGGCTCACGGACGACCTGCTCCCGGCCCAGCACGCGGCGCAGCTGGGAGACCTTGGTCTGCAGCGTGTTGGCCGACCCGCTCGGCGGGTTGTTCGCCCACAGGTCCTCGATCAGGCGGTCCGCCGGCACCGGTCCGCCGCCGTGGACGAGCAGATTCGCCAGCAGGGCGCGCACCTTCGCTTCGGGGACCTTGACCGGCCGCCCCTCGGCGTCCCAGACGGCCAGCGGGCCGAGCACCCCGTAACGCATGGCCGCAGTGTATCGCCGAACGACCCTCAGGAAACCGTGCGTGAGGGTCGGCACAGTGGCGATCACATAGTGCCGAGACTCGAAGAGCATGGGAGTGCCATGAGCACAACGACCGTACGCAGGGCGGGCGCCCGGGAATGGGGAGGGCTGGCCGTCCTCTCGTTGCCCACCGTGCTGCTGGGCCTCGACGTCACTGTGCTGTACCTGGCCCTCCCCTCACTGGCCGAGGATCTGCAACCGTCCGGCACCCAAGAGCTGTGGATCATGGACGCCTACGGCTTCCTGATCGCCGGTTTCCTGCTCACCATGGGCACGCTGGGTGACCGGATCGGCCGTCGCAGGCTGCTGATGATCGGAGCCGCGGCCTTCGGGGTCGTCTCGGTACTGGCGGCCTACGCCACCAGCGCCGACATGCTCATCGTCGCGCGTGCGGCCCTCGGGATCGCTGGTGCCACGCTGATGCCGTCCACGCTGGCCCTGATCAGCAACATGTTCGCCGACCAGCGCCAGCGCTCCTTGGCCATCGGTGTCTGGGCGACGAGCTTCGCGCTCGGCATGGCGCTTGGGCCGGTGGTCGGCGGAGTGATGCTGGACCACTTCTGGTGGGGTTCGGTGTTCCTGCTCGCGATCCCGGTCGCGGTCGTGCTGCTGGTGGCCGCACCGGCCCTGATCCCCGAGTACCGGGCACCCCGGAGCGGCAGGTTCGACCTGCTCAGCGTCACGCTGTCGCTGATCGCGATCCTGCCGGTGGTCTACGCGGTGAAGCGGTTCGCCAAGGACGGCTTCGACGGGCCCATGATCGCCGCCGCGCTGATCGGCGTGGTCTTCGCGGTGCTGTTCGTCCGCCGCCAGGGCAAGCTGGAGAGCCCGCTGCTGGACGTTCGCCTGTTCACCAACCGGACGTTCAGCGCCGCGCTGAGCGTGCTGCTCGTCGGCCTCGTCGGCGTCGGCGGTTCGATGCTGCTGATCACCCAGCAGCTCCAGTTCGTGGAGGGGCTGCCCCCCGTCGAGGCGGGGCTGTGGATGGGACCGCCGGCCCTGCTGATGTTCCTGGCGGCGATCGGTTCGCCCCTGGTCGCGCGCCGGGTGCCGCCGGGACTCGTGGTGGCGGCGACCCTGGCCCTGTCCACGGTCGGGTACGTGCTGCTCGCCCTGGTGGGCTCCTCGGGCGGCATCGCCCTGATGGTGATCGGTTTCGGCCTCGTCTATCTCGGGCTCGGGGCGATCGCGGCCCTGGGCACGGACCTGGTGGTAGGAGCCGCGCCGGCGGAGAAGGCCGGTTCGGCATCGGCGATGTCGGAGACCGTGCAGGAGCTGGGCCTCGCCCTGGGCGTGGCGATCCTGGGCAGTCTGGCCACCGCGGTCTACCGCAACCGGATCGACGACGAGATTCCCGCCGGTACCCCGTCGGAGGTGGCCGACGCCGCGGGTGACAGCCTCGCCGGCGCGGTCTCCTCGGCACAGCAGATGCCCACCGGCTGGCTCGACCTCGCCAAGGAAGCCGCCACCTCCGGGATGAACACGGCGATGGTCGTGGCCGCGGCGTGCACCGTGGTGCTCTCGTTCCTGTCCGCCGTCGTGCTGCGGCACGTCGGCGTCATCGGCGGCGACGAGCCGGAGCCCGGCGAGGAGGTCCCGGCGGAACCGGCGAAGTCGAAGGTCTGACGCGGCCGGGCCCGCACCCGTCGCCCCCGCGGGCCGGGCGACGGGTGCGGGGGCGGGTGCGGGGGCGAACCGCGAGCCCGGGCTACTCGACGCCCTCCGCCACCACGTTCCGTGCCAACTGGATGAAGGAGCGCAGCGCCGGATGCCGATTGTTGGATGCCCAGACCAGGTACACCGGCACCGCGGGCGCGTCGCGAAGAGGAAGGTAGCTGATCTCGGCATGTGGGTGCATCCATGCGGTGGAGGCCGGGGTCACGCCGATACCGACACCGGCGGCGATGTAGCTCTGCCAGTCGTCGATGGTGTCCACCTCCACCGCCACCCCGGGTTGCCCGCCCTCCTCCCACAGGTCGAGGTTGGTGGTTCCGGAGAACGAGTTGATCACCAGCGGATAGCCGACCAGGTCCCGCAGCAGGACCTCGTCCATCGAGATGAGCGGGCAGCCCGAGGGGACCGCGACGACCCGGGGTTCCATGGCGAGGAGTTCCCTGTACAGACTGGGCCGCCCGGTCTGCGTGCGCATGATGGCCACGTCCGACAGGCCGCTGGTGAGCCCGCCCGCGGGATCGTCGACCCGTTTCAGGCGTACCAGCACCTCCGGGTTGGTCTCCTGCCACCGGCGCAGTATCTCGCTGGTGTGCACACCGATCGCCGACCAGGCGTGCCCCACGCGCAGGGCGCGCACCCGGTGCAGGTCCGAGCGCATGGCATCGTCGAACGCGGTGACGGCGGCATCGGCCTTGGCGCAGAACACCTTTCCCGAAACCGTCGGCTGCACCCCCTCCGCGGAGCGTTCCAACAGAGGTTGTTTCACGTGGCGTTCCAATTCCGCGAGTCTGCGGGACACCGCGGACTGGGCCATGTGCAGACGGGTCGCGGCCTTCGAGATGCTGCCTTCGTCGACCGCCATGAGGAACGTCCTCAAGTGGTGGATTCCCACAGCCATGACGCTGCTTTCCTTTCGCAGAGGAATGCGAGGAATGCGAGGAATACGGGGAATGCGGGGGAGTGCACGGAAACCGCCCTGGTGCGCATGTGGTGAGAGCGAGAAGCCCGCCGGGCAGTGAGCGCCGACCCGCCATGGTGGAGAGCTGTCCGCCAGGCGGACAGAAGGATTCAGGGCAGCCCGGGGCCCACTCGGTCAGAACCGTGCCTGCTTCATCGGGCACCGGAAGGCTGCACGCACCCAGCCCCGCTCCTTCACCCACCCCCCGATCGCCGGTGGGCCTAATGCGTCGGCCTCTCCATCGCTCATCGGCACGGACCTTCCAGGGAACCGCCAGAAGTCGTCGCAGCGCCGCCCGGCCCCCTCGGCGCGGCGGCCTTCATTCCTGCCCTTGCAGGTCAGCCCCGTATGCGGGGAAAATACCGCTACGGGTCGGGGAGATATTCACAGGGTCGGTTCCCGCGAAAAACCGGCCATGATTTCTGGGTCAACTCAGTGCTTTTCTGTAGAGCATCTCACTTGTCACCCCCCCCCGCATGGGCGTAGAGAGAATGACGAATGCAGGCACGTGACAGGACGGCCCTGGAGTCGGTGAGCCGGAAATTGCCTGTGCCCACGACGGCCACAGCCTTCAGTGTGACCGGTGAGGTATGCGGGTTCAACAGCATCTCGGCGAAGGACTGATTTACACCTGTCACAAGACGGGGGCCCGGGTTGCGGGGAGGCCTGCGGCCGAGGCGTTCCTGTGCAGGTAGGGCGCCGGGAGTAACCGTGGGGACCAAGGGGTGGAGCGGCGGTCCGAACCGCCTCGTGTGGCGGGAAGTGAGCGCGCCCCGCCTCGAATGGCAGAAATTCGGCACATCTTGTTTCGGACACCGGAAGCGTGCCCGCCGCCCGACCCCACCCCGGTGAAGGCGATGTGCCGATAAAGGTTCTTATCCTTCACCGGGTATCAATGTGAGGTGAGGGGGCTTTCGTCGTGTGTTTACCCGGAGTTGCTGTCGGATCAGCTGGGTGGCGCGGCGTGTGCGGTTGCGGTGAATTTCTCCGGGAGCTTTCAGCGCGACGCCCGTGCCACCTTCTTGGCGATCTTCTCGGCGTCCAGGGCTATTTCGCGGAGCATCCCGCTTATCGGGTTGGTGAAGCCGGTGAAGTAGAGCCCCGGGGCCCCCTTCGGCGAGCGGCCGCCGTGGGTGACCGGGCGGCCCTGTCCGTCCAGGACGTCCAGATGGCCGAGCAGCGGCTCCAGGGCGCGGTCGTAGCCGGTGGCCGTGATGACGGCGTCCGGGGTGAGGCGGGTGCCGTCGGCCAGGACCACCGTGTCCTGGTCGAAGGAGGCGACCGTCGCCACCGGGGTGACCCGGCCGGCCTTCACCGCGGCGATCAGGCCGACGTCCTGGACCGGGGTGGCGCCTTCCTTCATGCGGGAGTACAGGCCCGTCGTGGGGCGGGGGAGGCCCCGGCCGCCGAGGTCGGGGGAGGCGACACGGCTCAGCAGGCCGCTCGCCCGGTCGACGAGCCACACCGGCAGGTGGCGGATCAGGATGCCCGCCGCCTGTGCCGGCACGCCCGCCGTCGAGCGGCGCACGATGTGCGGGGCGGTGCGCACCGCGATCCGTACCCGTGAGGCCCCGCCCTCCGCCAGGTCCGCCGCTATCTCCGCGCCCGTGTTGCCGATGCCGACGACCAGGACGTCCCGGTCCGCGTACGGGGCCGGGTTGCGGTACCCCGCCGCGTGCAGCAGCTCGCCCGTGAACGTCTCGCTCCCCGGCCACCGGGGGATGCGCGGGGTGTGGTTGAAGCCGGTGGCGACGACGACCGCGCGGCCCCGCAGGACCCGCCCGCCCGTCGCGGTGAGCTGCCAGTCGCCGGAGCCGTCGGGGGCCGGGTCGATCCTGGTCGCCTCGACGCCGGTCACCACTTCCAGCCCGTGGTGCTCGGTGTACTTCTCCAGGTACCGCACCACGTCGTCCCGGCCCACCCAACGCCCGAACCCGCGCGGCATCTTCAGCCCCGGCAGCGCCGACCAGCGGCGGGTCGTGTGCAGACGCAGCCGGTCGTAGTGGCCGCGCCAGGACGCACCGACCCGGTCCGACTTCTCCAGGACCACCGCCCGTACGCCCCGGGCGCGCAGTGCGGCGGCGGCGGCGAGACCTCCGGGGCCGCCGCCGATGACGTAGACGGGGCGGTCGTCCGTACGGTCGGTGAGGGCGACGGCGTCGTGGCTGTCCGCGGTGGACGGGCTGTTGGGCATGGTTCGGAGCGTAATCGCCCATTCTGTTGATGGGTCTCGGTCAAGAGGGAAAACGATTGCGAATTGATCACGGGGGTGCGGGGCGTCGCGGGGCCGCCCGCACTGAGGTGCGTGCGCACCTCTTGCGCCGGGACCGGGCATCCGCTGAACTGACGTATCGTCAGAAACGGTTTTCTGGAGGCCCGATGCAGACGATCTGGCTCAGCGGTGCGGAATGGCTCGCCGTCCTGCGCATAGGCCTCGGCCTGTGGTGGCTGGAGAGCTGGCGGCACAAGGACAAGAAGGGCTGGTTCGAACGCGGTACGGGCATCGCCTGGGCGGCGGACGTCGCGGGCAAGCACCGTTGGGGCGTGGTGCGCACGGGCTTCCGGCGGATCGTCGCGCCGCACCCGAAGCCGATGGCGTACATCGTCGTCTACGCGGAACTGGCCCTCGGGCTGGGTCTGGTGGCCGGATTCCTGACCCCTCTCGCCCTGATCGCCGGACTCCTCCTCAACCTGCTCTACCTGGTCCTGATGATCCACGACTGGGCCGAGCAGGGGCAGAACGCGATGATGGCGCTGATCTCCCTGGTGGCCCTGTTCGCCATGGCCTGGCAGACGTGGTCGCTGGACGCGGCGTTCGGGCTGTTCCCGTGACGCGCGAGCGGGCGGTGGGCCCGCGCTTCGACCTCCCGGAGCCGGACGCCTTCACCCGCCCCTACTGGGACGCGGCGGCGGAAGGACACCTGCTCCTGCGCCGCTGTGGCGGGTGCGGCCGGGCGCATCACTACCCGCGTGAGTTCTGCCCGTACTGCTGGAGCGAAGACGTCGGGTGGGAGCGTGCGAGCGGGGACGCGAGCCTCTACACGTGGTCCGTCGTCCACCGCAACGACCTGCCGCCGTTCGGCGGGCGCGTGCCGTACGTCGCCGCCGTCGTCGACCTCGCCGAGGGGCCCCGGATGATGACGGAGATCGTGGAGTGCGCGCCCGCAGGCCTCCGCATCGGGATGCGGCTGACGGTCACGTTCCGGGGCGCGGAGGGGAGCGGCGGGGAGGCCGTGGCGGTCTTCCGGCCCCGGGCCTGAGAAGCGCTCCGCCGAACCGGCCCCGGCCGGAAAGCGGCCTGCGCGCCGCTACCACCTGTGGAAGGGTGGCGGCGGCGTGTGATCCACGGGGGCGGGAGGGGCAGCGTGCGACTGTCGGGGGAAGTCAAAGGCCTGGCGCTCCTGGTGGAGTTGGAAGGGGTCCGGCACCCGGGGCTGGCGGTCGGGCACGCCGGCCTCCATCCGTTCACCGGGGTGGGGCCGGGAGGGAGCCTCTTCGCCCTCGGGCGCCTGCACGGGCTGACCACGCTCGCCTCCCTGGACGAACTCCCTTTCTCGGCGCCCGTCGACGCGCGGTGGTGCGTCCACCGGGACGAGGAGGGCGACATCGCCGTCTTCGGGCCCGGCGGCCTGGTGCTGGCGTACGACCTCCACCTGGAGCTGCCGCCCGGCTGGCAGGAGGCGGCGGCAGCGACGGGCTCGCTCCTGCTGCTCGTCTCCCATGTGCTGCCACCCGCGGACGACATGGTCGGTGTGCTGATGGAGGAGACCCGGCAGGGGACGGTCTGCTCCGGCCGGGTGCGGTTCGGCCCGCCCGACCTGGAGGCGGCCGGGCCGCCCACGGTCACGTACGTCCTCGACGCTCTCTCCGTCCTCGCGGAGCTGGCGCTCCACGTGCGCGACCGCGTCCTGCCGCTCGAAGCGGCCAAGCTGCGCGCGCGAGAGCTAGAAGCGGTACGGCGGAGCCTGGAGGCGGAGCACGGCCTGTCCGCCGAGGCGATGCTGGACCAGCTGACGGCGGACGGGCTCGGGAGCCGGTGTGCGCCGGCCGAGATGGAGTACCTCCACTGGCGGCTGGTCACCGAGGTCGCCGAGGCGTGCGGGGCGGAGGCCGTCTGGCGGGCCGCGGCCCTGCGTACGGTCGAGACCGCCGCACCGGTGGTCGCCGATCGGCGCGACCGCGCGGTGTTCGAGGAGGCCGACGCGGTGGCGACCCGGCTGGTCGAGAAGCTTGAGGGCTCCGTGGATCCCGCCGGGTCCGAAGGGCTGCCCGCGGTGCTGCTGGCGGCCGCCCGGCTGCGGCTGGCGGTCTCGGGCCGGAGGACCGGGGCGGCGACGTCTACGCCGGGGAGGGGCGGACCGTGCGGGCCGCCCAGCGCTCCGTGGACCTGTACCGCTCACTGCGCCGGCCATGGGCCCGCGACGACCGGCCGCTGGAGTTCGACGCCCGGCTGAGGGACGAGGCGCGAGCGCTGCTGCACCGGGCGGCCGGGTCGGACCACGCCCCGGACGGGCACGCGGGTACGGATACGGAGCACGGCGGCACGCTGCGCCCGCAGGCTCTCGCGTCGTTGGCCCAGACGCTCGACGGAGACGGAGACGGAGACGGCGGCGGAGACGGCGGCGAGGGCGGAGACGGGAGTGGAGACGGAGACGGGGGCGGGGGCTGGGGCGTGGACCGGGACCTGGCGGGGCCGCGTTCGACGCCCTGATGGACGCGCCCACGACAGGCCCGCCCGATCTCCTCCTCTTCCTGCTCCGGCTCGACCCCGCCCGGCGGCCCGTCGCCCGCCTCATCGACCCGGGCGTACGCACCCGCCCGGCGGCGGCCGGTCCCGGCACCGGACTCAGCTTCACGGTCACCACCGGCATCGTGGACCTGGGCGTCGAGCGGCAGCCGGACACGGGTCCCGGCCGGGAGGAGTGGATCGTGCGCGGCCACGGGGCGTCCCAGCCGGACCCGCAGTGGGAGTTCCGCCGCCTGCGTCGCCTGCCGCCGGTCGGCGATCACCCGGTGGCCGCCCTGGTGGAGCTCGTTCCCGGCCTGGTGAACACGGCGGAGGTGCTGGTCGCCGCCGAGCTGGAGCACCGCAGCTGGGGCGTCCGCCGCTACCGGGCGCGCCTGGGGCCCGCGTCCCGCGGCATCACGCTGGGCCCGTGAGCCCTCTCCGTCCGCCGCCCGCCGCGCTCACCCGTTACTCCTCCTACTCCTCCTCCGCCGGGGCCAGCTGGGCCAGCACCAGCCCGTGCAGCAGCTCCGGATCCACGAACTCGTCCTCCTCCGGCGCCCCGCACCGCCAGCTCAGCGGGTAGGTGTTGCCGTCCGGGGCGGGGATGCCCACCCACTGGTCACGCGCGGCCGGCCCGAAGCACGTCGCGCCCGGCGGCCAGTCGTACCCGTCGCTCGCCCCCGGCGGGATCAGGAAGTACGTCCACCGCGCCCCCGCCATCTCCCGCACCACCGGGCCCGGTTCGCCCTCCGTCAGGGTGGCGAGGTGCTGGAGCACGGCCTCGCCCCGGACGCCCCGGAGCCGGATGGCGTCGAAGTAGATACCGGAGAGGTGCAGTTGATGCCCGGCGGTGGGTACCCATTCGGGGTGTTTCTTGCTCGTCGTGGCTACGAGCATTCCGCCGAATGCGTAGCGTGACCAGCACGACACGGTCCACATCGATGTGATGTGGGGAGGGTGGTGATGGCTGTGGGGACCAGTGGTGAGCTGACGCACGGACGGCGGCTCGTGGGAGAGCTGATCCGTATCCACCGGGTACGGGCCGGGCTCACGCAGAAGACGGCGGCGGATCAGCTGCTGATCTCGGAATCCCTGATGGGGGCGGTCGAGCGGGCGGAACGCATCCCCTCGCGCGACCTGCTGGCGGACGCCGAGCGGGTGTTCGCGGCGGGCGGGGCGCTGGAGGCGTGCTGCGAGCTGGTGGACGAGGAGAAGTATCCGCCGAAGTTCCTGGACTGGGCGCGGCTGGAACGGCTCGCGCGGGTCATCAGCGCGTACGAGACGATGCTGATTCCGGGCCTGCTCCAGACGGAGGCGTACGCGAACGCGCTGTTCCGTTCGCACGTACCGGCGTACTTGGAGGCCGAGGTCGTCCGGCTCGTCGAAGCGCGACTGGAACGGCAGGCGGTGCTGACCCGCAAGTCGCCGCCGCGTATCGGGTACGTCATCGAGGAGTCGGTCCTGGACCGGACGCTGGGCGGACCGGAGGTGCTGAAGGAGCAGCTGCTGCACGTGCTGGACTGCATCGAGCGGTTCAACCACCTGACGGTTCAGGTGATGCCGACGGATCAGCACGCGCACGCGGGGTTGATGGGGCCCATGCAGTTGATGTCCACGGCGGAAGGGCGCAATCTGCTGTACGTGGAGGGGCAGGGCGGCGGTAGGTTGATCTCGAAGCCGGAGCAAGTGAGCGACCAGCTCGACCTCTTCGGCATCCTGCGGGCCCAGGCGCTCAACCCCTGGAAGTCGGCGGAGATCATCGAGACGAAGGTGAGACAACTGTGAGCCACGGACCCGGACTGACCTGGTTCAAGTCCAGCTACAGCGGTAATACGGGCGAAGCCTGCATCGAAGTCGCCTACGACTGGCACAAGTCCAGTTACAGCAACAACGAGGGCGAAGCCTGCGTGGAGGTCGCCACCTGCCCCCACACCGTCCACGTCCGCGACTCCAAGGTCACCGACGGGCCCGCCTTCGCCGTCGCCCCGGCCGCCTGGACCGCGTTCCTGGACCACGCGGTCACAAGCGGCTGATCACAGCCCCGGCGCCTCGGCGTCCTAGAGTGCGAGTGCGGCGCGCAGTCCGGCCGAGACCTTCATCATGGTCTGCGGGGACAGCGCGCCGCGATCCTCCTCCAAGTCGGTGCGGTACAGCAGGGCTACGTCGTCGCAGAGCACGCGTCCCACGAGAGGGTCCGCCGAGCCGAGTTCGATGATGGTCGGCAACTCGGGTTTCGTGCTGGTGGTGAGCCGGACCGCCAGGCAGTCCTGTAGGGCTCGGTTACGAGCATTGTTGGAGACGACGAGCCAGGGGTTGCGCCCATTGCCGATGTCGGCCGTGTAGACCCGGCCGCGGATGGGGGTGAGTGCGTTGCCCATGGAGGTCAGACCTCCGGTCGAGCGCTGCGAGCCCGCATGGCGCGACGCGCGGAGGCGTCCTCGTCGTCCTGGGCGGCGGCCAGAGCGGCATAGCCGGTGAGCATGGCGTGCTCGGTCACCGCGATGCGTCCAGCGGTGAGAAGGGCATGAAGGGTCTCGGCTTCCGAGGCGTCGTCGGGCAGCCTTATACCCGCCATCTGCTCAAGCGCCTCGTGTTCCGGTGACCCCGCCGTTCGGAGGCGTTCGATGTGGGCCTGATCCTCTTGGCTGAGGGGGACACTCTTGCGGACCCTCGTGTTCGCCATGCTGTATAGCATGCGGCACATTGTGCAGCAGTTCAAGCTGCATAATGTGCCGCAAACGTAGGTCACAACCCCGGCGCACCCCACACCGGGAACCACCGGGACAGGTCCTTCTCCACCCGGAGGTCGTCCCCGAGGGCGCCCCGCACCTGGAGCTCCAGCTGGTTGTCCCGCTTCTCGGCACCGCCGGGCAGCGGGACGAACGGGTAGAACGTGCCGCGCTTGTACAGGTACACGAGCGCCAGCGACCGGCCCCCGGCGCCCTCCCCGTCCCGGAAGCCGATCAGCGAGCACAGCAGGTGCGGGCCGAAGCCGCCGTCCTGGAGCAGGGTGTTCACCGCATGGAGGTCGTTGACCAGGCCCGCCGTGTCGTCGGCCGGGTGGCTGGCCAGCAGCCAGGTGTAGCCGTACGCGTCCCGGCTGAACTCCACCGGGATGCCGCCGCGCTCCGTATCCGCGTCGAGCAGCTCCCGTACGTCCTCCTGGAGGCGCGCGAAACCGCCGCCCTCCACTCCTGCGAAGCAGACCGAGCCCAGACCGGTCGGGGTGAGGCCGGTGGCGGCCTGGAGGGTGAGGGCGGCCGAGGGGACGGCGAAGAGCTGGTCGAGGTCGGGGCGGACCGGTTTGCTCCGGCCGAGGATCACGTCGAGCAGGCCCACGGGCGTAACTCCTTAGAACGTTGAAACGCTCAGCGGGACAGGTCGGTGGAGATGCGGGACAGCTGGTCCAGACGCTGCTCCAGCGTCGGGTGCGAGGAGAACAGCCGCCCCAGGCTCTCCTTCGAGGAGAACGCCGGCATGAAGTAGAACGCGTTGTACGGCTCCGCCTTCCGCAGGTCCTCGGTCGGGATGCGGGCCATCTGCCCGCTGATCTTCGTCAGGGCCGAGGCGAGCGCGGAGGGCCGGCCGGTGAGCAGGGCGGCGGCCCGGTCGGCGGACAGCTCGCGGTAGCGGGAGAGCAGCCGGGTCAGCAGGAAGCTGATCGCGTACACGACGGCGCTGATCAGCGGGATCAGCAGGAGCAGGATGCCCGCCGGGTCGTTGCCCGGCCTGCTGCGGGCGAAGCCGCCCCACAGGGCGATACGGGTGATGATGCCCGCCAGCACCCCGAGGAACGAGGCGATCGTCATGACGGCGACGTCCCGGTGCGCGACGTGCGACATCTCGTGGGCGAGGACGCCCTCCAGCTCCTGTGGCTCCAGTCTGCGCAGCAGGCCCGTCGTCGCGCAGACCAGGGCCGTCTTCTCGCTGCGGCCGGTGGCGAACGCGTTCGGTACGTCGCTGTCGGCGATGGCCACCTTGGGCTTGGGCATGTCGGCCAGCGCGCAGATGCGGTCGATGGTGCCGTGCAGCTCGGGGGCCTGCTCGGGGGTGACCTCGCGGGCGCCCATGCCGTACGCGGCGATGCGGTCGCTGAACCAGAACTGGGCGATGAACAGGCCGCCCGTGATGACCAGGATGATCGGCCAGGAGCCCCGCAGGGCCGCGAGGAGCACGCCCACGAAGACGACATAGAGCAGGCCGATCAGGAACATGGTGGTGACCATGCGACCGGTCAGGCCCCGGTCGGGGGCGTAGCGGGAACGGGCTCGTGGCATCGGTGCCTCCCAACAGCTCACCTCTCACCTGACTCCCATAGTGCCCCTTTACGGTGAGAACCGGGTAAACGTTCTGTTTGCGCCGGTCGCTGTCCGCGCCGGTCAGGGCCAGAGCAGCTCGCGCGTCCAGCCGTCGTTCTCCGGGCCGCTCGCCGGGCCGCTCTCCGGGCGCCGGTAGCGCAGCCGGATGTGGCGTCGCCGGGCGTCGCCCTGGAAGAACTCGACCTCGGCCGGCTCGACCACGTACCGGGTCCAGGTCGGGGCCTCCGTGTCCGGTTCCACCCGGGCCCGCTCCCAGGCGGCGTCCGCCGCCCGGTGCAGCTCCGCCACCGAGCCGACGACCTCGCTCTGGGTCCCGGTCAGGGCTGCGGCCAGCGCCCCCGTGGACCGGGCGTGCAGGTCGGCGTGGCTCTCGGCGGGTGTGCAGCGGACGACCGGGCCCCGGACCCGCACCTGGCGCCCCCGCGCGGGCCAGTAGAAGCCGAGCGCGGCGTGCGGGCGGGCGGCGAGCTGGTGGCCCTTGGCGCTGGTGGCGTGCGAGGCGAAGTGGAAGCCCCGCTCGTCCGCGTCGTGCAGCATCAGCGTCCGTACGTCGGGCAGCCCCTCGGCGTCGGCGGTGGCGAGGCTCATCGTGTGCGGCTCCGGCTGCCCCGCCGCGACGGCCTCGGCGAACCAGGTGTGGAAGAGGGGGACCGGGGCGGGCGGGGCCGACTCCGGGGCGAAGGACGGCAGCGCGGTGTCCCAGACGCGCTGGGCGTGCAGGAGGTCGCGGAAGGTGTGCGGTGTGTGGTCGCTCATGGAGGCCATTGGACCGCACAGGGCTCCGTCCGCAGGATGTAGCACTTTGAGACACACCACGCTACCGTGGAGAAATGAAGACCATCACGCAGCGGGAGTTCCGTAACAAGTCCGCAGAGGTCATGGATGCCGTGGAGGGCGGTGAGACCTTTCACATCACCCGGAACGGCATAGAGGTCGCCGAACTGCGCCCCCTGAGTCGCAAGAGGCAGCTCAGCGCCGAGGAGCTCACGGCCCGGCACCGGCGGCTGCCCCGGGTGGACGGCGCGCTGCTGCGTCACGAGGCGGACGAGTTCTTCGGCGCGGAGGACCGGGTGGGCGACGATGACCGGGACCTTTGGGGGCGCAACGGTGGCTGAGCGGCACCGCACAGGAGTGCTCGACACCTGTACGTACATCGATCTCGACGTGCTGGAGCCGGAGCGGCTGCCCGTACTGCCTGTCCTCACCGCGGTCTCGCTGGCCGAACTCCAGCAGGGAGTGGCCATGGCCAAGGATCCGTCGGTCCGGGCCGCTCGGATGGAGAAGCTGGGGGCGGCGGTGGCCGACTTCGAACCGCTCCCTTTCGACGCGGACGCCGCCGCGCGCTACGGGACCCTGGTCGCTCTCGTTCTCGCGGCCCGTCGCGACCCTCGGCCGCGACGCCTCGACCTGATGATCGCGTCCATCGCATCGGTCCGGGATCTGCCGCTCTACACGCGGAACGCCGATGACTTCAAAGGGCTGGAGAGTGCGCTCACTGTCGTCGGGCTGTGAGTCGGGCGGGGCGGCCGGGCTGTGAGTCGGGCGAGGCCGCCGGGACGCACGGGGCCGGAACCCGTCACCCCCGCCCCAGCACCACCGTCCCCGCCGAGCAGAACCAGCCGCCCGTCCCCGAGGCCACCGCCAGCTCCGGCAGGCGGCCCCCGGCCTTGTGCGCCTGACGCGCGCCGGCCTCGCCGCGCAGCTGCCGTACCGCCTCCACCAGCAGGAACAGCCCGCGCATCCCGGGGTGACAGGCGGACAGACCGCCGCCGTCCGTGTTCACCGGGAGCTCGCCGCGCAGCCCGGTGCGGCCCTTCTCGACGAACGCGCCGCCCTCGCCCTTCGCGCAGAAACCCAGGTCCTCCAGCGTCACCAGCGTCATGTACGTGAACGCGTCGTAGATCTCGGCCAGGTCGATGTCGGCGGGCCGCACCCCGGCCCGTTCGAAGGCGAGGCGGCCGGAGACGGCGGCGGGGGAGACCGTGAAGTCCTCCCACTCGGACATCGTGGAGTGCGAGACGTGCTCGCCGGCCCCCAGGATCCAGACGGGCGCCTTCGCCGTGTCGGGGACGTACTCCTCGGCGGCCAGCAGCACCGCGCACCCCCCGTCGCTGCGGATGCAGCAGTGCAGCTTGGTGAACGGGTCCGCGATCATCGGGCCCGACAGCACGTCGTCCACCGTGATCGGCTCCCGGAACATCGCCTCCGGGTTCGCCGCCGCGTTCGCCCGCGCCGTCACCGCCACCTCGGCGAGCTGCTCCAGCGTCGTGCCGTACGCGTGCATGTGGCGGCGGGCGGCCATCGCGTACTTGGCGATCAGCGAGTGCCCGTACGGCACCTCGAACTGCGACGGCCCCCGCGCCCCGAACGAGAGGTTCGAGGTGCGGCGGCCCGCCTTGATGTCGGCCCGTGCCGTCGATCCGTAGACGAGGAGCACCGCCCGCGCGCGGCCCGCCGCGATGGCGTCCGCCGCGTGGGCGGCCATCACCTCCCAGGTGGCGCCGCCCACCGCCGTCGAGTCGACCCAGGTGGGCCGCAGCCCCAGGTACTCGGCGACCTCCACCGGGGCGAGCGTCCCGAGCCCCGCGGAGGCGAAACCGTCGACGACCGAGCGGTCGAGGCCCGAGTCGGCGAGCGCGCGGCGGGCCGCCTGGGCGTGCAGGGCGTACGGAGTGGCGTCGTCGACGCGACCGCAGTCCGCGAGCGATACGCCGACGACGGCGACCTTGCGCGGACGGCGGGAGGCGGCAGGGGGAGCCGGGGCGGAGGGAGCCGGGTTGGGGGTAGCCGGGTTGGGGGTAGCCGGGCTGGGGGAAGTCGGGTTGGGGGAAGCCGGGGCCAGGGACATGAATCTGACAGTACATCAGGTCACGGCCCCCGTAACCGGGCGTACGCAACGACTCCCTTCGCCCGCGAGCGTGCGCAACCCTGGGAATTCCCCCACCCCGCACCTAATATGACGGCTCGTCAGATCAGGGGTCGCCGGCCCCTGGGTGGAAGGAGCCCGCAGATGGACGCCGCCGTCACCGCGGAACAGCACGAGATCCGCCGCACCCTGCGCGACCTGCTCGCCCGGGGCGCCGGACCCGACGCGATCCCCGCCGCCGTGTCCACCGCCGAGGGCTACGACCCGGTCCTGTGGTGCAGGCTCGCCGGGGACCTCGGGCTGCCGGGCCTCGCGCTCGCGGAAGAGTACGGCGGGGCGGGCTGTACGGCCACCGAGCTGGCCCTCGCCTGCGAGGAGACCGGGCGCGCGCTGCTGCCCTCGCCGCTGCTCGCCACCGCCGTCCTCGCCGCACCCCTGATCGCCGCCCTCGGCACCCCGGACCAGCGGGCCGCCCTGCTGCCCCGGATCGCCGAGGGCACCCTGACCGCCGCCCTCGCCGTCCCCGGCGGCTCGCTCGCCACGGCCCTCGGCCTCACCGGCGACAACCGCGACGGGACCTGGGCCGGCGGCGGCCGGGCCGGCGGCATCCAGGTCCGCGGGTCCGAGGGCGGCGGCCGGCGGCTCTACGGGGAGGCCGACCGGGTCCTGGACGGGCACAGTGCGGGGCTGCTCCTGGTCGCCGCCCACGCCGGGGGGTATCCGCGCAGCCGTACGCTCCTGTTCCTGGTGGACGCCGACGCGGACGCCGAAGCGGCGGGGCTGGTGCGTACCCGGCTCACCTCGCTCGACGAGACCCGCCCGCTCGCCCGCGTCGAACTGCGCGACACCCCGGCCGAGCTCCTCGGCGCGGACGACACCGCCGACGCGGCCGACGCGCTCGCCACAGCCGGGCGCACGGCCGCCGCGATCCTCGCCGCCGAGGCGGTCGGGACGGCGGCGAGCGCCCTGGAGCGCACCGTGGCATACGTGAAGGAGCGCGAACAGTTCGGCAGGGCCGTCGGCTCGTTCCAGGCCGTCAAGCACCGCCTCGCCGACCTGTACGTACGGGTCGAGGCGGCCCGCTCCGCCGCGTACCACGCCGCCCGGGAGCCGGACGCCGGGCCGCTCGCGCTCGCCCAGGCCATGGAGGCGGCCCGGATCACCACCGGGGAGGCCGTCCAGCTGCACGGCGGCATCGGCTTCACCTGGGAGCACGAGGCGCACCGCTACCTCAAGCGGGCGGCGGGCGACGAGCTCCTCTTCGGCCCGGTCCACCGGCTGCGCGACCACGCGGCGCGGCGGGCCGGACTCTTCGGCGTCGCCGCCGCTTCCCCGCCCGCCGGCCTCGCGCACGGGGCAGGCGTCCGATGACCGGCGCCCGTGGCGCGCGCTTGGCCCAGAAGGTCTCCTCGACCCGTGCCTTCGCGCGGATCGCCCCGCACGTGGTCCCCGCCCTGGACCGGGCGGTGCACCGGCTCACCCGGGGAAAGGTGCTGCTCAGCGCCCGCATGTTGCCGGGGCTCGTCCTCACGGTGCCCGGGGCGCGCACGGGCCGGCCGAGGACCACACCGCTGGCCTGCATGCCGGAGGGGGAGGCGGAGAGCGGCTGGATCCTGGTCGGCAGCAACTTCGGCCGTACGGGGCATCCGGCCTGGACCGCGAACCTGCTGGCCCGCCCGGACGAGGCCGTCGTCAACTGGCGCGGCCGGGACATCCCGGTGCGCGCGGCCCTGCTGGAGGGCGAGGAGCGGGCCCGGGTGTGGGAGGCCGCGCTCGTGTTCTGGCCGCCGTACGCGGCGTACCAGCGGCGGGTGGAGCGGCAGATCCGGCTGTTCCGGCTGGAGCGGCGGTAGCGGGCCCCCGGGCCCGGCCCTCAGGTCCGGCCCCCAGGTCCGGTCCACGAGTTCAGCTCGGCCCTCAGGTCCGGCCCACGATTCTCGGCAGGCCTCTCCTCCGGGAACGCCGACGGCGGACCACCCGCAGGGGCGCGTGGGTGGTCCGCCGTCGGTGAGACAGGACGTGGGGGCGTCAGGCTGGGCGGGTGCCCGCCCGGCGGCGAGGGGCGTCCGGGGCCGGTGGGCCTCCTGCGCCCGGCCTACTTCGTCGGCTTCTTGCCGGTGATGCCGAGGTGCACCAACAGGGCGAGGTTCGGACGGAGTTCGGCCTGCTTCACACCCCAGGTGGTGAAGCCCTTCTGGTGCGAGGCGACCGCGGCCAGCATCGCCACCAGGGAGCCCGCCATCGCCGCCGGACTGACGTCCTTGTCGACCTTGCCCTTGCTCTGGAGCTCCTTCACGGAATCCGTGAGGGAGTTGGTGACCGAGTTCAGGATCTTCATGCGGATCTTGTAGAACCGCTTGTCCCCCTCGGCCGCGCCGAGGTCGATCACGCGGAGGATCGCGTCGTTGTGCCGCCAGAAGTCGAGGAATCCCTCGACGAGTTGCTCGGAGGCCGCCCAACCGGCCTTGCCGACCCAGGAGCGTCCGGCGACCAGTTCGGTCAGTCCGGCACCCTCCTTGGCGACTTCCTCGGCGATTTCGAGGACGGCGCCCTCCACGTCGGGGAAGTACTGGTAGAAAGTCGCGGGTGAAGTCCCGGCCTTCCGGGCGACGTCGATGACTTTGACGTCCCGGTACGGCGAGGAGCTGAGCATCTCGCTGAGGCAGTCGAGCAGCTTCTGCCGCGTCGCCTGGCCGCGTCGACCGGCCACACGGCCGTCGACGGTGCGTACTTGTCCTGTCATGCCGTCAGCTTACCGAGGGGTGATGGGAGCGCGATTTGGCCGACTGCAAATGGGGAACGCCGCAGGACCGGCCGGGTGCGCGAGGGTGAGGAGCGGCGCTTTTCGGCCGCGGTGCGCGAGGGGCCCGGAGCTGAGGGCGTCGCCGGATGTAAATGTTATCAACAGCCTGTGGATAACTTCGGTGGACAACTTTCGTCCACATGGTGGGCGCTCCCTTCATTGATCAGTCAAAGGTTCTCTTCAGGTACGTCCGGTCAGGTGCGTCCGGGGCGCGCGGGGCCGAAGGTGACGTTACGTTGACTGTGACGGGCGTCACTGCTACGGAAGGACCCGGTCCCATGGCCGCATTCGCGCACTCCGCGCCGTGCTGGGCGGACGTGCAGCTCTCCGACCTCGAAGCGGGCAAGCGCTTCTACGGCGGGCTCTTCGGCTGGACCTTCCGAGCGGGCGACGGCATGCCCTTCGCGGACGCGCTCAGCGACGGCCGGCTGGTCGCCGCGCTCGCAGCCAAGAAGGACGGCCGGATGCCCACGGCCTGGGGCGTCTACTTCGCCACCGACGACATCCGGGCCACCGTCGCCGCGATCCGCGAGCACGGCGGCCAGATCATCACCGACCCGGTACGGGCGGGCCGCGCCGGGGTCGTGGCGCAGGCGGCCGACCCCGGGGGCGCGGTCTTCGGGCTCTGGCAGCCGGAGGAGCGCGCCGGTTTCGAGAAGCAGAACGACCCCGCCTCCTTCTGCTGGACCGAGGTCTACACCCGGCAGCCGGACCGGGTGGACCCCTTCTACGAGAAGGTCTTCGGCTTCCACGGCACCGACCTGGACGAGGCGGGCCACGACCTCTCCGGCGACACCGAGGCGCTGGTCGACTTCCGGACGTGGTCCCCCGAGGGCGCCGAACCGGGCCCGCACACCGCCGTCGGCGGCCGCAGCGTCATCACGGACGCGTTCCCGGCCGAGATGCCGAGCTACTTCCTCGTCTACTTCGCCGTCGCCGACTGCGACGCCGCCGCCGAACTCGCCGTACAGCTCGGCGGCCGGGTCGCCCAGCCGCCCTTCGACATCCCCTCCGGCCGGATGGCCGTCCTGCACGACGACCAGGGGGCCGCCTTCGCTGTACTGCAGCCGGGCGAGCCGCTTCCGTAACCCGGTGTGGGGGGATACCGCCCGAAGTGACATGAGACACCCACATCCGCCCCCGGGTTCGCAACCGGGGCCCGGGCCAGGAAGAATCGGGGTGCGTACCGCCAGGTGATGCCCAGTGGTGAGACCCTGCACAGGGCGCGCTGCGCAGGGTGGGATTCGACCGGGCGGTAATTCGCGGACCTCGTCGCCGAGGTCCGTCAACGGGGAGGTGGCAGGCAAGTGGTGGAGCAGCTGACGCAGCACGACCCGAGACGGATCGGCCCGTTCGAGGTGCTGGGACGGCTCGGGGCCGGCGGCATGGGGCTGGTCTATCTCGCACGCTCGGCATCCGGCCGGCGGGTGGCGATCAAGACGGTGCGGACCGAGCTCGCCGAGGACCAGCTCTTCCGGGTCCGCTTCACGCGCGAGGTCGAGGCCGCCCGCGCGGTCAGCGGGTTCTACACCGCCGCCGTGGTCGACGCCGACCCGCGTGCCGCCGTGCCCTGGCTCGCCACCGCCTATGTCCCGGCGCCCTCGCTCGAAGAGATAGTGAACGAGTGCGGTCCCATGCCCACCCAGGCCGTGCGCTGGCTGGCCGCCGGTATCGCCGAGGCCCTCCAGTCCATCCACGGCGCGGGCCTCGTCCACCGCGACCTGAAGCCGTCCAACGTCCTCGTCGTCGAGGACGGCCCCCGGGTGATCGACTTCGGCATCGCGTCCGGCGTCTCCAACACCCGGCTGACCATGACGAACGTCGCCGTCGGCACGCCCGCGTACATGTCGCCCGAGCAGGCCCGGGACTCCCGCAGCGTCACCGGGGCCAGCGACATCTTCTCGCTCGGCTCCACGCTCGTCTTCGCCGCCACCGGGCACGCCCCCTTCCACGGGGCCAACCCCGTCGAGACGGTGTTCATGCTGCTGCGCGAGGGCCCCGACACCGGAGGCCTGCCCGACGACCTGCGGCCGCTGATCGAGTCCTGCATGCAGATGGACGCCACCCAGCGGCCGAGCCCCGCCGACCTCCAGGCGCAGCTCTCCCCGCATCTCTTCGCCTCCGGCAGCGACGACAGCGGCACGGCCTCGGCCTGGCTGCCGCCCCTGGCCACCGCGATGATCGAGCGTCGCAGGGGCGGCGGGCGCACCGCCCCGCCCGTCCCGGCGATGCCCCCGCCGCCCCCGCGGCAGCCCCCCAGGTCCCCGGAGCGGGACACCGCCTGGCGCAGCGGGGCCGATCTGCGTTCGCCCTCGCCGCTGGCCTCGACCTCGCCGATGTCCGGCGCGTCCGGTCCGGCCCCGGCCACCTCGGCGGGTCCTTCCGCCGCTCCCGACAGCGGGCCCGTCCAGCTGCCCGGCGCCAAGGTGCCGATCGGCCCCGGTCCGCGTGCGGGGGAGGGCCGCGGGGCGGCCGCCGCGCACCCGGCCGCCGCGACCGGCTGGGTCCGCCCGCCCGCCGGAGTGAACGGTTCACCCGCGGCCACGGCCCCCACCGCCCCCGTCCCGGCCCCGGGGCCCGCGCCGGACGGCGCGGTACCCGCCCCCGACCGCTGGCGGCCCTGGCGCTTCCGTATGTCCAACGACGTGTGGGGCACGCCCGTCGTCTCCGGCGATCTGCTGTACGTGACGTCCTTCGAGGTCCACGCACTGGACGTGGGCAACGGGCGGCGCCAGTTCAAGACCCGGGACGTGGCCTGGGCGATGGCCGTCGAGGGCGGCAGGATCCACGCCTCGGACGGCCCCTCGCTGTACGCGCTGGACGCCACGACCGGGGCCGAGCGGTGGCGGCTTTCGACCGACGCCTGGGTGTACGCCCTCAAGGCCGACCGGGGCACGGTCCTCACCGCGACCCGGGGCGGCGGCGTCCAGGGCTGGGAGGCCTCCAACGGCGAGAAGCTGTGGGAAATCACCGGTGCGCAGAGCGACTTCGAGACGGCGGAGGCCGGTCCGGTCATCCACGACGGCACGGTGTACGTCTGGCAGGACGCCCGGCTGCGCGCGCTGGACGCCCGTACGGGCATCGAGCGCTGGTCGTACCCCATCGGCGACGCGGCCTCCTGCGGCGGCGTCCCGGTCCGGGTCACCCCGGCCCCCGACGGCTACGTCTACATCGCGGCGGGCACCCGGGTGCTGGCGGTGGAGACCGGCTCCGGCCGGGTGCGCTGGCACTTCGAGTCGCCCGCGGTCTTCCTCTCCCCGCCCGCGTTCGCGCCCGGCCCGGCGGTGACCGGCGGCGGGGTGTACCTCGCGGACTACCTCGGCACGGTGTACGCGCTGGACGCGACGACCGGCAAGGACCGCTGGCGGATCGCCACGGAGGCCCGCTCCTCCATCGAACCGGTGCTGGTCGCGGTGGGCAACGTGCACGTCGGCAGTGGCAGCGCGCTGTACACCCTGGACGCGGTCACCGGCACCCCGAAGTGGCGCTTCGCGGCGGGCGGCGACGTGGTGGGCTCCCCGGTCGTGGCGGACGGCCGGGTCCACTTCGGCTCGGCGGACCATGTGCTGTACACGCTCGACGCGGCGGGCGGCCAGCTTCGCTGGAAGCTCGCGACGGGCGGCGAGATCACGGGCTCGCCGGTGGCCCGGGCGGGCGTGGTGTACGCCTGCAGCAAGGACCGTTGCGTGTACGCACTGGACGCGCTCAAGGGCACGGGCACGGGGAACCGGGCGAGGGCCTGAGCGGTTCTGCCTCTCGTCCTCGAACGCCGGACGGGCTTGGTTCTCCAGCCCGTCCGGTGCTTCTTGAGGACGGAACTCTCGACGGGGTGACCGTCAACCCTGCGCAGGCGGACGCGGAGGCGGGTGCGGCGGATGTACCGGATCCCGGGGGTCGTCCTCCGGATGCGGCGCCTGCGGACAGGGCCGCGTGCGAGGGTCATGGGGGTCATGGGGGTCCCGGGGGTCACGGGAGTCCCGGGGATCGGGCCCCGTGTACGGGTCCGCCTCCGGCTCCGGCCAGGGCGAGGTCTGCACGGACATCCCCGGCTCCTGCGTCGGCGGCCATGTGTCCACCTGATCCGCCGCCGGCGCGGCGTACGGCTCCACCGGTTCCCGCACCCGTTCCGGCCTCCGCTCCCGCCGGCTCCGCCGGCCCCTCATCAGCAACGCCCCGATCAGCATCAGCAGCCCGCCCGCCAGCGCGTTCGCCACCCCCACCTGCAACCCCGCTCCGTCCCCGCCCACCACCAGCGAGCCCGCCGCCTGCCCCTGGCGGACCATCCACAGGACCGTGAAGCCCAGCACCATCAGACCCGCGAGGGCGACCACGAGCCGCGAGCGGAGCACCACGCCCACGACCACCAGCAGCGCCGCGGCCAGGAACGGCAGCAGGATCGAGACCAGCACCCCCGACTCCGTGACGGTGATCCCCTCGAAGAGGTCCCGTACGCGGTAGTCGCGCCCGACCCGCCCGTCGTACCACTCACGGAACGGGCTCAGCACGGCGGAGGCCGCCCCCGCCAGGGCGACGAGGGAGCCGAGGATGTTGCGGATCATCGGCGGCCTCCAGGGCGTCGTCCAGTGCGTACGCGGGCATCCCCTCCCGCAGCCGACGCTACGCCGGGACGATCACCCCCGCCACGCAGACCATGACGGGACCGTGACAGGGTCATGACTTGGGCAGGAGGTCGCGCACGGCATGCTGAGGGGGACAACGCACCGCACGCCATCGCGCGAAGTACCGGCAACGAAACTCAAGGGGGGGCTGCATCCATGATGCGGCGACAGACGAAGCTCGCGGCGGTTCTGGTCGTGGTGGTGCTCGCACTCACCGGATTCTCCACCTCCAGCAGCGGCGGCAAGAGCAAGAGCGGCAAGAGCAGCAGCTCGGGCGGCGGCTGCTCCAGCTCGAAGAAGAGCAACAACGGCTACCGCGACCACGACTACGACGACGACTACGGCGACTCCTCGTCCTCCGGCTCGTCCGGCTCCTACGGAATCCCGACGCCCACCGCGTCCGACGCCCCCGCCGTCCGGGTGATCCGCTGCGCCGTGCCGCGCAAGGGCAAGCGCAAGGCGGTCACCTCGTCGCTGGTGGAGCTGCGGGCGCAGGAGCCGGGCACGCAGGCGTACGAGATCGACGTCCGGTTCGTCGACGGCCTGGGCAACACCGTGGACACCGCCGAGACCACCGTGAACCTCGACGGCGGCGAGGCCCGCACCCTCACCCTGCGGATGGAGAGCCCCGGCAAGGTGTCCCGGGTCAAGCGCTGCGAAGTGACCGCCGAGGCGGTCTGACCGGCGCACCACCGCACCCCGGAGAGCCGCGGGGCGCTCACCGCACCCGGGGCCGGCCGCCCCCGCCCCGCGCCGCGAACAGCTCCGCCTGCCGTTCCGGGGCCAGGTTGCCCAGGGCGATCAGCGCCGGGGCCTGGGCCATCGCCTGGGTCCTGGCGGCCTCCTTCGCGGACCACACCGCCCGGACCGTGCCCTGCACCGCCTCCGTCGGGTATCCCGCGATCACCGCCGCCGACCGCAGCGCAGCCGCCACCGCGCCGCCCGGCTCCGTCACCTCGCTGACCAGCCCGACCGCGTACGCCCGCCCGGCGCTCACCCGCTCCGCCGTGCCCATCAGGGACATCCGGGCGACCTCCCCGAACGGCATGCGCTGAGCCATCGCGATCGCCTCGTACGCCGAGACCATCCCGTACGTCGTGTGCGGGTCGAAGAACGTCGCCTCCCGGGACGCGACGACGAACTCCGCCTCGCCCAGCAGATAGAACGCCCCGCCGCAGGCCATCCCCTCCACCGCCGCGACCACCGGCTTCCACAGGTCGTTCGCCTTGGGCCCGATCCGCAGGAGGGGGTCGTCGAGGGCGTACGGGGACGGGGGCTGCGGGAGGGTGACGCCCCGGTCGATCCCCGTACAGAAGGCACGCGTCCCGGCCCCGGTGAGGACGACCGCCCGAACCGTCTCGTCGTACCGCAACTCCTGCCACAGTGCGGCGAGTTCCCCGGCCGTCTCCAGATCGATCGCGTTCAGTTTCGCCGGCCGGTCCAGGGTGACGAGCGCGACCCCGGTCTCGGTGTCCCGTTCGGTGCGCAGGGCCATCGCTCACCGCTCCAGGAGCCAGCGCACGAGCGTGAGGCCGGGTGCGCCACCGGGTTCGACCGGGCAGAAGACCGCCCGCACCGGAGCCCCGATCCGCAGCCGCGCCGGGTCCACCGAGTTCAGCGGCGCGTCGGAGGAGGCGACGACGTTCCCGGCCAGCCGGATGTGCGGGGCCTCCGCCAGCTCGACCAGCACCGCGTTGTACGGGGCCTGTTCGGCGTAGGCGGGGAGCAGCGGCGGGTGCGGGACCACGTACGACCAGAGCCGGCCGCGCCCGCTCATCTCCCGCCACTCGCTCCCGAACGACCCGCAGTGCGGGCAGCACGGCCGGGGCGGGAAGCGCAGCTCGCCGCAGGCGGGGGCGGCGCAGGCCTGCACGCGCAGTTCGCCGCGCGCGGCGTACTCCCAGAAGGGCGCGCCGTCCTCGTCGGCGACGGGAAGCAACAGGGAATCGTTCACGTCCATCTCCTCAGCTCCTCAGCAGCACAGCGGACGTCGGTACGCCCTCACCGGCGGTGACCAGGCAGGTGGCGGCATTGGGCACCTGGGCGGTGGAGGTGCCGCGCAGTTGCTTCACGCCCTCGGTGATGAGGTTGAAGCCGTGGACGTACGCCTCGCTCAGCCCGCCCCCGCCGGTGTTGACCGGCAGCCGCCCCCCGCTCTCCAGCGCCCCGCCCTCCGTGAACGCGCCGCCCTCGCCGCGCCCGCAGAAGCCGTACCCCTCCAGGGAGAGCGGGACGAGCGGGGTGAACGCGTCGTAGATCTGGGCCACATCGACATCGTCCGGTCCGAAGTCGGCCTGGTTCCACAGGTGTCGGGCGGCCGTCCAGGCGGGTCCGGTGAGCGGGTCGTCGTTCCAGTAGTTGACCATCCCGTGGTGCTGGGCGGGCAGCCCCTGGGCGACGGAGTGAAGGTAGACGGGCTTCTGCGGGCAGTCGCGGGCGCGTTCGGCGGAGACGATGACGCAGGCCAACGCCCCGTCGGTCTCCAGGCAGTTGTCGAAGAGGCAGAGCGGTTCGCTGATCCAGCGGGAGTTCATGTACATCTCGCGGGTCAGCGGGCGCTCGTACATGATCGCGGCCGGGTTCTGGTTGGCCCGGTTGCGGCAGGCGAGCGCGACGTTGAAGAGATGGTCGCGGGTGGCCCCGTACTCGTGCATGTAGCGCCGGGCCAGCATGCCGATCTCGTCGGCGGGCCGCAGCAGGCCGTAGGGCCGGGTCCACTGGGCGGGGGTGGGGAGCTGAACGGCGGTGTTCTTCCACGGCCGGGGCCCGGAGCCGCGTTTGCGGGACCGCCAGGCGACGCCGACGCTCGCCTGCCCGGTGGCGACGGCGGCGGCGAGATGGGCCAGGGTGGCGCAGGAACCCCCGCCCCCGTACCCGACCTTGCTGAAGAACGTGACGTCTCCGGCTCCGATCGCCTTGGCGACCTCGACCTCGTCGGTCTCCTCCATGGTGTACGAGGCGAAGCCGTCTACTTCCGACGGTGCGATCCCGGCGTCGTCGAGGGCGGCCAGGATCGCCCGGCAGGCGAGAGCCCTCTCGGACTCCGGGAGCCGTTTCGCGAACGCCGTCTGCCCGATCCCGGCTATCGCCGTCGCGTCCTTGAGCGTTGCCATCCGCTGACCTCCCGCACCGTCGCGCCTGCTGACAGCGGCAGAGGCTACCGCTAATCTGACGGATAGTCAGCTAGTGTGGCGACGGGAGGGGGCGCGTGATGCGGGGCGACGAGGAATGGTGCAGCATCCCGGAGCTGGTGCGGTCGGCGGCGCGGCGCCACGGCTCCGCCGAGGCGGTGGTGGACGGCCGGACCCGGCTCTCGTACGCCGAGCTCGGCGACCGGGTGGAACGCGCGGCGGCCGCCTGCATCGCCTCCGGAGTGGAACCGGGGGACCGGGTCGCGATCTGGGCACCGAACACCCTGGACTGGATCGTCTCCGCGCTCGGGGCGGTGACGGCCGGCGCGGTGCTGGTCCCGCTGAACACCCGCTTCAAGGGCACGGAGGCGGCGTACATCCTGCGGCGCAGCCGGGCCAGGCTGCTGTTCGTCACCGGTACGTTCCTGGGCACCTCGTACGTGGCGTCGCTGCGGCGGGCGGAGGTGAAGCTGCCGGACCTGGAGAGGGTGGTGGTGCTGGCGGACACGGCCCCGGAGGACTACACGAGCTGGCCGGACTTCCTGGCGGCGGGGGAGGGCGTCCCGTCCTCCGCCGTACGGGAACGGGCGGCGGCCATCGCCCCCTCGGACCCCTCGGACATCATCTACACCTCCGGCACCACGGGCCGCCCGAAGGGTGCGGTGATCACCCATGAACAGACGCTGCGCGCGTACGCGATCTGGAGCGAGCTGGCGGGCCTGCGTGAAGGTGACCGCTACCTCATCGTCAACCCCTTCTTCCACACCTTCGGCTACAAGGCGGGGATCATCGCCTGCCTGATGCGGGGGGCCGCGATGGTGCCGCAGCCGGTGTTCAACGTGGACACGGTGCTGGCGAACATCGCGGCGGAACGGATCTCGGTCCTGCCGGGACCGCCCACCCTCCACCAGTCGCTCCTGGACCACCCGGCACGCGACGCCCACGACCTCTCGGCCCTCCGCCTGGTGGTCACCGGCGCGGCGGTGGTCCCGCTCCAACTGGTGGAGCGCCTGCGTAGCGAACTCCGCATCGCGACGGTCCTCACGGCGTACGGCCTCTCCGAGGCGAGCGGCATCGTCACCATGTGCCGTAGGAGCGACGCGCCGGAGGTCGTGGCCACCACGTCCGGCCGGGCGATCCCCGGCACCGAGATCCGCGTCCTGGCGGAACCGGGCGCTCCGGGCGAGGTGCAGGTCCGCGGCTTCCACGTGATGACCGGCTACTTCGAGGACCCGGACACGACGGCCGCCACGATGACCGGGGACGGCTGGCTCCGCACCGGGGACGTGGGCGTCCTGGACGCGGCGGGCAACCTGCGGATCACGGACCGGATCAAGGACATGTTCATCGTGGGCGGCTTCAACGCCTACCCGGCCGAGATAGAGCAGCTCCTCGGTCTGCACCCGGACGTGGCCGACGTCGCGGTCATCGGTGTCCCGGACCCGAGACTCGGCGAGGTCGGCAAGGCCTACGCGGTCCGCCGCCGGGGCGCCACGCTCACCGCGGACGACCTGATCGCCTGGTCCCGCCGCGAGATGGCGAACTTCAAGGTACCGAGGGCGGTGGAGTTCGTCCCGGAGCTCCCGCGCAACGCGAGCGGCAAGGTGGTGAAGGGGGAGCTGCGGGGGCGGTAGGCCTCAGGTGGGGAACGTTCATTCGATTTCACTGGATGGAGTGAGCGGGGGAGGCTGTCGGGGGCGTCCCGGCGGTATGGTCGAGAGTATGGCAACCAAGAAGTACACGGTCACCCTGCCGGAGGAGCTGGCGGAGGAGATCCGCAGCGAGGTGGGCCCCGGCGCGTTCAGCGCGTATGTCACGCGGGCCATAGAGCGGCAGCGTGAGCATGACCGGCTGGGGGAGCTGGTCACCTGGATGCAGGAGAAGGACGGCCCGCTCACCGAGGAGGAGCAGGCCGCGGCCGCCGCGGAGCTGCGCGACATCGAGCGGTGGTTCGAGGAGCGGGAAGCCGACGGCCTTGGCGATCAGCCGGCTGCCGCCTGATGAAAGACATCTGCTTCGTCCTGGACAGTGAGGCGTTGTCCAGGATCGCGCTGCGGGATCGCACGTTCACAGGCATCCTGACGAAAGCCCATCAGTCGGGCATCCGGGTGGTGACCAGTTCCATGACGCTCATCGAGGCGTATCACGGCAAGATCCGCATGCCGGCGTGGAACTGGGCGATGGCACGGGTGGTCGTCGAACCCGTCACCAAGGACATCGCCGACGAGGCGATCCGCCTTCTGCGCGAGGCCGGACTGCACGGCCACAAGTACGCCATCGACGCCGCGCTCGCCGCCGTCGCGCACCGGCAGACCGGCCGGACGGCGCTGTTCACGTCCGACCTGGACGACCTGGGGAAGCTGTGCCGGCCGAGGGTGCAGCTGCGGGGCCTGTAGGCGTCGGTCCCGGACATGCGTGAGGGGCCCGAGCGTTTCCCCCGTCTCGGGCCCCTCACACATTCCCCCGTACCGCGACCGCGGCGGCTCCCCCTCGGCGTCGCCGCGGCCGCTCCCCCGTATCCCCGTCGGGAAGGTCTACTTGGCGGGCTCGCTCGTGGCGTGCATGTCACCGGTCGTCGTCTCGCCGCCGGTGGCGTGCATGTCCTGCGGCTTGAGCGGGCTGCCGGTGGCGTGCATGTCCTGGGTGGTGATCGTCTCGCCGCCGGTGGCGTGCATGTCCTGCGGCTTGATGACCGGGTTCTTCTTCGTCGCGTCAGCCATGATTCGTTCTCCCGTTGGCAGTGCTCGTGTCGAGTGGTGGGGCCCGCCCGGCTGTTCCCCCGTGGACGGCCGGGCGGGCGCCTCAGGGCCGCTTACCTTAGTGCCACGGCCTCATCGCCAGCCCGTCTGCCCCCCGACGCGACGGATTGACAGACATGAGAGTGGCCGGTCGCGATAAACGAATGATGAACACCCCACGTGGACGGCTACTGAGGGGAGTCCGAGCCAACCGCTGAGAGCAGTGAGCGGACTTGGTCCGCTTCGCGTGAACCGAGTGCGTCGTAGATGGCGAGCGCCTCACGCCAGCAGACCTCCGCTCGCTCGGACTGCCCGATCTCCCTGAGGGACCGGCCGAGGACGGTGAGGATGTTCCCTCGCCGCCATTCTCCGCCGACGCCCCGCAGTGCGGTGAGGGCCTGCTCCGCTTTCACCGCCGCGTCCGTGGCGTTACCCGAGGACAGGTCGACCTCGGAGAGGCGGAACAGGGTCATTCCCTCCCACAGGCGTTGGCGGCTGGCGCGGAAGACCTCCAGCGCTTCCAGGAGCCGCTCAGAGGCCTCGGAGAACCGTCCGCTCTGGGTGAGGGCCATGCCCAGCGCATAGCGGCCGTTGGCGCTCCGGAGGGCGTGGCCCATGCTGTCGTAGACGGCTGTGCCCTCCTCGGCCAACGCCACCGCGCTGGTGATGCGTCCGGTCGCCAGGTGTATGCGCGAGAGGTTGCACAGGGCGCTCGCCTCACCCGGCCTGTCCTGAATGCCGCGGAAGTTGTTTATGGCCTGGTTGAAGTACCGTTCGCCGTCTTCGTGGCGGCTCTGGTAGAGCGCCATGATGCCCAGGGCGTTGGGTGCCCAGCAACTGGGCATCGGGTCATGCTCGGGTTCAACCAGGAGTATGACGTTCTCAGCCTCCTGCTCGGCCTGGTCGAACCTGCCCGAGGTGTGGTGCACATCGGCCAGGGTGACGAGGGCGCGGGCTTCCGACCGCTGATCGCCGCTGGTTCGCGCGGCGTTGCGAACAGTGATGGCGGCGGTCTCGTACTGCTTCGCGTTGGCACCCGATTCCCCCAGGTCCAGGGCCGCCCACAGGAGGTCGACACCTCGACGCAGGGTTCCGGGTCCCGAGGACTGCTGGACGCAGGCGAGCAGAGGGCCGGCCTCCGTGTACAGCCAGTCCAGCGCCGCGTGCCGGTCGCCGAACGCGAGGCCCGGGTGGTCCGTCCGCTCCAGGTGATCCACCAGCCGGTCCCCCGGCCGCTCCAGCGCGTACACCCCCGCCGCCGTGGCCAGATAGAAGTCCAGCAGCCGCGACAGCGCCAGCTCCCGCTCCACCGGTGACCGCTCGTCCCGCTCCGCGCACGCACGCGCGTAGAGGCGCACCAGGTCGTGGTACCGGTAGCGGCCCGGGGCGGCGGACTCCACCAGGCTCGTGTCGACCAGGGCCTCCAGGAGGTCCTCCGCCGCGTGCGGGTCCAGGTCCAGCAGGGCCGCCGCCGCGGCGAGGGAGATGTCCGGGCCGTCCGCGAGGCCCAGGAGGCGGAAGGCGCGGGCCTGGGCCGGTTCCAGCTGGCCGTAGCCGAGTTCGAACGTGGCCTTCACCGCGAGGTCGCCCGCCTGGAGCTCGTCCAGCCGGCGGCGCTCGTCCGCGAGCTTGGCGGCGAGGACCGAGACCGTCCAGGTGCGGCGGGCGGCCAGCCGGGACGCGGCGATGCGGATGGCCAGGGGCAGGAAGCCGCACGCGGCCACCACGTCCAGCGCCGCCTCGCGCTCCGCGCCGACCCGCTCCGCCCCGACGATCCGGGTGAACAGCTGCAGCGCCTCCTCCGGCGACATCACATCCAGGTCCACCAGATGCGCCCCGGCCAGGTCCACCATCCGCACCCGGCTCGTCACCAGCGCCGCGCACCCCGGCGTACCGGGCAGCAACGGGCGGATCTGGGCGGCGTCGTGGGCGTTGTCGAGGAGGATCAGGATGCGGCGGCCGTCCAGTGTCGAGCGGTACAGCGCGGCCCGCTCGTCCAGGGTTTCCGGAATCGCCGAGTCCGCGGTCCCGAGCGCCCGCAGGAACGCCCCGAGCACAGTCTCCGGCTCGGCGGCCCGGGCTCCCGCGCCCTGGAGGTCGACGTAGAGCTGCCCGTCCGGGAAGTGCCGACGGGCCTGGTGGGCCACGTGCACGGCCAGCGTCGTCTTGCCGACGCCGCCGATCCCGGCCACCGCGGAGACGGCCATCACCGTGCCCTCGGCGGCGGCCAGCCGGCTGCCGAGCTCGGACACGAACGCGGACCGGCCCGTGAAGTCGGGCACGGTCGCCGGGAGTTGCGCGGGGCGCAGCGGTGCGGGCGCGGGGGCGGGCTCGTCCGCCGGGCGGGCCAGCTCCTCGTCGGCGCGCAGGATCCGCTGCTGGAGCTGGGCCAGTTCGGGGCGCGGGTCGACGCCCAGTTCCTCCGCGAGGAGCCGGCGGGTGTCCGCGTACACGGCGAGGGCCTCGGCCTGCCGGCCGCTGCGGTACAGCGCCACCATCAGCAGCTCGCGCAGGCGTTCGCGCAGCGGGTGCGCGGCGGTGAGCGCGGTCAGCTCGGAGACCGTCTCCGCGTGGCAGCCGACCTCCAGGTCCAGGTCGAGCCGGGTCTCGGTGAGCTGGAGCCGCCACTCCTCCAGCCTGGTGCGCTGGTTGTCCGCGTACGGCCCGGGGACGGAGGCCAGCGCCTCGCCGTCCCACAGGCCCAGCACCTTGTTGATCAGGGTGCGCGCCTGGCACCGGTCCCCGGCCGCGCGGGCCTTCTCGGCCTCGGCCGCCAGGTCCTGTGCCAGCGTCAGGTCGAGCGTGGCCCGGTCGGTCCGGATCGCGTACCCGCCGGACTCGCTCACCAGGGTGTCCTGGCCCAGGATCTTGCGCAGCCGGGAGGCGTACGTCCGGATCGTGGCCAGCGCCTGCGAGGGCGGGTCCTCGCCCCAGAACGCGTCGATCAGCTCGCCCGCGGTGGCCGTCCGGCCATCGCGCAGCAGCAGCGCGGCCAGCAGGGCGCGCTGCTGGGGCGAGCCGGAGGAGAGCAGCTCCGAGCCCCGCCAGGCCCGTACGGGGCCGAGCACGGTGAACCTGAGGGCGTCCGCCGTACCCGGTTTCTCCGGAGCACGCTGCTCCGGTACGCGCACGCGTGGCCCGTCGTCACGGTCCATTGATGCCCCCTGTCCTGCTCGCCTGCCGGTCCCGCTCGTCTGCGGATCCTGCCGGTGGTGCCCGCGCCCGAATGTCCGCCCGTGCGTCGATGTGCGGCAGGCATCCGGATGGCGCGGTACCGCTGGTATCGCGCTCAACAGTCTGCCTTGTCCCGGGCGGACTCGTCAGCAGTGGGTGACGCTCTGCACAAGCCCTCGACAACGATTCGGGAACCATGCCCCGTGCCGCGTCAGGGGCCAATGCGCGCACGATAGCTGACGGTTCGTCAGATCAGCGCTACCGTGGAGCGCATGGAGACCTTCCCGAAGATCATCTCGGTGGACGACCACACGGTGGAGCCCGCTCATGTCTGGCGGGACCGGCTTCCGTCCAGGTATGCGGACTCCGGGCCGCGCGTCGTCCGCGCACCGCTGAAGGAAATGACCTTCATGGGCGGCAGGTTCGCGCCCGTGATGGGCGCGAAGGGCGACGACGGGCCAGTCGGCGACTGGTGGGTGTACGAGGATCTGCGCCGCCCGCTCACCCGCCTGGACACCGCCGTCGGCTACGACAGGGACGAGATCAAGCTGGAGATCATCACCTACGAGCAGATGCGGCCGGGCTCCTTCTCGGTCCCGGACCGGCTCGCCGACATGGACGTCAACCACGTCCAGTCCGCCCTCTGCTTCCCGACCTTCCCGCGCTTCTGCGGACAGACGTTCACCGAAGCGAAGGACCGCGAGCTGGGGCTCCTCGGTGTGCGCGCGTACAACGACTGGATGGTGGAGGAGTGGTGCGGACCGGAGGCCCACGGCCGCCTCATCCCGCTCACGCTCGTCCCGTTGTGGGACGCGGAGCTCGCCGCCGCCGAGGTCCGGCGCAACGCCGCGCGGGGCGTGCGCGCGGTCGCGTTCTCCGAGATACCTCCCCATCTCGGGCTTCCGTCCATACATGCGGACGACTGGGATCCGTTCCTCGCGGCCTGTGACGAGACGGGCACCGTGATCGCCATGCACATCGGCTCCTCGTCGAGGATGCCGTCCACCTCCGCCGACGCCCCGCCCGCCGTCGGCTCCACCATCACCTTCGCCAACTGCTGCTTCTCGATGGTCGACTGGCTGATGAGCGGCAAGCTGGAACGCTTCCCCAACCTGAAGATCATGTACGCGGAGGGGCAGATCGGCTGGATCCCGTACATCCTGGAGCGCGCCGACGTGGTCTGGGAGGAGAACCGGGCCTGGGGCGGCGTCGCCGAGAAGGTCCACCGGCCGCCGTCCGAGCTGTTCGCCGAGCGTGTCCACGGCTGCTTCTTCGACGACGCCTTCGGATTGAAGAACCTCGACGCCATCGGTGTCGGCAACGTCCTGTACGAGACGGACTACCCGCACTCCGACTCCACCTGGCCCCGCTCCCGCGAGGTCGGCGAGGAGCAGATGGGCCACCTGGACCCGGACGTCGTCGACCGGATCGTCCGGGGCAACGCGATCGACCTGCTGGGGCTCACGGAGGACGGGCTCTGGGCGGGCGCGTAGGCGGAGACGTCGATACGGGGAGGAGCACCGGTACGGCTGCTCCTCCCCGTACCCCGGATCAGGCCTTCGCCACCGGCTCCTGGAGTTCCGTCACCCACGCGCTCCGGTCCGCCGGGCACTCCAGATTGACCTCACGGGCGTAGCCGGTCGAGCGGTAGCCGTTGGCGTCCAGCCAGCGGGCCAGGATGTGGGTCGCCGGCAGGACGTCGTCCATCGCGCCCCGGTGCACGATCGTCGCCGCCTCGAACGGCGGCAGCTCCACCACCCGCACCTCCGTGTCCCCGACCGCGCCCACCGGGGCCGACACCGTCACCCCGGCGTGCACGACGATCGCGCCGTCGCTCCCGGGGCCGTCCTCGTACCGCGCGATCCCGGGACCGATGGGCCGGACGCCGGCGCCCTCCAGGAGCGGGAAGAGCTTCTCGTGCAGCGGGCCGATCACCGGCCCGATGTCCTGCGGCTGGTAGCTCGTGGCCGTCCCGGTCAGCTCGGCCACCCGGACCGCCGGAACGGTCTTGACCACAACGTCGTCGGCAGGCATGTGCCCCTCGCTCTCGATCGACCGGAGCCTCGCCTCGACCCGGGCCAGCCGCGCCGACGTGGCCGCCACCGCCTCCGCCAGCTCGGCCCGGCGCAGCCGCAGCATGCCGCGCAGCTCCTCCGGGCCCACCTGCTCGTCCAGGACCGCCCCCACCTGCTGGAGCGTGAAACCGAGGTCCTTGAGCGCGATGATCCGGTTGAGCCGGGCGAGCTGGGCCGCGCCGTAGAGGCGGTAGCCGGTGGCGGGGTCGGTGCGGGCCGGGCGCAGCAGACCGATGGCGTCGTAGTGACGCAGCATGCGGGGCGACACCCGTCCGTACCTGGCGAAGTCTCCGATGGTGAACATGATGGCTCCCACTGCACGCCTTCACACGGTGTCAAGGTCAAGGGCCGCCGGGGCTTCTCGCTGCACCGCCGTGGCCCGACAGATCCGGTCGTACACAGGCAGGAGCCCCGCTCCTCCGCCGAAGCGGGGGAGCGGGGCTCCTTGGGTACTGCTTGTACGGCCGCGATCGACCGACCCGGGCAACTAGACCGGGGTGACGTTCTCAGCCTGCGGACCCTTGGGTCCCTGAGTGACGTCGAAGTTCACCTGCTGGTTCTCCTCGAGAGAGCGGAACCCGGAGGCGTTGATCGCGGAGTAGTGAACGAAGACATCCGGGCCGCCGCCGTCCTGGGCGATGAAGCCGAAGCCCTTTTCAGCGTTGAACCACTTGACGGTTCCGGTAGCCATAAGCCCTCCTTGGGCCAAAGGGTTGCCCTGCTCCAGAACCTGCAAACAAGTCTGAAAACTACAAAAGCCTGCGGGTTACATGCTCCGCAGGCTCTGTACTGCAAGGGAAACCAAACTGCAACTTGCGGGCGAGCCTAGCACGCAGTCTCTGGCGAGCGGTAGAGGGAAAGATCACTGCACCCGAATGTTTGACAGCCCTCGTCAGGCGTCCGACGGAAGGCCCCCGGAAGAGGCGCGGAGCGGCGTACGGACGGGGCGCGGACCAGGGTGCGCGGGCCCCGGTGGCGCTCGCGGCCGAATGCGGGTCTAGCCTCGCGATGTGGACAATTCAACCGTCTCCCCCCGTGAAGGCGACGACGACCGTCGCAGCCGGCCCCGCGTCGGCCACATTCAGTTCCTGAACTGCCTCCCGCTGTACTGGGGCCTGGCCCGGACGGGAACCCTGCTCGACCTGGAGCTCTCCAAGGACACCCCGGAGCGGCTCAGCGAGCAGCTGATCAGGGGGGACCTGGACATCGGCCCGGTCACCCTCGTGGAGTACCTGCGCAACGCCGACGACCTGGTGGCCTTCCCCGACATCGCGGTCGGCTGCGACGGGCCCGTCATGTCCTGCGTGATCGTCTCCCAGCTCCCGCTGGAGCAGCTCGACCGGGCCAGAGTGGCCCTCGGCTCGACCTCCCGCACCTCGGTGCGGCTGGCCCAGCTGCTGCTTGCCGAGCGCTACGGGGTCGAGCCCGACTACTACACCTGCCCGCCCGACCTGGGCCTGATGATGCAGGAGGCGGACGCCGCCGTGCTGATCGGCGACGCCGCGCTGCGTGCCAACCTGCACGACGCCCCCCGGCTCGGGCTCCAGGTCCACGACCTGGGCCAGATGTGGAAGGAGTGGACGGGGCTGCCGTTCGTCTTCGCCGTCTGGGCGGCCCGCAAGGACTTCCTCGCCGCGCACCCCGAGCAGGCCGCCCAGGTCCACGAGGCGTTCCTGGCCTCCCGGGACCTCTCCCTGGAGGAGGTCACCAAGGTCGCGGAGCAGGCGGCCCGCTGGGAGGCCTTCGACGCGGAGGTACTGGAGCAGTACTTCACGACGCTCGACTTCCGCTTCGGCCCGGACCAGCTGGCCGGTGTCCGCGAGTTCGCCCGCCGGACGGGCCGGGACACCGGTTACCCGGCCGACGTCCGCGTGGAGCTGCTCGGCGGCTGATCCGGGGAATGGGGAGAATTCCCTTTCCGTCCCGGGGCAGGGAATGCGAGGGCAAGGCGGAACAACACATTCACGCCTTTCCCCGGGGCGAAATGATCCCCTCCTGACCGGAGAAGGGGGAATGGTCCGGCCGTTTCCCGGTGACCGCGCCGGTGGCGCCCCCTAGGCTTCGGTCCGGGTCCGGACCGTCCACAGGGAATACCGTCCACGGGTTCACCGTCCGCAGGGTTCACAGGGGGAGTCCATATGCAGCCGCTGGAAGCGGGCGAACCGCACACCATCGGTGCCTACCGGCTGCTCGGCAGGCTCGGCGCGGGCGGCATGGGCCGGGTCTATCTGGGCCGCAGCGCGGGCGGGCGCACGGTCGCGGTCAAGGTCGTCCACCCCCAATTCGCCCTCGACGAGCAGTTCCGCGCCCGGTTCCGGCGCGAGGTGGAGTCCGCCCGGCGCATCGGCGCCCAGTGGACGGCCCCGGTCCTGGACGCCGACCCCGACGCCCCGGTGCCGTGGGTGGCGACCGGGTACGTCGCCGGGCCGCCGCTCTCCCAGGCGATCACCGAGCACGGCCCGCTGCCCGAACACGCGGTACGCACCCTGGGCGCGGGTCTCGCCGAGGCCCTCGCGGTCGTCCACGGCCAGGGCATCGTCCACCGCGACGTGAAGCCCTCCAACGTGCTGCTCGCCCTCGACGGCCCCCGCCTCATCGACTTCGGCATCGCCCGGGCCCTCGGCGCGACCGTCTCGCTCACCTCCACCGGGGTCTCCGTCGGCTCGCCCGGCTACATGGCGCCCGAGCAGATCCGGGGCGGGGACGTCTCCGGCGCGGCCGACGTCTTCTCGCTGGGCGCGGTCCTCGCGTACGCGGCGACGGGCGCGGCCCCCTTCCCGGGCGATTCCTCCGCCGTGCTCCTCTACAAGGTGGTCCACGAGGAACCCGAACTGGGCGACCTGGAGGGCGAACTGCGCGAGGTGGTCGCGGGCTGCCTCGCCAAGGACCCGGCGGTCCGCCCCGCCCCGGCCGACCTCGCCCGTGCGCTCGCTCCCGGCGGGGCGGCGGTGATGGTGGCGGGCGGCTGGCTGCCGGGCCGGCTGGTGCGCGAGGTCAGCCGGTCCGCGGTGGCGCTGCTGGACCTGGAACCGCAGGACGCGCCGGTGCAGTCGGGGCCCGTACCGTTCAGCAGCGCGTCGCTGGGAGCGGGACCGGGGCCCGGGCCCCGGCCGGGGGAGGCCGCACCGGGCCGGGGCGGGGAATTCGGCCCGCCCGCCCCGAGCCCGCAGGGAGCGCCGTACGGGACACCGCGTCCGCAGGAGGCTTCGCAGGGAGCGCCGTATCGGACACCGAGCCCGCAGGAGGCTTCGCAGGGAGCGCCGTACGGGACATCGAGCCCGCAGGAAGCCTCGCAGGACGTGCCGTACCGGACGCCGCATCCGCAGGACGACGCGTACGGGACACCGCATCCGCAGGACGACACGTACGGGATGCCGCCCCCGCCACCGCCACCGACGCCTCCGCGCGCGAAGCCCGCACCCACCGCACCCCCGCCGCCCCCCACGCACGCCGGGACCTACCGGCAGGGTGGCGACGGCGTGCACGGCGCATACGGCGCGAGTGGCCTGCCCGAGCAGCGCGACGGCGGCGACCCCCGTCTCTCCCTGACCGTCAGCGCCGAGAACCGGCGGACCTCCGGGGCGCGCCGCGGCCGCCGGGTCAGCTGCACCGTCGCCCTGGCCGTGGCGGGCGCGCTCGCGGTCGTCACCCTCGGCACGGGCCTGCTCGACGGCTTCTTCCCGGACGGCGACGCCGACCGGGGCAAGGGCAGCGACAGCGCGGCCAACCCGCCGCCCTCCTCCGCGAAGCCCACGCCCGCCGATTCCGCCGGCGCGAGCGAGGCCCCGGCCGGCGCGCTGCCGAAGGCGTACGTGGGCACCTGGAAGGGGCCGGTCACCGAGAAGACGACCGGTCAGCCGCACGGCACCCTCACCGCCGTGTTCACCGAGGGCAGACGCGGCGAGCAGGTCGTCCGGATGAGTACGACGATCTCCCAGCTCGGCATCACCGTCACCTGCAACAGCGTCGGCACCCTCGCCTCCGGCACCGCGAAGGAGCTGAACATCCGCGAGGCCACCGACCCGGACCGCCCCAGCACTCCCGGCCTGTGCACCACCACCGAGGCCGACCTGGTCTTCCGACTCGCGGACGACGGCACCCTGGACTACCGCTCGAAGGAACGCGCCGCAGGTCTCCCGTACGGGAAGCTCACCCGGTCCGGCGGCTGACGGCGCACATCGCTGGCGTACGCTGGATCGGTCCGAGGATCCGTAGAAAAACCGCCGAAAGGTGACAGCCCGGTGACCGAGAAGGCCGACCTTCAGCCCGTCCTCGACCGAGCCGCCGAAGGCGGTCGGATCACCCCGGAGGAGGCGCTCGACCTCTACCGGTCCGCGCCGCTGCACGCGCTGGGCGCCGCCGCCGACGCCGTACGCCGCCGCCGGTACGCCGGTACGGAGCACATCGCGACGTACATCATCGAGCGCAACATCAACTACACCAACGTGTGCGTGACGGCCTGCAAGTTCTGCGCCTTCTACGCACCGCCCAAGGCCACTGACAAGGGCTGGACCCGCGACCTCGACGACATCCTGCGCCGCTGCGCGGAGACCGTGGAGCTGGGCGGCACCCAGATCATGTTCCAGGGCGGCCACCACCCGGACTTCGGCGTGGAGTACTACGAGGAGCACTTCTCCGCGATCAAGAAGGCGTTCCCGCAGCTGGTCATCCACTCGCTGGGCGCCTCCGAGATCGAGCACATGGCCCGGATCTCGAAGGTCTCCGCCGAGGAGGCCATCAGCCGGATCCACGCCGCAGGGCTCGACTCCTTCGCCGGCGCGGGCGCCGAGCTGCTGCCCGCCCGGCCGCGCACCGCCATCGCACCGCTCAAGGAGTCCGGCGAGCGGTGGCTGGAGATCATGGAGATCGCGCACGGCCTCGGCGTCGAGTCCACCTCCACCATGCTGATGGGCACCGGCGAGACCAACGCCGAGCGCATCGAGCACCTGAGGATGATCCGGGACGTCCAGGACCGCACGGGCGGCTTCCGCGCCTTCATCCCGTACACCTACCAGCCGGAGAACAACAAGCTGAAGGGCCAGACGCAGGCCACCCTCTTCGAGTACCTGCGGATGATCGCCATCGCCCGGCTCTTCCTCGACAACGTCGCCCACATCCAGGGCTCCTGGCTCACCACCGGCAAGGAGGTCGGCCAGCTGTCGCTTCACTACGGCGCGGACGACCTCGGCTCGATCATGCTGGAGGAGAACGTCGTCTCCTCGGCCGGGGCCAGGCACCGTTCCAACCGGCTGGAGATCATCGACCTGATCCGCAAGGCGGACCGGGTCCCCGCCCAGCGCGCCACGACGTACGAGCACCTCGTCGTGCACGACGACCCGGCGATGGACCCGGTCGACGAGCGGGTGGTCTCGCACATCTCCTCCACCGCGATCGAGGGCGGCACGGCCCACCCGGAGCTGAAGCTCCTCAACGCCAACTAGGGCCTTCCGTCTGGATCAGGGTGGGCTCGCGTGCCCCGGCACGCGCTCCCCCGAGCTCTCGGCCTCGCTCGTCGAGCAGGGGAGGCCCCATCCGCGTTGCCTCAGTCCGTGTTGCCTCAGTCCGTGTTGCCTCAGTCCTCCGCCTTGCAGCCGCACGCACCGGACTCCGCTCCCTGATCCGAACTGATCCAGACGAAAGGCCCTCGCCCTGTGCTGACGATCCATGCCGCGCCCCTGGTCCTCCCGGTGGGCGCGGCGGCCGTCGTGGACGGTGCGGTCGCGGTGGACGGCGACCGGATCGCGGCCCTCGGCCCGTACGAGGAGGTCGTCGCCGCGTACCCGGCCGCCCGGGTCCGCCGCTGGCCCGGCCTCCTCACGCCCGGACTGCGCCAGGACCGGGCCCGGGAGCTGCTCGTCCGCTGCTACCACCCCGACCCGCGCGAGGCCGACGAGCTGGGCGAACTGCCTTTGTGGGGTGAGGAGTTCGAGCGGCTCGCGGCGGCGATGGACGCGACCCGGCGGGCCGGCAGCGTCCGGCGCGGGCTCCAGCGGATGCTGCGGCACGGCACCACGCATGTGGTGGGCCCGTTCGGTGCGGACGAGCCCGCGCTGCGCACGGCCGTCTCCCGGTCGGGGCTGGTCCAGGCCCCGCCCCCGCCCGTACGCGGGGGCGTGCCGGACCTGGACCCCTTCGCGGCCGGCGGGGAGCTGGCCGGCACGGCCCACGGCCCGCTGACCGTGGGCGGGCGCGCGGACCTCGCGGTCTTCGACGTGCCCGACGAGGCGGCGCTGCGCGCGGGCGGGGCGGGCGCCTGCGTGGCGACGGTGCTCGCGGGGCGGCTTGTGCACCGCGCCCGCTGAGACCGACTCCGTACGCTCCGTGGAGGAGGTCACGGCACCTTCGGGCCGCCCAGATACATCCCCTTGGTGTCGTACGGCCAGGCGTTGGCGACGCAGCCCTTCAGCCCTTTGATCTGCTGCATCATCGCGGGCGCGGGACGGCCCTCCCCCGGGCAGGTCTCGTGGCCGTGCCCCAGCCAGTGGCCGACCTCGTGGTTGACGATCAGCGCCCGGTACTCCGAGACGGGCCCGTCGAACTGCGGCGAACCGAGCTGCCAGCGCTTCAGGTTGACCATCACCTTCTCACCGCCCCGGCAGTTGACCTCGCCGCGCGTGTTGAGGCCGTAGGCACCGCACAACCGGTCCGTGGTCGCCGGAGTGGCGATCTTGATCACGAGCCCCGCCGAGCCGTCGGCGACCTGGCGGAACGATCGGTCGCCACCGTGGCTCCAGCCGCGCGGATGGGCGAGGACGGCGGCGATGTCCGCGGCGGCCCGGTCGGGGTCGACGCCGATGCCGTCCTCCACCTCGACCCGGTAGGCGCTGCCCTTGCCCTTCGCGGTGACGCCCGCACGGGCCACGGTGAACGTGCCGGGTCCCGAGGCGGGGACGTCCTCGGCCCGGAGGGTGTCCTCCTCCTCTTCCTCCGAGGCGGAGGCGGACGGGGACGGGGACGGGGACGGCGGGGGAGTGGGCGGCGGGGTGTCCTCCAGCGGCTCCGCGCTGTCCGCTCCGCCCGCCGGAGCCGTACGGGACGGGGCCGGCGCCGCGTTCGCCGGACCGCCCCCGTCCTGCCAGGGGTGGCCGACGAGGAGCGCCGCGCCCGCCACGGCCGCGAGGGCCAGCACGGCGAGGCCGATCGCCCGGCGTCGGTTCCGCTGCCTACGCCGCGCCCGGGACCGTACCGCGGACCGGGAGCCGCCCCGGGAACCGGTCCGGGTGCGTTCCGCGCGTCCTGCGCGCCGTCCCGGGGTCCGGGGCGGCGGAACCCGCAGCCGGAACGTTTCCTCGTCACGGTCCGGTTCCGCGTACGGGGGTTCCCCGTACGCGGGCGGCAGCGTGCCCGTGGTGCGGCGGCGCGTCACGAGGCGGCCCCGCTCCGCGACACCGGGTGCTCGTCGGCGTAAGCGATCAGGTCCCCGAACCGCGGGCTCCGGGCGACCCGGACCAGGTCCCCGGCGGTGACGGGAGCGCCGCCCGCCCCGGACGGCGCGGGCGAGACGGACAGTGCCACCGTGCTGCGGCCGGACCGGTACCGGAGGGAGACCTCGGTGCCCGTCCGTCCCGCGGCGGGCCGCCGGAAGAGGTGGCCGGGTATGCCGTCGTCCAGGGTGAGGACCTCGCAGGTCAGCCTCTTCTCCGGGATGTCGCGGCAGGCGGGCGCCGCGCCCTCCTGACCCGGGCGCACCGACAGGCGGACGGAGTGCACGATGCCGCCGCGCCGCCCCTGGTAGCTCCGCGCGTCGTCGCCGACCGGCAGGACGGTCCCGATCGACGCGGGCAGCAGGGCGTCCAGCGCCCTGGCCACCCGCTGCCGGAAGTCCTCCAGGCGCGTGGCCTCCTCGGGGCCTGGACCGGGCGGGGCCGACAGGAGCGGCGTCGAGGTGGTGGGCGTCGTCGGCTCGGCCGTGGGCCCCTTCGACTCGGGGGTGGGCGTGGGGCTCGGCATCTCGGGGTGTGGCTCCGTACGTCGGGGAGAGGGGGCGGGCGAGGAGAGGGACGGTCCGGCGGGCACGGCGGGATCCGTCTCCGGTCCCGCCAGCAGCCAGGGGCCGAGGACGGCGAGGCCCAGGGTCACGGCGGTGACCGCGACGAAGGCGCCCGCGACCGCGAACGCCCGGGTCCTGGCCCGGCGCCGACGCCCCTCCCGTACGGCGTCGGCGACCAGATCCGGCTGGAGGGACAGCGGGCCGACGGCCCGGTGCAGGGCGTCCCGGAACAGCTCTTCGTCGGGCGAGCGGGGCGACAGGCGCTCGTATGGTTCAGGGGTCACGACCGGCCCTCAGCTTCCGGTGGAGTAGTGCTGGACGTCGCCCATCCGGGCGCGCAGTCGGACGAGTGAACGCGAGCACTGGCTCTTCACCGTGGACTCGCTGCACCGCAGCAGCGCGGCCACGGTCTCCACGCTCAGGTCGTCCCAGTAGCGCAGGACGACCATCGCCCGTGCCCGGGGCGGGAGTTCGGCGAGCAGGGCGAGCAGCGTGACCCGGAGGTCGGCGCCCGGGGCGGGATTGGGGTGCGGGCGGGGCGCGTTGCGGTGGTGGGCGAGCAGATCGGTGACGGTGCGCCGGCGTTCGGCCACGAAGGTGCGGACGAGCACGGTCCTGGCGTAGGCGTCGAGGTTGTCCGCCCGGCTCGCCCTGCGCCAGTGCTGGAACAGCTTGGCGAGGGTCGTCTGCGTCAGGTCCTGCGCGCACTCGACGTCTCCGCACAGCAGGTAGGCCGTCCGGTACAGCCGGCGTTGCCCGGTCCGGGCGTACGCCTCGAACGCGGCGCACTCGCCGTCCGCCATGGCGGGCTCCGCCCCTGCCGGCATCCGTAGTCCCCTCTCCGCGCCTCCCACCCCTTACAGAGCACCCGTGTGCCGAAAAGGTTGAAGAGAAGTGAAGATCAGTTCGAACCCCTGCGCGCCGGCCCCGCCGGGTGCGAAGCGCCGCAGGAGCCTACGCCCTCCGGTGCGGCTCACCGGCGCGGGGCTGCTTGAATGGACGGGTGACCCGAGCCTCCCTGGAAAAGCAGCCGCACGAAGTCGCCTCGATGTTCGACGGTGTGGCGGCCAACTACGACCTGACCAACGACGTGATCTCGCTCGGCCAGGCCCGGCTGTGGCGCAAGGCCGTCGCCCAGGCGGTCGACGCCCGCCCCGCGCAGAAGATCCTGGACCTGGCGGCCGGTACGGCGACCTCCTCGCAGCCCTTCGTGAAGGCGGGTGCCTATGTCGTGCCGTGCGACTTCTCGCTCGGCATGCTCAAGGTCGGCAAGGAGCGCCACCCGTGGATGCCGTTCACCGCGGGCGACGGCATGAGGCTGCCGTTCAAGGACGAGACGTTCGACACCGTGACGATCTCCTTCGGGCTGCGCAACATCCAGGACACCGAGGTCGTGCTGCGCGAGCTGTACCGGGTGACGAAGCCCGGCGGGCGGGTCGTGATCTGCGAGTTCTCCCAGCCGGCCTGGACCCCGTTCCGCACGGTCTACACGGAGTACCTGATGCGGGCGATCCCGCCGGCCGCCCGCGCGGTGTCCTCCAACCCGGACGCGTACGTCTATCTCGCCGAGTCGATCCGGGACTGGCCCGACCAGCCCGCCCTCGCCGCACTGCTCCAGAAGGCCGGCTGGTCGAAGGTCGCCTGGCGCAACCTGACCGGCGGCGTGGTGGCCCTGCACCGGGCCACCCGCGCCTGACGTCCGGGTAAGCCTGACGTCCGGGTAAGCCCGACGTCCGGGTAAGCCCGACGTCCGGGTAAAGGGCCCCGGACTACCGCCCCGGGGTCACAGCTCCAGCCGGAAGCAGACGGCCTCCTGGCCGCGCGGAGTGGCGTACGACTCGGCCCGCCGCATCCCGAGCCGTTCCGCGACCGCCGCCGACCGAGTGTTGCGTGAGTGGACCATCGCGACCACCTCGCCCGCCCCCGCCGCCCGCAGCCGCTCCAGCGTGGTGCGGGCGGCGGCGGTCGCGTACCCGCGTCCCCACGCCTCCCGCCCCAGCCGCCAGCCGATCTCGGTCGCGCCGACCGGCCCGTAATGGGTGTGCGGCCACGGCTGCGCCCCGGTGAAGCCGAGGACGGCGTGCTCCTCGTCCGTGACGGTCCACAGGCAGTAGCCCAGCTCCGCGTCGTGCCGCCGCTGGCGCGCGGTGAGCTCCTCGTACGCGGAGAGCTCCGCGCTGCGCCCGCCGAAGAACTCCATCACCTGCGGGTCGTCGAAGAGCCGGTGCCAGGTCAGGGCGTCCTCGTCGGTCGGTACACGGAGGTGGACGGCGGGGGCCGAAGCAGGGGGTGTGACGGGTGCTGTCGACATGAGGGAGCCCTTCGGAGGGTTGGTTCGCAGGCCCCCATAGACTGCACGGGACATGTGCCGCGCGGCACGCGAATTCGAGTCTTCGGGAGATCCGACCGTGACCGAGCCCCTCTCCGAGCACAGCGCGGACGTGATCGTCGTCGGGGCGGGCCCAGCCGGCTCCACGACCGCGTACTACCTCGCCAAGGCCGGACTCGACGTCCTGCTCCTGGAGAAGACCGCCTTCCCCCGGGAGAAGGTCTGCGGCGACGGACTTACGCCCCGCGCCACGAAACAGCTCGTCTCCATGGGGATCGACATCTCCGAGGAGGCGGGCTGGCTGCGCAACAAGGGCCTGCGGATCATCGGCGGCGGCGTGCGGCTCCAGCTGGACTGGCCGGACCTCGCCTCCTACCCGGACTACGGTCTGGTCCGCAAGCGCGACGACTTCGACGAGCAGCTGGCCCGGCAGGCGCAGAAGGCCGGCGCCCGGCTGTACGAGCGCTGCAACGTGGGCGCCCCCATCAAGGACGAGCGCACCGGCCGTATCACCGGCGTCGAGGCGAAGATCGGCGAGGAGAAGACCCCGGTCACCTTCCATGCCCCGCTCGTCGTCGCCGCCGACGGCAATTCCACCCGGCTCTCCCTGGCGATGGGCCTGCACCGCCGCGAGGACCGCCCCATGGGCGTCGCCGTGCGGACCTACTTCACCTCGCCCCGCCACGACGACGACTACCTGGAGTCCTGGCTGGAACTGTGGGACAAGCGCGGCGCCGAGGACCGGCTGCTGCCCGGCTACGGCTGGATCTTCGGCATGGGCGACGGCACCTCCAACGTGGGCCTCGGCATCCTCAACTCCTCCTCCGCCTTCAAGGAGCTGGACTGGCGCGAGGTCCTCAAGGCCTGGTGCGCCTCGATGCCGGAGGACTGGGGCTACACCCCGGAGAACATGACGACGCCGATCCGGGGCGCGGCCCTCCCGATGGCCTTCAACCGCCAGCCGCACTACACCAAGGGCCTCCTGCTCGTCGGTGACGCGGGCGGCATGGTCAACCCGTTCAACGGCGAAGGCATCGCGTACGCCATGGAGTCGGGCCAGATCGCGGCCGACGTGATCGTCCAGGCCCACGCCCGCGCCACCCCCGCCCAGCGCGAACTGGCCCTGAACAACTACCCGAAGGTGCTCAAGGAGACCTACGGCGGCTACTACACCATGGGCCGCGCCTTCGTGAAGCTGATCGGCAACCCGAAGGTCATGAAGGTCGCCACCCAGCGCGGCCTGACCCACCCGCTGCTGATGAAGTTCACCCTGAAGATGCTGGCCAACCTGACCGACCCGCAGGGCGGCGACGCGATGGACCGCATCATCAACGGCCTGTCGAAGGTGGCCCCGAAGGCCTGAGGCCGGCCGGGACGGGCCCCGGTGAGGTCGGGCGGCTCCGCTCCGCCCACCGCACCGCCGGGCCCATGCCCAGGCCCGCCGCGAGGAACAGCACTCCGAGCAGCAGCCAGCCGGGGACTCCCCAGGAGAGGATCAGCGCGGTCAGCACCAGGGGCCCGAGCATCCTGGCCACGGGAACCCCCGCCCCGAAGAGGCCCTGGTACTGCCCCTGCCGTCCCGCCGGGGCCAGCTCGAAGCTGATCTGCCAGGCTCCCGCCGACTGCCGCATCTCGCCCCACACCTGGAGCCCGGCGGCGAGCAGCAGGACCGCGAACAGCACCCACAGCGGCGCGTCGAGCGCGGTGCACGCGAAGGCCGCGCAGGAGGCCAGCATCAAGGCCCCGCCGCTTCGCACGGTGCGTACGGCGCTCGGCAGATCACGTACGACGGACGCCGTGCGGACCTGGAAGAGCATCACGGCACCGGTGTTGAGCACCAGGAGCGCCGAAACGGTCCAGCCGGGGGCGGCGGTGCGTCCGGCGATCCAGAGCGGGATGACCAGGCTGATCAGCGGCATCCGGAGCAGCATGATCATGTTGAGCAGGGCGACGAGAGCGTACGGCCGGTCCCGCAGGACGGTCGGATCGGTGCCGCGCTCCGGTGCGCTCCTGTCGGCGCGGGCCGGCTCCGGAAGGCGTGCGAACAGCAGCGCGCACCCCACGAACGCGACGGCGTCCAGGGCCAGGGCGGCGAGATAGGCGCCGGCCGTACCGATGTGCAGGGCCACTCCGCCGAGGGCCGCCCCCAGCGCCAGGCCCGCGTTGAGGGCCGACTGGAGATGGGCCAGGACGCCGGTCCGCCCGTCCCGGTCCACGAGCCCGGCCAGCAGCGACTGCCGGGCGGCGGCGAGCCCGCACTGCGCGGTCGCGTAGGCGCAGGCCGCCAGGACGAACGGGAGAAAGGACCGCACCGCGAGGAAGGCGGTCACGGAGACCGCCGTGGCGAGGGCCAGCCCAATGGCGGTCCGCCGCGGTCCGTGACGGTCGGCGAGGTGCCCGAGCGGCACCCCCGCGACCGCTCCCACGCCCCACGCGACCGTCAGCCCGAGCCCGATCTCGGCCGCCGAGAGGCCGACCACCTGCGAGAAGTACAGCGCGGAACAGACGTAGTAGGCCCCGTCGCCGAGCGAGTTGACCAACTGGGCCAGGGCCAGACCGCGTGCCGGACCGGCGGCGGGAATCCATCGTGCGGGCATGACCATTCCGTCCCGGACGCGTGACATGGGCAGCCACCTGCGCCGGTTCCGAATCTAGGCGGGTGATTGGCCCTGGCTGTAGGCCACTTGAGGGCTGTGTGTCTGGGCCAATGGCGGCGCCTGGCCTCCGCCCGCCGACAGACGGCGCCGGTCTCCCCGCCCGTTCCCGCCCCGCGCGTGCGCTCGTAGCGGCGGGCCGCCGGGGCCCGGTTGCCGCAGGAGGGCTCGCACCACTCCTGCCGGGGCGGGCCCAGCCCCGCCCGACGGACCGGGGCCGCCCGACGGACCGGGGCCGGCCGACGGACCGGGGCCGCCCGCCGGGCCCGGCGTTCCACGTCCTGGGCGAGGACCGGCGGCCGACCACGTACATCCGCGTCGTCCCCTGGCGCCCCCCGATCCGCCGGGCACCCCCTAATCCTCAGCCCCGCGGGTGATCGTGTGCGATGATTTGCGCGCCCCCCGGTCGTCGGCAGTCCGGACCGGCCGGTGCCCGCCCCGCCCCTAGCGGCGGCACGCGGTGCGCACCACTTTCTTGACGCACGCTCACATCGCACGCAGGCCAGCGGGGTACGGACCAAGCCGATACAGCGCTGCTCGACCCCAAGGACAGACAGCCATGACCACCGCCTCCCTGCCCCAGCACCACGGCCTCTTCCTGGAGCCCCGCTTCGCCGTGGACCCGACCGCGACGGACGACGACGAGGACTTCGACGCCCCGTACGACGCGCCGCCCGCGCCCACCAGCTCGGCCAAGGAGCCGGAGCGGACGAACCGCCGCCCCCGTCGCCGCTGATCCGGACGACGGCCCTCCGGCTCACCGGTTCCTCCAGCCCTCCCGCCGGGAAAACCCCTGGAGGCTCCGCCGCCCGGCCGGTAGGCTCCCTTCCCATGGCCTGCCCCGAGTCCGACAGACTCCGGCCACCGGTGCGCCGGTGGCCGTGTTCGTGCTGAGCGTCGTCGACTGACCCCTCGGGTCACCGGCCACCTCCCGTACGGTTCCACGCCCGCCGGATCACCGCGGGCACGGGCCGTTTCCCCCTCGCGTACGCGCTGAAGCACCGCCGTACGCGGGGTTCGTGCCACCGGCAGATCACCGCCGGGCACTTCTTCGCGCCGCCCCGCCGGACCTCCGGCGGGCGTCCACGCGGCCCGTATCCCCGCATTCCGGCCTGTCTGTCCATCCGACGGTTCCGTCCAAGGGGCTACTCACCCATGCCACTCGCCGTCCACGTCCTCGGACTCGCGGTCTTCGCCCAGGGCACCTCCGAGTTCATGCTGTCCGGGCTTCTCTCGGGCATCGCCGCCGACCTCGACGTCTCCCTCTCCGCCGCCGGTCTCCTCACCTCCGCCTTCGCCGTCGGGATGGTCGTCGGCGCACCCCTCATGGCGCTCTCCAGCCGCACCTGGCCCCGCCGCCGTGCCCTGCTCCTCTTCCTCGCCGTGTTCGTCGCCGTCCACGTCGTCGGCGCTCTCACTCCGAGCTACGGCGTGCTCCTCGCGACCCGTTTCGTCGGAGCCCTCGCCAACGCGGGCTTCTGGGCGGTGGCTCTGACGACGGCCGTCGCGATGGTCCCCGACCGGCTGAAGGGCCGGGCCACCGCCGTGGTGGTCGGCGGAGTGACGATCGCCTGTGTGGTGGGCGTGCCGGCCGGCGCGGTGCTGGGGGAGCGCTGGGGGTGGCGGTCGGCCTTCTGGGCGGTCGCGATCGTCTCGCTGCCCGCCGTCCTCGCCGTCCTGCGCTCCATTCCGGGCGGCCGGGGCACGGACGTGGGCACCGCTCCCGTACCCGTACGGGACGAACTGCGGGCGCTGACCGGCCCCCGGCTGCGGCCGACCCTGCTCACGATGGCTCTGGTGCAGGGGGCGACCTTCTGCACGTTCTCCTACCTGGAGCCGCTCCTCACCCGGGAGACGGGCCTGGGCGCGGGGTGGGTGCCGGTGTCCCTGGCGCTCTTCGGGGCGGGCTCGTTCGCCGGGGTCACGGTGGCGGGCCGGTTCGCCGACGCCCGCCCGGCCGCCCTCGTCGCCACGGGCATGACGGCTCTCGCCCTCGGCTGGGCCGCGCTCGCCCTGACGGCGGGGAGCCCGGTGCTCGCCCTGGCCCTGATCCCGCTCCTCGGCATGCTCGCCTTCGGTACGGGCACCGCCCTGATCACCCGGGTCCTGGGCCTCGCCCCCGGGGCCCCGACGCTGGCCGGAGCCTTCTCGACGACCGCGTTCAACCTGGGGGCGGCGGTGGGCCCGTGGGCGGGCGGCCTGGCGTTGGACGGTGGGCTCGGCTACCGGGCGCCGGTCTGGGTGAGCGCCCTGCTGATGATCCTGGCGTCGCTGGTCGCCGCGACGACGGCGAAGGGCCGCCGCCCCCGAGCGGGGGAGCGGCGGCCCTCAGCCGTGCACCGGAGCGCCCGCGGGCGCTTGTGAATCAGAGAACGCGGACCGCGCCGGTCGGCCGGTCGTAGTCCATGGAGCGCTGCACCGTGCCGGTGCTGGAGTTCTGCGCACCGACGAACTGGCCGCCGCCGACGTAGATCGCGACGTGGTAGGCGCTGCCCGCGTTACCCCAGTAGAGGATGTCGCCGGGCTGGAGGTTGTTGAGGGAGACCTGGGTGCCGGCGGTCGACTGGGACTGCGAGACGCGCGGCAGGTCGATGCCTGCCGTGCGGTACGCGGCCTGGACCAGGCCGGAGCAGTCCCACGCGTTGGGGCCGGTGCCGCCGGAGACGTACGCGTCGCCGACCTGGGCCTTGGCGAACGCCACGATGGAGGCGGCGGAACCGCTCACGTTCGAGGAGGAGGAAGAGGGGGCGGAGGCGGAGCTGCCCGAGGAGTTGGAGGAGGCGCTGAGCGTCGTGCGCTCGGTGGTCCGGGAGGCGCGCTCGGCGCGCTCCTCCGCCTGGGCCTTGGCCTCGGCCTCCGCCTTGGCCTTCGCGGCGGCCTCGGCCTTCTTCTTGGCCTCGGCCTTGCGGACGGCCTCGGCGTGGGCCTTCTTGGCCGTCTTCGCGGCCTTCTCGGCCGCGGCGTCCTCCGCGGCCTGCGTCTCCAGGTCGAGGGCGACCTGCTGGGTGGCCTGAGCGGAGGCGGCCACAGCGGTGGAGAAGCCGGACGTGATCGTGGGCATCTCGATCGTCTGGGTCACCGGCTCGGCCTGGGCCGGACCGGCGGCACCCGCGACCGCGATGGTGCTGAGGACGCCACCGGCAACTCCGGCTCGCAGTGCCGACTTCGAGGCGCTCTGGCGGGGCTTCCGGTGGCTGGGTATGTGAGCGGTGTGGGACATGGGTACTAGCGCTATCAGGGCGGTAGGGGTCCCATCAAGAAACGTGTGTTGCGACACAGTTACGTTCGGAATCTGTGAATCCGCTTTCTGGGCGCCTTTATTGACGCCGTAACGGGCAAATCGGGCGACCGCCATCAGGCCCGTGATCACTGCCTTTCGGTAATACGCCCGAATTGCCCGTCACTTACCATCCGTTCACACTGATGGCCAAGCCCGGCTTTCCGGGGTGTGGAGCGGAGTGGCGCAGGTCACAGTGTGAGTCCGCTGGGACGGGCAACCCTCGCGGCCGCGATCCGCGTGGGCGCCCGCGGTCAACCGCGGTCAACCGCGGTCAACCGCGGTCGCCCCGTCGCCGGAGGTATCCCGTCCGCTCGACTCCGCTCGCGCGCCGAGTCGCGCGGGCGGGTTGCCTCCGGTGCGGCGGAGGGTGCGGCTCGGGCCGGAGTCCGGGGAGTCTCCGGGTGCTCGATCCGGAAGTTCGTGAATGCGTGCACACGTCCCCATCGCCCCCCGCCGCCCCTCGTCCGGGTGAGCGTCGAGGTCGACCGGAGCCTTTATCACGCTCGTGCGGTCCATCGCCAATTTGCTTGTACAGGCCGTCGATTGATAGCGCCGCACGTCTTTGACCAGCGGTAACACCGTCGAATGTCACGTCTCGTGATCACTCGGCCGCTTCGCGTGTGAAGGTCACCGCTCATACGACTTCATGATCCTTCGTCAGGTGGTGGAGATCACAAAGCCGTTGTCGTACCCCGTGTCGCAGATCACAGGGGACCGGGCATAGGATGCGGGGCAGTCGGGCTTGTGAACTGCCTCACATGTGCACGATCTTGGTGAGGTGGCGAGCCGGTCGCCCGATGCGGTCCAAAGGTCAAGGACGACTGGAAGGAGCGAGGAGCGTGAATGCCTACGCGCCCATCCTCGTGCTCGGCGCCCTCGGGGCAGGGTTTGCGATCTTCTCCGTGGTCATGGCCACGCTTATCGGCCCCAAGCGCTACAACCGGGCAAAGCTCGAAGCGTACGAGTGCGGTATCGAACCCACCCCGACTCCGGTCGGAGGCGGCCGCTTTCCCATCAAGTACTACCTGACGGCGATGCTTTTCATCGTCTTCGACATCGAGATCGTCTTCCTCTATCCCTGGGCGGTCTCCTTCGACGCCCTGGGGATCTTCGGGCTCGTGGAGATGCTGCTCTTCGTGCTCACCGTCTTCGTCGCCTACGCGTATGTGTGGCGTCGCGGCGGCCTGGAATGGGACTGAGGGGCTGAGGGGCACACCATGGGACTCGAAGAAAAACTGCCGAGCGGCTTCGTTCTGACCACGGTCGAGCAGGCCGCGGGCTGGGTGCGGAAGTCCTCCGTCTTCCCGGCCACGTTCGGACTGGCCTGCTGCGCCATCGAGATGATGACGACCGGCGCGGGCCGCTACGACCTGGCCCGGTTCGGGATGGAGGTCTTCCGCGGATCGCCGCGCCAGGCGGACCTGATGATCGTCGCGGGGCGGGTGAGCCAGAAGATGGCGCCCGTCCTGCGGCAGGTCTACGACCAGATGCCGAATCCCAAGTGGGTCATTTCCATGGGGGTTTGCGCGTCATCAGGCGGAATGTTCAATAATTACGCCATTGTGCAGGGTGTTGATCATATTGTCCCGGTCGATATCTATTTGCCGGGTTGTCCGCCCCGCCCCGAGATGTTGCTGGACGCCATCCTCAAGCTCCACCAGAAGATCCAGGACGGCAAACTCGGGGTCAACGCGGAGGAGGCCGCCCGAGAGGCGGAGGAAGCGGCCCTCAAGGCACTGCCCCTGATCGAGATGAAGGGGCTGCTGCGGTGACCGAGAACACCGGCGCGAACGGCGACGAGCACAACGGCAAAGCCGTACCCGCCCCGCGCGACACCGGCGGCGAGGTCATCCGCGTCCGCAAGGGCATGTTCGGCGCGAACAACGGCGGCGACACCTCCGGCTACGGCGGTCTCGTCCGCACCGTCACCCTGCCGGGAGCCGCCTCCCGGCCGTACGGCGGCTGGTTCGACGAGGTGGCCGACGAGCTCGAAGGGGCCCTGGAGGAACAGGACCTGCTTCCCGGGAACGCCATCGAGAAGACGGTCGTCGACCGCGACGAGCTGACCTTCCACATCGCCCGCGAGCACCTGGTCCAGGTCGCCCGCACCCTGCGCGACGACCCCGCCCTGCGCTTCGAGCTCTGTACGGGCGTGAGCGGCGTCCACTTCCTGGGCGACAAGGGCCGCGAGCTGCACGCCGTCTACCACCTGCGCTCCCTCACCCACGGCCGGCTGATCCGGCTGGAGGTGTCCGCACCGGACAGCGACCCGCACATCCCGTCGCTCGTCGAGCTCTACCCGACCAACGACTGGCACGAGCGCGAGGCGTACGACTTCTTCGGGATCGTCTTCGACGGGCACCCGGCCCTGACCCGGATCATGATGCCGGACGACTGGCAGGGCTTCCCGCAGCGCAAGGACTACCCGCTCGGCGGCATCGCCGTCGAGTACAAGGGCGCCCAGATCCCGGCTCCTGACCAGCGGAGGTCGTACTCCTGATGACCACTCCCCACTCCCACCCGTCGCCCGGCCACCGCCCCTCATCGAGTCCCTCCGGGACACCCCTTGCGGATCCCCGTGCCACGACCGAGGGGACGGTATATACAGTCACCGGCGGCGACTGGGACGAGGTCGTCGAATCCGCGGTGAAGTCCGACGACGAGCGCATCATCGTCAACATGGGCCCCCAGCACCCGTCCACGCACGGCGTGCTGCGCCTCATCCTGGAGATCGACGGCGAGACCGTCACCGAGGCCCGCTGCGGCATCGGCTACCTCCACACCGGCATCGAGAAGAACCTCGAATTCCGCAACTGGACGCAGGGCACCACCTTCGTCACGCGGATGGACTACCTGACACCGTTCTTCAACGAGACGGCGTACTGCCTGGGCGTCGAGAAGCTTCTCGGCATCGAGGACCAGATCCCCGACCGGGCCACCGTCCTGCGCGTGCTGCTGATGGAGCTCAACCGGCTCGCCTCGCACCTGGTGTGCATCGCCACCGGCGGCATGGAGCTCGGCGCGACCACGATCATGATCTACGGCTTCCGCGATCGTGAACTGGTTCTCGACCTCTTCGAGCTCTTCACCGGACTCCGGATGAACCACGCGTTCGTCCGCCCCGGCGGCCTCGCCCAGGACCTGCCCCCGGGCGCGGTCGACCAGCTGCGCGAGTTCATCAAGACCATGAAGAAGAACCTGCCGGAGTACGACAAGCTCGCCACCGGCAACCCCATCTTCAAGGCCCGCATGAAGGACGTCGGCTACCTCGACCTCACCGGCTGCATGGCGCTCGGCGCCACCGGCCCGGTGCTGCGCTCCGCCGGACTCCCGCACGACCTCCGCAAGAGCGACCCGTACTGCGGCTACGAGACCTACGACTTCGACGTCCCGACCACCGACACCTGCGACTCCTACGGACGCTTCCTCATCCGCCTGGAGGAGATGCGCCAGTCCCTGCGCATCATCGAGCAGTGCATCGACCGCCTGGAGCCGGGGCCGGTCATGGTCGCCGACAAGAAGATCGCCTGGCCCGCCCAGCTCGCCCTGGGCCCCGACGGACTCGGCAACTCCCTCGACCACATCAGGAACATCATGGGCACCTCCATGGAAGCCCTGATCCACCACTTCAAGCTGGTGACCGAGGGCTTCCGGGTCCCCGCCGGACAGACGTACACCGCCGTCGAGTCCCCCAAGGGCGAACTCGGCGTGCACGTCGTCTCCGACGGCGGCACCCGCCCCTACCGGGTCCACTTCCGCGACCCGTCCTTCACCAACCTGCAGGCCATGGCGGCGATGTGCGAAGGCGGCCAGGTCGCCGACGTCATCGTCGCCGTCGCGTCCATCGACCCCGTGATGGGAGGCGTCGACCGGTGACCACATCACGCCAAGACGTCAGTCTGGGGATGCCGCAGCTCCCCGCCACCCCCTACCCGGCCGAGGTGCGCGCCCGGCTCGACGCGGACGCGAAGGAGGTGCTCGCCCGCTACCCCGGCAGCCGCTCCGCCCTCCTGCCGCTGCTGCACCTCGTGCAGTCCGAGGAGGGATACGTCTCCCGTACGGGCATGGCCTTCTGCGCCGAGACGCTCGACCTCACCACCGCCGAGGTCACCGCCGTCGCGACCTTCTACTCCATGTACCGGCGCAGGGCCGGCGGCGACTACCAGGTCGGCGTCTGCACCAACACCCTGTGCGCGGTCATGGGCGGCGACGCCATCTTCGACACGCTCAAGGAACACCTCGGCGTCGGCAACAACGAGACCACCGACGACGGCAAGGTCACCCTCGAACACATCGAGTGCAACGCCGCCTGCGACTTCGCGCCCGTCGTGATGGTCAACTGGGAGTTCTTCGACAACCAGACGCCCCAGAGCGCCACGCGGCTCGTCGACGACCTGATCGCCGGCCGCACCGTCGAGCCGACCCGGGGCGCGCCGATCTGCTCGTACAAGGACACCGCCCGGATCCTGGCCGGCTTCCCCGACGAGCGTCCCGGCGCCGTCGAGGCGACCGGCGGCGCGGGCGCCGCCTCCCTCGTCGGGCTGAAGCTCGCCAAGGGCGAGGCGCTCCCGAAGGCGCGCGTGGTCTCCCCGCGCGCCGGTCAGCCCCAGGACACGCAGCCGCACGACCCTTCGCCGTCCGAACACCTCAGCTCGCACGACGCACCACAGAAGACCTCGGCCTCCGACCCGGAGCACCCGGCCGGGCCCACAGCCGAGGAGGGGGAGTGATGACCTTGGCCGCCGAGATCGACCACAACGGGACGAGCCCCGAGAAGCTGCTCGCACCCGTCCTCTCCGCCTTCTGGGACCAGCCCGAATCCTGGACCCTGGACACCTACCGCCGCCACGAGGGCTACGAGGGGCTGCGCAAGGCACTCGCCATGGACCCCGACGACCTCATCGCGTACGTCAAGGACTCCGGTCTGCGCGGACGCGGCGGCGCCGGCTTCCCCACCGGGATGAAGTGGCAGTTCATCCCGCAGGGCGATGGCAAACCGCACTATCTGGTGGTCAACGCCGACGAGTCGGAGCCGGGGACCTGCAAGGACATCCCGCTCCTGTTCGCGAACCCGCACAGCCTCATCGAGGGCATCGTGATCGCCTGTTACGCGATCCGTTCGTCGCACGCGTTCATCTATCTGCGCGGTGAGGTCGTCCCCGTGCTGCGACGACTGCACGAGGCCGTACGAGAGGCGTACGAGGCGGGCTATCTGGGGACGAACATCCTGGGTTCAGGACTCGATCTGGAACTCACGGTGCACGCGGGCGCCGGTGCGTACATCTGTGGTGAGGAAACCGCGCTGCTCGACTCTCTCGAAGGACGGCGTGGCCAGCCCCGGCTGCGCCCCCCCTTCCCCGCGGTCGCCGGTCTGTACGCCTGCCCCACTGTGGTGAACAACGTCGAGTCCATCGCCTCGGTTCCCGCGATCCTGAACAGGGGCAAGGACTGGTTCAAGTCGATGGGCAGCGAGAAGTCCCCGGGCTTCACGCTCTACTCGCTCAGCGGCCATGTCACCAGCCCCGGCCAGTACGAGGCCCCGCTCGGCATCACCCTGCGCCAGCTCCTCGACATGAGCGGCGGCATCCGGGCCGGACACCGCCTGAAGTTCTGGACGCCGGGCGGCTCCTCCACCCCGATGTTCACCGAGGAGCACCTCGACGTCCCCCTCGACTACGAGGGCGTCGGCGCCGCCGGGTCCATGCTCGGCACCAAGGCGCTCCAGTGCTTCGACGAGACGACCTGCGTCGTGCGGGCCGTCACCCGCTGGACCGAGTTCTACGCCCACGAGTCCTGCGGCAAGTGCACACCCTGCCGCGAAGGCACGTACTGGCTGGTCCAGTTGCTCCGTGACATCGAGGCCGGCAACGGCGAGATGGCCGACCTCGACAAGCTCAACGACATCGCCGACAACATCAACGGCAAGTCGTTCTGCGCGCTCGGCGACGGCGCCGCCTCGCCGATCTTCTCCTCGCTCAAGTACTTCCGCGAGGAGTACGAGCAACACATCACGGGCAAGGGCTGCCCCTTCGATCCCGCCCGGTCCACGGCCTGGGCCGACGACAAGAACACCGACGGCAAGAACGCTCACCGGGGGGTGAACGCATGACAGTCACCACGAGTGCGCCCTCCGGGGGCGGCGAGGCGGCGATCCCGCCCGAGGACCTGGTCACGCTGACCATCGACGGCATCGAGATCAGCGTCCCGAAGGGGACTCTGGTCATCCGCGCCGCCGAACTCCTCGGCATCGAGATCCCGCGCTTCTGCGACCACCCGCTCCTCGACCCCGCGGGCGCCTGCCGCCAGTGCATCGTCGAGGTCGAGGGCCAGCGCAAGCCGATGGCCTCCTGCACCATCACCTGCACCGACGGCATGGTCGTCAAGTCGCAGATCACCTCCCCTGTCGCCGAGAAGGCGCAGAAGGGAGTGATGGAGCTGCTGCTGATCAACCATCCGCTGGACTGCCCCGTCTGCGACAAGGGCGGCGAATGCCCCCTCCAGAACCAGGCGATGTCGCACGGCGGCGCCGACTCCCGCTTCGACGGCAAGAAGCGGACCTTCGAGAAGCCCGTCCCGATCTCCACCCAGGTGCTGCTGGACCGCGAGCGGTGCGTGCTCTGCGCGCGCTGCACCCGGTTCTCCAACCAGGTGGCGGGCGACCCGATGATCGAGCTGATCGAGCGCGGCGCGCTCCAGCAGGTCGGCACCGGCGAGGGCGACCCCTTCGAGTCGTACTTCTCCGGCAACACCATCCAGATCTGCCCGGTCGGCGCGCTGACCTCGGCGGCGTACCGGTTCCGCTCCCGCCCCTTCGACCTGGTCTCCACCCCCTCGGTGTGCGAGCAGTGCGCGGGCGGCTGCTCGACCCGGACCGACCACCGGCGCGGCAAGGTCATGCGACGCCTCGCGGCCAACGAGCCCGAGGTCAACGAGGAGTGGCTCTGCGACAAGGGGCGGTTCGGCTTCCGTTACGCCCAGCAGCGCGACCGGCTCACCACCCCGCTGGTCCGCAACGCCGAAGGCGTCCTGGAACCGGCGAGCTGGCCCGAGGCACTGGCGGCCGCGGCGGCCGGTCTCCTCGCAGCCCGCGGCCGTACCGGTGTCCTGACCGGCGGCCGGCTGACCGTCGAGGACGCCTACGCGTACAGCAAGTTCGCCCGGGTCGCCCTCGACACCAACGACATCGACTTCCGCTCCCGGGTCCACAGCGCCGAGGAGGCCGACTTCCTGGCCGCCCGGGTCGCCGGACGCGGCCGGGACCTGGACGGCGAGGGGGTCACGTACACCGCGCTGGAGAAGGCCCCCGCGGTCCTGCTCGTCGGGTTCGAGTCCGAGGAGGAGGCGCCCGGCGTCTTCCTGCGGCTGCGCAAGGCCCACCGCAAGAGCGGCCAGCGGACCTTCGCGCTCGCCTCGCACGCCACCCGGGGCCTGGTGAAGGCGGGCGGCACCCTGCTGCCCGCCGCCCCCGGCACCGAGACCGAGTGGCTGGACGCGCTCGCGGGCGGCGTCGGCCTGGAGGCGGAAGGGGCGGCCGCCGCCGAGGCGCTCCGCGCCGAGCACTCCCTGATCATCGTCGGCGAGCGGCTCGCCGGAGTGCCCGGCGCGCTGTCCGCCGCCGTCC